>NZ_JBWKOO010000007.1:0-241680 GCF_059416125.1 Stenotrophomonas sp. GW821-FHT09E08
ATGCGGCGAAGGGTCGCCAGGCAGGATCAGAAGGTTGCGGCTCTTTTAGAACCGTCCGTGATATCGGGGTAGAACCCCAGCTGCTTCAGGGCCAAGTAGCCTTCATTGAGGAGAACTACCGTTTCCTGGAAGGTAAGCTGGGCGCCTTCAGCGAATCTTTCAGCTTCGCTCTTCTCTGATATGTACGATTGCAGCATCAGACCGCCCCCCAGAGTCAGGACAGAGCTGAGCACGGAAGAAACAACTGCAACAATTATGCTGGACCTTAGCGATACGTCGGACATCCTTGACTCCTGAAGCGGTGATTCTGTGCGGATGAATCGCTTACACGATTGTCGATGATATCGACTGACCAGCGCCGGCTGAACGCCGCCCTACGCTCACCCTCACCGAACCCGGTTCCGACTGCACTCCGACGCCGCCCGCCACAGCATCACCCGCAGGCTCCCCAGACGACCTTCGATGACTGCTTCAGACGCAGAGTCCCTGCACAGCAAAGTGGCGGCGGTCACCCTCGGCTTCTGGGTGATGAAGATCGCCGCCACCACCCTCGGCGAGACCGCTGGCGATCTGCTGTCGATGACGCTCAACCTGGGCTACGTGGCCAGCTCGGCCATCCTGCTCACGGTCTTCGCCGGCCTGCTGGCCGTGCAGCTGTCGGCGCGGCGCTTTCACCCCGTGCTGTTCTGGTCGGTGGTGTTGGCCACCAGCACCGCCGGCACCACCCTGTCCGACCTGCTCGACCGCACGCTCGGCCTGGGCTACGCCACCGGCGCCAGCCTGCTGGCCGGCTGCCTGGCGCTGGTGCTGTTGGCGTGGCGCCTGTCGGAAAAGTCGATCTCGGTCAGCAACATCGCATCGCGCCGCGCCGAAGGTTTCTACTGGACCGCCGTGCTGTTCTCCAACACGCTCGGCACCGCCCTGGGCGATTTCCTCGCCGACGATTCCGGGCTCGGCTTCACCGGCGGCGCGCTATTGATCGGCAGCCTCATCGCGCTCACCGCACTGGCCACCCGCATCAAGGGCATCAACCGGGTCATCCTGTTCTGGATCGCCTTCGTGCTCACCCGCCCGTTCGGTGCCACCTTCGGCGACCTCCTCACCAAGCCACTGGAAAAGGGCGGCTTGGGCTTCGGCACGGTGGGTGCGTCGTTGGTGCTGTTCACCATTCTCGCCACGCTGGTGGCGCTGCCGATGCTGCAACGACGGGCACAGCCCGCCAGCTAGCGCGCCGTCCAGCCCCCGTCCACCGGCAGCGCCGTGCCGGTAATCTGCGCCGCAGCGTCCGAGGCCAGGAACACCACCATCTCGCCGAGCTGCTCGGGCGTCACGAACTGCAACGAAGGCTGCTTCTCAGCCAGCAGCGCGCGCGCGGCGGATTCCTGATCCGTGCCTTCGCGCTCGGCCAACGCGGTGATCTGCCGCTCGACCAGCGCCGTCCGCACCCAGCCCGGGCAGATCGCATTGGCGGTGATGCCGGTGCCCGCGTTCTCCAGCGCGGTCACCTTGGTGAACCCCACCACGCCATGCTTGGCCGCCACATAGGCCGACTTGTTCACCGAGCCCACCAGCCCATGTACCGACGCAATGTTGATGATGCGGCCGGCGCCCCGCTGCTTCATATGGGGCAAGGCGGCCGCCGTTGCATGGAACACCGCCGAGAGATTCAGCGCGAGGATCGCATCCCACTTCTCGATGGGAAATTCCTCGATCGACGCGGTGTGCTGGATACCTGCATTGTTCACCAGGATGTCGATGCGCCCCATCTTCGCAACGGCGTGGTCAATCATTCCGCGCACCGCCTCGCCACGGGAAAGATCGGCGCCATCATGCGCCACCCGTATGCCGAACTCAGCTTCCAGGTTGGAACGGATGCGTTCGATCTCCGACGCATCGCCGAATCCGTTCAACACGATATCGGCGCCTCGCCGCGCCAGCGCGGTGGCAATGCCAAGACCGATACCGCTGGTGGATCCGGTAACCACCGCGACCTTTCCACTGAACATGGGCGTGACTCCATCGAGCGTAGGCCGCCAGTGTAGCGGTTAACACGGTCTTTGCTGAATCAGCAACGGAATGTGACTTTTGTCCACCTGCCAACGCGTTTAGCATGCGCGCCGCTGAATCTATGGAAGCATCCATGCCGTCTGTACTACTGCGCGCACGAATCCACGGCTACCACGCCAGATGCAGATATGAATGCACCATCACCCAATCCTATCCCGGCATATTCGAGATACTCGAAGTGGTGATCGAGGGCCACCCACCTTTCGCTGGAACAGGACGCCGCTTCCCGACATTGGACTCTGCCGTGGAGGCGGGACGCGCACTGGCGCACCTGCTGATCGACGACTGATCTTCACGGCCCGTGCCATTTCATCGAATCACCCCGGCGATCGACCCGTTTCCTGCTCAACCTGCTCCCACCCGCACTCCGGCACGATCTCGCCATCCCGGTCGGACACCGCAACCCAGTGCGCCACCACTGCTTCTCCTGCCCAGGCTCCTCCGCCAATGCGTATACCGGGAGTCAGTGTCACGTTTGCGCGCGCGAAGTGTCCGGCACCCGCACAGAGAATCGCACGGGTCGGAGCAGATTCCGTTACCAGCGCCAACAGCGCAGGGCTCACCAACGCCGGATCCAGTGCTATCAACTGATCATCGGAAAGCACGCCGGACGTCATCGAGGTAGCCGCCGTGGGCGCCAGCGCGTTGACCCGGATGCCATATCTCGCGCCTTCGATGGCAAGCGTCTGCATCAGACCCACCAGTGCCATCTTGGCCGCGCCATAGTTCGCCTGGCCAAAGTTCCCGAACAATCCCGACGATGATGTCGTCATCACGATCCGCCCATAGTTCTGCGCCCGCATGATGTCCCAGACCGCCTTGCTGCAGATCACCGCACCCATCAGATGCACGTCCATCACCTGACGGAAATCATCCAGGCTCATCTTCGCAAAGCTCCTGTCGCGCAGGATTCCGGCATTGTTGACGAGGATGTCGATCCTGCCCCAGCGCGCGAGCGCATCGGCCACCATCGACTGCACGGATGCTTCGTCCGTGACTGAGCCGCTGCAGGCAATGGCTTCCCCCCCGGCCGCTACCACCGCCTCCTGCACCGCTTCGGCAGCGTGTACGTCCAGATCGTTGATCACCAGACGCGCCCCTTTCCCGGCAAGGTAAAGAGCGTGACTACGGCCCAGGCCCTGTCCTGCTCCCGTCACGATGGCAACGCGTTCATCCAATCTCATTGTGCTGGTCTCCTCCCGCCCTGTTCCGTTCCCGGGCCGATGCGTACTCTGCCCGCAGCCGGTTCTTGTCGATCTTTCCAGTGACAGCCAATGGCATGCGCTCAAGCCGGTACACCGCGTCGGGAATCCACCATGACGCGACGTGGTCGCGCAGCGCGGCCAGCAATGCGTTGTCGTCCAGCGACGCTTCTCCGGAAACCTCTACAATCAGTATCGGCCGCTCGCCCCACCTGGGGTCCGGACGTCCAATGACGGCGGCCAGGGCCACGCCCGGAACTGCGCCCACCAGTGCTTCGATCTCGGCCGGATTGATCCACTCGCCGCCCGATTTGATCAGGTCCTTGGCGCGGCCGGTAATGGAAAGATTGCCCTTGGCGTCGAGGCGTGCAAGGTCACCGGTGGCAAACCAGCCCTCCGCATCCACCGCATCCTCCTTTTCACCAAAGTAGCGCTGGAGCACAGCCGCACCGCGTACCTGCAGGTGTCCCTCCACGCCACGCTGCGTTGGCAAAGGCTGCCCAAACTCATCAACCATCCGAAGATCCAGACCGAGCGCCGGTCGCCCGGACTGTGCCGCCGAACCCGCCCCCTCCGGCGGCGCCAACGTGCCACAGGGAGAAAGTTCGGTCATGCCCCAGCTGGTCTGTACCACCACATCCAGGCGCCGCTCCAGCCGCTCCATCAGCGCGGGCGCCAGCGGCGCACCACCTACGATGATGCGCTGCAGAGAGTGAAGGGCGAGATCTTCTGCTTCCACATGCTCAAGCAGCGCCAACCAGACAGTCGGCACCCCTACCCCCACTGTTACCGCCTCCGACTGGATCAGGCGCGCAAGACGCGCACCCTCAAGATGACGACCAGGCAAGACCAGGCGTGCGCCAACCGCCGCAGCGGCGAACGGCAGCCCCCAGGCATTGGCATGGAACATCGGCACGGCCAGCAGCACGCTGTCCTCACCCGTGATCGCCATCATCTCGGCCTGCAGCACGCGCAACGTGTGCAGGTAGCTGGAACGATGGGTGTACGTCACGCCCTTGGGCGCTCCCGTCGTCCCGGAGGTGAAACACAGCCCGCTCGGTGAAGTCTCGGGAAAGTCCCCCCACTCCGCCGGCTCAGTGACATCACCCAACAGACGCTCGAGCGCCTGCAGGTCCACCGGTCCGGCCGCAGCAGCCGGATGACTGGCCTGATCCAGCATCCAGATACAACGGATGTCGGGAGCCAGCGCCGCAATCTGCTGCGCCTGCGCGAGCAGATCCGCACTCGCCAGCAGGATACGTGCCCCCGACTGGATCACCATCGCCGCCAGCTGCTCTGCCGTCAGGCGGGGATTCAGTGTGTGGCACACCGCGCCGATGCCCATGATCGCGAACCAGGCTTCAAGGTGTCCCTGGGTATTCCATGCAAGCGTAGCCACCCGTTCACCACGATTTACCCCATGCAGCTGCAGCAGCCTCGATACCCGCCGGCTGCGAGTGCACAGGTCCGCATAACTGGTACGGCTGACCGTCCCATCCTCATGCGCCGTCGATACCTCGACCGTACCGCGCCACCTGGCTGCATGCAGCAGGAACTTGTCCAGGGTCAGCGCAAAGGGCTGCATGTCTCCGTCACACGTCCAGGGCGTCGTCACGGAACCTCCGGGGAACGCTCACGGCGCAGGCGGTGGGCCAGCACCAGGAACAGCACTGATGCCAGGACAAAGAAGGGCGCCAGCGTATAGAACGCCATCTGCAACGAGTTCCCAGGGCTGGTCCCCGAAAATGCATCGCTGGCATGTCCCAGGTAGGTCGGTCCCAGCCCCAGGCCGATCAGGTTCATGATCAGCAGCAGGATCGCTCCGGAGAGTACGCGCTGGTTGGGCTGCACCTCCTCCTGGACCAGAGCCACACATGGGGTGAGATAGAAGAAGCCGAGAAACATCGGTGGGGCCAGCATCAGCAGTGAAAGCTGCCAGGTAGGGGCCCAGACGAAGCCGATGAAGAAGGGCAATGCCAGGATCATGGCCACACCCGGCAGCACGCCATAGACCGCCCTGGATCGCTTCTTGAAGGCATCCAGCAGGCGGCCGGAGGCATACATGCCGCCACAGACCGTCACGCCCACCACCAGTGCGTAGAAGATCGCCACCTGCTGAAGCGTCATGCCCTTCTCGCGCATCAGGAACAAGGTCGCAAACCCCATGATGGCGTAGGTTACGAACTGGTTTGCGGCCGCGCCCAGTGCGGCAATCATCAGGTTGGGCGTGGTCAGGAACATCCTGCACGTGGACCAGAAGCGGGCGGGCTCGGCGCGTTGCACAGGTGCATTCGCAGCCACTGCAGGCCTGGCATCAAGCCCGCCCCGCTCGGGTTCCTTGACGACCACGTACACGAACACAGCCGCGACCACCCCCACCACGCCCAGCACGATGAACGCCAGCCGCCAGTCGTATGCGGCAGCGATCCATGCACCGAGTGCTACACCCAGCGACTGGCCGATCGCGGGCCCCAGGTTGAACAACCCAAGTGCCCGACCGCGCAGGTGTGGTGGGAAATAGTCGGTGATGATCGCGTAAGAAGGCGGCACGCCACCGGCCTCGCCCACACCGACCATCATCCGTGCCATCACCAGTTGCGGATAGCTCGATGCCATGCCGCATGCCGCAGTGGCAGCGCTCCAGAGGCCGCAGGAGAACGCGAGCACCTTGACCCGATTGGTCCGGTCCGCCAACCATCCGACCGGAATGGCAAGGATGCAGTAGAACAGCGCAAAGTAGAGGCCACCGATCAGACCGAGCTGGCCATCACTGACTCCCAGCTCGTCCTGGATGGGCTTGGCCAGGATCGAAAGAAGCTGACGATCCAGGAAGTTCAGCATGTACACGAAACACAGGATACCCAGAACCCACCATGCCCCTTTTCGGGGCGCAGCATGAGCTCCCTGCTGCAACGCGATCGACGGATCCTTCATGTCATCTCCACTGTCCGCTACCCACGATTGGATCCGGTTGCCGGGCAGCTGGCCCGGTCCCCGTCATAGTTCAACGTTCAACTGCAGGCCCAGGATCGTGGCGCTGCTCACGTCGCGGCCGCCCGGGTGCCTCACGTGCTGGATGTTCGGCATGAGCTCGATACCGCGGGCCACGGCAATCCCGTAGTTCACTTCAATGGGAATCTCATGCCGCTGCACGCCAACGGCGCCCACCCGCTCCGGCAGATCAAGGGCGAGCCGCCGCTGGGCCGATGTCAGCTCGGAACTGATCGACGCGCGCCCGATCGCCACGCCGATACGATCGTTCGGCCGTGATGCGAACGGTGCGCGATATGTCGCACCGAGACTGATCACCTCACCGATCCGGGTTACCCGCTGATCGCCGCGGATCACGCTACCAAACAGGCGCAGTCCTCCTCCCGCATCATTGCGCGTGAGCTGCTGCTCGAAGCTGGCGTAGAGCGCGCGATCGGTATCGTGTGATCCGACCGCATCTGCAGTAGTGCCGGCGGGATACCCCGCTCGATTGACGAGCAGTGCCAGGTCGCTGCTGTTGCGGGCAACGCCAAGGCGGTACGAGCCTTCCTTTCCGCTTCCGGATGCGGGCCTGAACTCGACTTCGGCCACCAGCAGCGTCCCGTTGTCATCGCCGGAGGTGCCCAGCCTCAAGCCCTGCTCCTTCGACAGGTTCTGCGGATTGGCGTCGTACCCTCCAACCCTGAAGAACCATCGGGCGTCAGGACTGAATGTCACCTGCGCACCCAGCGCACTCAGCGGCGCGCCAAACCAACGGTCGCTGATGCGATTGGACACACCGGCATTGCAGAACGTCAGATTCTGGAAGGTGCAGCTGGCACCGAAGAAATCCGCTCCCGGGTGGATCCGGCCCACCTTCAGGCTCAACCGATCATCCAGCCAGCGCTGGGTGATCGAAAACTGGCGCAGGCGTGTCACGGTGCCGCGGCCGTAGATGAACTGCGGTCCCATCAACGCGCCAATGCCGGCCTCGCTGCTCACCGAAGCGCCGTTGCGGTTGGCCACTTCAATCTGGAACTCCGCCCCCTTCCAGCCCCACAAAGCTTCCAGGTCGAAGATGCCGGCAGCGAATATCTGATCGGCATAGGCCGTTGCGCGACGATCACCACCGCTCACGTTATGCGCGCTTTGATTGATGTACTGCAGCCGGAGCTGTACGCCAGTCTCCGCCAGCGATTTCCGGGCCCCGTTCCAGTCGCCGCTGAGGTATCTGCGTGCGTCGAACTCCGCGGCCATCGCAGGCGCTGCCAGCGAGCCGAGCGAGGCCATGACGATTGCAGACGCCCTGGATCTGATCTTCATCGGATGGTCCATCGTTTCTGGTGGATGAGTCGCGGTAGGGCCGCCGGTATCGGCAAGCCGCTGTCGTCCGTACCGAAGGCGTGGCTAGCGCTTCGTGCACTCCCCGGCATCACGCCAGTTGAAGGCGTTGACCGCGAGCGTGGAAGTCGATGGGTACTGGCAGACCGTCTTCCTCTCCTGCGCATGCACGTTCCATGGCAGGCGGATGCCATGGAAGAGCCCCTCCCAGAGCACCCCGGGAACCGTCGCAAGCGCGTACCGGTAGCCAAGCTGCTGCACCTCCGGCGCCTGTGCGTGGTCATCCACCCAGCGATCCAGCACACCAATCAGATCGAAATCAGGGACGTAGCCATAACCGTGATCGAAGCCCGGGATCTGGTAATAGCGAGCAAACTCATCCCATTCCGGCGTCAGCGCCGCGAAACGGTTCCAGTACAGATCCGTCTTGCTCGCAGGCACGATCTTGTCACTCGTACCCTGCACGATCAGCAGCTTGCCGCCGGCTGCGCCGAACGCCATCAGATCGTCCGCGGGCTGCCAGGCCAGATCCACCATTTGGCAGAAGTTGTCCAGCTTCTCATCCAACGTCGCGCCGGGTGCGGTTGGCTTGACCAGATCGCGGAAACCCTTTGACCGGACAGTCAGTCCATTGCAGCGCTCGCCCGTTGTGGTACCTGCGGTCACGTCCCAGGCTGGCGCCACGGAAATCGCACCGTTGTAGTCAGCGCCAAACCGGGAAACCGCTTTGAGCGCCTCCCTGCCGCCTGTCGAGATGCCCACAAAGTAGGTTCGTGCCGGCCGGGCAAGCGACAGCTGCTGGAGAATGGCCGTGGTGGTATCGCGGACGCGCTTGATGTGCTCACCGGCGTAGTTCTTCACTGCTACTTGCTGAGCCACTGTGTAGCCAGGTGCGGGGAGCTTCGCAAAGGCCAGGGAACTGCTCTTGCCTCGATGTCCCGAATCGCTGGTCACCAGCGCATAGCCTTTGCCGAGCGGCGCAACACCTCCAGACCAGAAATTGAAGTTCTGCAGAACCGATCCCGGATCTCCAACCTCACCATTGAACAGTCCGCCACCGAACTGGATGAGCTTTCCTTTCAACAGCCCATTCCAGTCGAGGGGCACAAGCAGCCTGAAGCTGATGCTGGGCACTTCGTGCCGGGGACTGGCAACCGCTGGATCGCGAACACTCTCCGGCAGAATGACGCCGACGATGTCACACGCTGCAATCGAGCCCACATCCGCCTTTCTGGCAGAGGTGACATAGGTACCACCGGTCCTGAGTTCCCGCGATGGAGAGGTATCCATCCGGGCAATCATCGCCTCGGTCAGAAATGCGGATTGACCACCTACCGCCACCCCGGTCCCTCCCCGGATGTCCTTGGCATTGAACACCACCTTGTTGGGATCATCGTTGAGGTGACGATGAATCTGGATCGATCCCGCGCGTGCTGATGCGCCCAGATCGTCGCACGCCCTTGCCAGGTCCGACGCCGCCGATCGATCACTCCAGCAGGCAATTCCCACCAGAAGTGCAATCCCAAGCGACCGGGAGATCACGTGTGTTGGACGCGCGCCAACGTGCACTTCAAGGATCATCCTGCTGTCCTCCGCAACGAACCGCATGGCAACCCCGCGGTGGTGGAAGAACGCTAGCCGGGCCCCAGGCGCTGCGCAATTGTGCAGATGTTGCGATTCATTTCAGTGCGCTCCCGTACAGCCCAATGCCGCATCGCGCGCCGTCACTGCGAGCCGCCACCATCCTCGAACGCTTGGCACAGGCCAATGCGCTGCGTACCGGTGCAACGACACACTTTTTCACGATCTTTCGATTGGCGGCAGATTCGAACTGACATACACAGGCACTTCCGCAGATATCGGATGCATGCACGTGAAGCAGTGGGCAAGCGCGTTGTTGCTGTCGGTTCAGCGCAGGGACGCCGTCACCGGCGCTCGGCGATTCCCGTCTGCTCCGAGGCAGTGCTGAATGAGCACGCACGATCGCAACGAAGCACGCATCCGGGAGGAGATCTGCCGGGTCGGCACTCAACTTTTTGATCGAGGCTATACCGTAGGCGTGGCCGGCAACATCAGCGCGCGGTTGGACGACGGTTGGTTGATCACCCCCACCGACGCCTGCCTTGGCCAACTTGATCCGGCGGCACTTTCCAAGGTTGACCGCTCAGGCAACTGGCTCTCCGGGGAAAGGCCTTCCAAGACCCTGGTCCTGCACCAGGGCATCTATCTCGGCAATCCCAACGCCGGCGGCGTCGTGCACACCCACTCCACACATCTGGTGGCCCTCACCCTCGCCGAGGTATGGCGCGAGCACGAAGTGCTGCCGCCCGTCACGCCCTACCAGGTCATGAAGGTCGGCCGCATACCGCTGATCCGCTACCAACGCCCCGGACACCCTGCCGTTGCCCAGGAGGTTGCTGCGCTGGCCAGACTGGTTCGTGGCGTACTGCTCGAGCGCCTGGGACCCGTGCTGTGGGGCCCCAGCGTGAGTCATGCCGCGTATGCGCTGGAAGAGTTCGAGGAAACCGCGCGGCTGTGGCTGATGACGCGTCCAAGGCCAGAGCCACTGGATGCCATCGCGCTGGCCGATCTACACGCCACGTTCGGGGTGCGATGGTGATCTCCGCCTCGCTCGGCCCACGCCATCCAATACAGCCCAGAGCCATGCTGCCCTTCGGAGACACTCGATGAGCCATCCGGTCACCGCCACTCCATCCTCGGATGCGGACATCCACATCGCCACACGCGCCTACGCGAAGGTCTTCTGGCGGTTGGTTCCGTTCCTGATGCTCTGCTACGTGATCGCCTATCTGGACCGGGTCAACGTGGGCTTTGCCAAGCTGCAGATGTCGCAGGACCTGGGGTTCAGTGAGGCGGTGTTCGGCCTCGGCGCAGGCGTCTTCTTCCTCGGCTACTTCCTGTTCGAGGTACCCAGCAACCTGCTGCTGCAACGTGTCGGAGCACGCCTGTGGATCGCCCGGATCATGGTGACCTGGGGCATCCTGTCGGCGATGTTCATGTTCGTTGAAACGCCAACGGGCTTCTATATCCTGCGTTTCCTGCTGGGTGTCGCAGAAGCGGGCTTCTACCCCGGCGTGATCCTGTACCTGACGTACTGGTACCCGGCGCAGCGTCGAGCGCGCATCATCGCACTTTTCATGTCAGCCATTCCGGTGGCCGGCATCTTCGGCAATCCGCTGTCCGGTTGGATAATGGAAGCCTTCCAGGGCGTCCACGGCCTGCAGGGCTGGCAATGGATGTTCGTGATCGAAGCAATACCCGCCATTGCCATCGGCTTCGTGACCGTGGCCTATCTGGACAACGGCATTGGCAGTGCAAAGTGGCTGAAAGAAGATGAGAAGCGCGTACTGGCCCACGCAATCGAAGTCGATCAATCGCTTTCGGGTACCCAGCAGCATTCATTGCGCGGGATCTTCACCGACAAGCGTGTCTGGTGGATGTGCCTCATCTACTTCACCTTTGTTGCCGGGCAGTATGGCCTGACGTTCTGGATGCCCACCCTGATCAGGTCCACTGGTGTGAGCAGCGCGCTGCACATCGGCCTGCTCAGTGCCATTCCTTTCCTCTGCGCCATTGTGGTGATGAACTTGCTGGGCCACAGCGCCGACCGTCATCGTGAACGTCGCTGGCACCTTATCGTGCCTGCACTGGCCGGTGCGGTTGGATTCACCGCCGCCGCTTCCTTCGCCGACAACACGGCCCTGTCGCTGGTCTTCCTGTCGCTGGCAGCGGCCGGCGTGCTCAGCTGCGCCCCACTGTTCTGGTCGCTGCCCACGGCCTTCCTCTCTGGGACCGCAGCCGCCGCAGGCATTGCCCTGGTCAATTCGGTGGGCAATCTGGCGGGCTTCGTCAGCCCTTACATGATCGGCTACCTGAAGGACGTGACCCACTCCACGCAGACCGGCATGCACGTGCTGGCCGGGCTGCTGGTGCTCGGCGCGATCGCCGTCTGGCTGACACCGGCACGTCTGGTTAATCGTTGACCTCTCCCGCTGGACAAGGAACACGTATGCCACGCCTGGCCGCGAACCTCAGCACCCTGTTCACCGAGCACCCATTCCTGCAGCGCTTCTCCGCTGCGGCAAGCGAAGGGTTCCAGGGCGTGGAGTTCCTGTTTCCCTACGAGCACGCGGTGGCCGAGATCCAATCACGATTGCAGGAGCATGGACTGCACCTGGTGCTGTTCAACACACCTCCCGGCGACTGGCACGCCGGTGAGCGCGGACTGGCGTCCCTACCAGGCCGCGGAGACGATTTCCGCCGGGGCGTGCAGCAGGCGCTCGAGTATGCCGTCAGGCTCGGCAATCGCAATCTGCACGTCATGGCGGGCCTGCTGCGCAGCGACCAAGACCCGGACGCGCACCGGGCCATCTATCTGGAAAATCTCGCACATGCCGCGTCAGAAGCCGCAAGCGCCGGCATCACCGTACTGATCGAGCCGATCAACCCGCGCGACATGCCCGGCTACTTCCTCTCCCGGCAGGCCGAGGCCCACGCCATCCGCCGCGAACTCAATGTCGACAACCTGAAGGTGCAATTCGACAGCTACCACTGCCAGATCGTCGAAGGCGACCTGACCATGTCCCTGCGCCGGGATATTGCCGGCATCGGCCACATCCAGATCGCTGGCGTCCCGGATCGCCACGAACCCGACCTGGGCGAAGTGAACTACGCCTACCTGTTCGAGCAGCTCGACACGCTCGGCTACCCGGGCTGGGTCGGGTGCGAGTACCACCCCAGAGCCGGAACGCGCCAGGGCTTGGGGTGGGCGCGCCCGTATCTGCGGCTCACGGGTACAAGCCCGGCGGCGGATACCCCATTGCCATCCCATCGAGGTTCCATCACATGAAAGTACTCATCACCGGCGGGGCCGGCTTCCTCGGCCAGCGCCTGGCTCGCAGGTTGCTCGCGAAAGGACACCTCCGGATCGACGGCACGCAAGTGCCCATAACCCGCATCGACCTGCTCGATGTCGTCCCGGCCGATACTCTCGGCGAACTCCGCGTCCGGGCTCGCGTCGGCGACATCGCCGACCAATCAACACTGCGCGACGCCATCGATGGCAATACACGGATCATCTTCCACCTGGCCGCCGTGGTCAGCGGCCAGGCCGAAGCAGACTTCGATCTGGGCATGCGCATCAATCTGGATGCATCGCGCCACCTGCTGGACGCCTGCCGCGACGCGGGCCATCGACCCCGGGTGATCTTCACCAGCTCGGTGGCCGTCTATGGTGGCGCCTTGCCCGATACCGTGCGTGACGACACCGCACTGCGCCCACAGTCGTCCTACGGTACGCAGAAGGCCGTCGCCGAACTGCTACTGGCCGACTACACCCGGCGCGGCTTCGTCGATGGCCGCGTACTGCGCCTACCCACCATCAGCGTCCGCCCCGGCAGGGCCAATGCAGCGGCGTCCTCGTTCGCCAGCGGCATGATCCGCGAACCGCTCAACGGAGAGCCCGCCGCCTGCCCGGTCCATCCCCAAACCCGCCTCTGGCTGCTGTCCCCCCGCAGTGCCGTCGCCGCATTGATTGCAGGCAGCGAACTGGATGCGGCGCGGCTCGACAACGGATCGCCCATCAATCTTCCGGGCGTCAGTGTCACCGCGTGCGAAATGGCGCAGGCGCTCCGCATCGTAGCGGGCGACGCCACCGCCGACCGTATCCGTTGGCAACCGGACGAGCGCATCGAACGGATCGTCGGCAGCTGGCCCGGACGCTGGGACACCACGCGCGCCCAAGCACTGGGATTGCGCGCCGACCCAGACTTCGAGTCCATCATCCGCGCCTACATGGATGACGACTTCATGCGTTGATTGCCTGTCTGCTGCCCAGAAGGTCCCTCCTCTGCCGAGTCCCATTCAACATGCGCCACGCCCCTTCCAATCGCACCGACGGAATCTCCGGCGGTGCGGCCATGCCACGCATCAAACTCGGCGGAATCGCCGACGATTTCACCGGTGCCACCGACCTGGCCAACAACCTCGTACGTGCCGGCATGCGGGTGGTGCTTGCACTCGGCGTGCCCGACAGTCCCCTCCGGGAAGCTACCGACGCAGTCATCATCGCGCTCAAGACGCGCAGTGTACCCGCCAGCGACGCCGTCCAGCAGTCGCTTGACGCTGCACAGTGGCTGCGCACCCAGGGTGCAGATCAGCTCTACTTCAAGTACTGCTCCACGTTCGACAGCACACCGCAGGGCAACATCGGGCCCGTCATCGACGCATTGATGCAGTACCTGGGTGCGGAGTTCACCATCGCTGCACCCGCGTTTCCGGACAACCAGCGCACGGTGTTCAAAGGGCATCTGTTCGTGGGTGACGCGCTGCTGAGCGAGTCCGGCATGCAGCATCACCCGCTTACGCCGATGACCGATGCCAACCTCGTGCGCGTGCTCGGTGCGCAGACCCAGCGGCGGGTTGGGCTGCTACCGCATTCGATCATCGCCGGTGGCAGCGCAGCCATACGCGAGGCGCTGTGCAGACTGCAGGCAGAGGGCGTGGAGATCGCCATCGTCGATACCCTGGACAACCAGGATCTTGAACGGCTGGCACCGGCACTGAAGGATCTTCCACTCATCACCGCGGCGTCCGGAATTGCCCTTCACCTGCCCGCGAACTGGAACCTGCAGCCCGAAGGTACCGCACTGCCCGCGCGCGCAACGGGACCGTGCGCCCTGCTGGCCGGAAGCTGCTCCAAAGCCACACGTGGGCAGATCGCCACGTTCATCGCCGCCGGGCATCCTGCGCTTGCGCTGGATCCACTGCGCATTGCCACAGGCGAAGACGTCGCGAGTGAAGCCCTGCGCTGGGCCATGCAGCATGCCGGCCACACGCCTGCTCTGATCTATTCAACCGCATCTCCCGAGGATGTACGCCGCGTACAGGCCCAGGACGGCACAGGACAGCTTGGCGCCCTGATCGAAGCCGAGATCGCCCGGATCGCCTGCGGCCTGGTCAAGCGCGGCGTGCGTCGGCTGGTGGTGGCTGGCGGCGAGACGTCCGGCGCCGTCGTACAGGCGCTTCGGCTTGAACAGTTCCAGGTCGGCGAGCAGATCGACCCCGGAGTTCCCTGGTGCACCGGCTATTCGGCAATCGCGGGAACGTCGATCAGCATCGCGCTCAAATCCGGCAATTTCGGCTCACCGGAGTTCTTCCTAAAAGCGTTGGGCTGCGAGCCCATTCTTCCGGCTGCCAGATGAATACCCGCAGCGGGCCTCGGGCCAGGGCAATGTTCCGACAATGTTGAGTCACCAGCGTCATACCTGCAGGAACCGGGTGCCTGCGTACTCCCCATCCAACGTGGCACACACCTCCCAGGAGATCCGAACATGACCAGTACTTCCGCGCCCCGCTTCCGTGGTCTGGCGATAACGTTGGCACTGCTTGCTGGCATCGCGGCAGCCGGCAATGCCAGCGCACTGTCAAAGAAGGACAAGCACACCATCGCCGGTGCGGTGGTAGGCGGCATTGCGGGCCACATGCTCTCCAACGGCGACCCTGCAGCCACCGTCGGCGGCGCCGTAGCGGGCGGTGCCATCGGCAACCTGTCCACGTCGCATGGCAATGATCGTCGCCATGACCGCTACGATCGCCGCGACTACCGCAGTAGCCAGCATGACCGTGGCCATGATCGCCGTTGGCAGCGCGATCGCCACTACGGCAACCGCCACCATGGCCGGGGCCACAGCCAGCGGCAACGCAACCACGGGCGCTAGTGGTGTTCCTGGCCGACGTGAAAGGTGTAACAGACGGCCGGGGAGATTCCTGGCCGTCTCTGCAAGCAACATCGTGCCAAAGATTACAAATGTGATTTTTTTGAATGCAGCGCACATTCACGCTAGCCTGCCTGCGCCGTCAGAACAATCAACACCGGCGGGAAATCAGGCAGACACGATGCTAGGCAGCTGTCCACGCCCGACCTCCTGCGAGCAGGACAACCACTCCGTCAGGCGTCTGTGCCGACGATGAAGCGCGCCACACCTCTGTCACCGGGCATCACGACCATCACATGACAAGAAAGAACAGTGCCAAGGCACATCACCCCATATCTTCGCTTCTCCCACCACGCAGCATCGCCCTGCTGCTTGGCGCATGGAGTGTCGTGGTCGTGTTCACGCTCTGGGGGCCGGGCTGGATGGGAGCAGGACTCACACCGGCCATCGCGGGCGGAATCTTCCTCGCACTATTCGCCACGATCCTGGCCGCATCGTTCGGCGTGGTCGGCGAGGCCGATCATCTTGCCGAGGCACTTGGTGAGCCCTACGGAACGTTGATCCTCACACTTGCCATCGTGCTCATTGAAGTCGTACTCATCGTCTCGGTGCTGCTGGGTCCCGGCGACAACCCGACTATTGGCCGCGACTCCATCTTCGCGGTCATGATGATCATCATGAACCTGGTACTGGGCGCCTGCCTCATCGGTGGCGCCCGCAATGGTGATCAGGAGTACAACGCACAGGGTGCCATTACCTACCTGTCGATGATCATGGTACTGACCGGCATGACGCTGATTCTGCCGAAGTACACCGGCACCGGGAACACCTTCACCAATGCTCAGGCGATAGGCATCACGGCCATTACCGTATTTGTCTACGTCGTCTTCCTCTGGATGCAGATGAGGAGCCGAAGGCACTACTTCATCCAACCGCCCATTGGGCAGATGATGGTCATGCCGGCAATGCGTGGAGAGCTCCGCGGACCGGCCACGCCGAAGGCTCCGGTGAGCGCGGCTACCCGGCGTACCCTGCTGGCGCGTTCCATCCTTCTGGTCAGTCTGATCCTGCCTATCGTGTTGCTGGCGCACCACCTGGCAGTGGTCACCGACTACGGCATCGCCGCGCTTAACGCACCGGCCGCAGCGGGTGGCGTGCTTATCGCCATCATTGTCTTCACTCCGGAGTCGATCACCGCCATCAAGGCAGCGATGAACAATGAAATGCAAAGGGCCATCAATCTCTGCCTGGGCGCCTTCGTATCGACCGTGGGGCTTACCGTGCCCGCCATCCTGGTCATTGGCCTGCTCACCGGAAAGCAGGTCATCATGGGCATATCGGACATGGAAGTTGCGCTGCTGGCGATCACCTTGTTCCTGACTGCACAGACACTCAACGGCCAGCGCACGTCTCCCATCCAAGGCTTCCTGCACATCTCCGTGTTCTGCCTGTTCGGCCTACTGCTGTTCCATTCGTAACCGCATCGCACGTGCTCCATAGGGAGCACATACCGTTCGAGCCCCCTGCCCAAGGCCACGGCATTCCGCCAGAGCCACATGTCCGGGTGGCTAGCCGGCATTCGGGTGGGTTTGCGTTGGCGCTATAGTCAACGCACTCCACCATGGATGGCCCGATGAACCCTTGGAAGGCCCTGCTGCCCGCCGTTGTTGCCGCACTGCTCGCCCCTGCCACCAGCCTGGCTGCGCCGCCCGCGCAACCGGCCACACCACTCACCACCGGCAGCGTGCGGGTGGATATAGCGACCGGCCGCGTGGAAGGCGATGTCTGCGTGTCCAATCGACCTGCCGATTCGCTCGGCACCTTCGTGCTCAACTCCGGCCTGAACGTCGCGCGGGTGACCGATGCCGATGGCACGCCGCTGGACTTCGAAGGCTGGTACGCCCCCGGCGTGGATGGCGAGGCACGCGTGTACACCGTGGCCAAGCCACCCGTCACGCTCTGCGTGCAGTATGTGGGCGCCTTCCCGGTCTACGCCCGGCACGATGCCCCAACCGACTTCAAGGGCCTGATGGCCTTCAACGGCGACAGCGCGCGCTTCACCGAACAGTCCGCATGGCTGCCGCAGGCGTTCGACCCCAAGGCCCGCGTGCGCAGCAGCGAAAGCCGCTACGACCTGCAGGTGGATTGCGCCGGCTGCCGCTTCCTGTATCTCAACGGCAGCCCGGCCATCGAAGGTGCGCAGAGTCGATTCCGCAGCGACAACGCGCGTCCGATCCTGCTGTTCGGCGGCAGCGGCCCGATCACCCGCACCGCGCAGGTCACCATCCTCAACGAGACCCTGCCCACGGCGAAGGTCGATGCACTGTCCAGCACGGTGCAGAAGATCGCCGACGTGCACAGCCGCTACCTGGGCGTACCACTGGTCGACCGCCCCACCTTCCTGCGCATGGTCACGCTCAACCAGATCGAGCGCGACCGCGAGGGCAGCGAATGGGGCTTTGCCACCTGGCCGACCATCGCCATGAGCGGCAGCATCGGCAACGTGGCCGATTCACTGCTGGCCGGTGGCGAGAAGGCCGAGCGGCGCGTGCAGTACATCGCCCACGAAATGGGCCACTACTACTTCGGCACGCTGAACCGTCCGCAGGGCCCCTACTTCTGGGTCCTGCTGGAATCCAGCGCTGAATTCCTGTCGATCAAGGCGCTGCGGGAGATCGGTGGCGATGCCGCGGCGGATCGCTACATCGCGCGACTGCAATCGGTCATCGACAAGCAGGACAAGCCGTTGCCCGCGTTCGATGCCATCGACGGCAACTCGGATCTGGGTGAGATGTATCGCTACGTCTATGCCCCCTTGCTGTTGCTCTCGTTGGAGAAGCAGGTGGGCGAAGCGAAGATGCAGGCCTTCATGCGTGGGCTGCTGGCCTCGCCTTCGCCGAGGAACTGGGCGGAGCTGCAAGGCATTGCGATGAAGGCCGGCATCGATGCCAAGGTCTGGGAGCATTGGCGGGCAAGCTGTGTGGCAGGTGGCAAGTCAAGCTGTTGACCCACGCCACGCGTGCATTCCCCCCCCTTAACGTCCGCACATCTGAATCATTCAGATCCGTGTCCAAGTGCACGGTGCCAACGCACCCTATCGATGTCGCAAATGACATTGGACTCGCCGAGGCATGCACGGATATTCTCGAATCCGCATGGATATTCAAAAGAGGTGGCAGTCATGGCTTTCGCCTCCCCTCCTGTTCCGGCGAAGCTCCGGGAAATGCTCAAGGACTATCCAGAGCACATCGAACAGCTACAGCAAGCTCTCATTTCAGTGAGCCATGGGCGACAGAGTTACGCCCCATCCTTTGATGGCCGCAGTATGGTTATTGGAGGACTGTTTCACAGGCTATTTCGCCGAAGCACGAGGTGAACTAGCAACTGCCGAAGCTTCAGGCGACCCGAAGGCAATTGCACAGTCCCAATAAAAGGAAAAGCTCAGTCCTTTGCGATATCCAGCAACATTGGCATGGTCAGACTCAGCGATCTCAGGAAGTACATCGAGCTTCATTCAAGAGGCGACTAGCGGAACCTTCTGATAGTCGAATGGCCATGGGGGCATTGAACTTGCCATTACAAGTGCAGATACTCATGGAAGCGCGTCAGGCCGCTGAATAGGTACCTACCATGCCGCAATCCCACCCTCCCGTTCCGGCGAAGCTTCGAGAGATGCTCAGAGACTACCCAGAGCACATCAAGAGCCTGCAGGAAGCGCTCAATTCGGTGAGCAACCGACGCATAAAGTCCCTGCCGCCATTTGAGGATGCAGTGTGGAAGTTGGAGGACTGTCTCGACGGATTCATCAATGACGCTCAAGGTGAGCTGACTGCAGCTCGGGCATCCGGTAATACGCAATCCATTGCAGCGGCTGACGATAAATTCAAACTAATGTTCCGAGCGCGCTCCGGCAACGGCGGAATGAAAGGCCTCCATGAACTATACGAGTATTTCAAGGGATCGGGAGAACAGCCCTAAGTGGATACTCCCCATCCGCGATTGAGTCCAGAGGAACATTCTGCTCGCCTCAGGGATGTCATCCTTCCGGAATCTCGTTTGGACCAAGTCACAAGCCAGCTGATGCCTCGAGCCATCGTTCTGGCCGGGCAACCTGGCGCGGGTAAGGGTGGACTGGTCACCGCTGTTGAGTTTGAGCTTTCCGATGACGTTGTAAAGGTCGATCCTGACGAGCTTCGCGGCGCTCATCCTGATGCTCGACTCCTGCGCCAGCAGCACCCGTACACGTGGGCCGGCCACACACATGAAGACGCCAGCCAATGGGCCAAGGAGCTTCGTTCGGCAGCAGTAGAGGGGCATAGGAATCTTATCCTCGACACCACGCTTGGCAATGGTGACAGCGCGGTCTCATTGATCAAGGACCTTCAGGCGAATGGCTACGACGTAGAGATTCGAGGCGTCGTGGCGCATCGGCTGGAAAGTGAACTTGGCGTGGATGCCCGCTTTTCCAACTCTCTGGATAACAGAGGCTTCGGCCGCTATGTCCCCGAAGACGTGCGCAAACACGTTTACGATGCCCTGCCCGGAAATCTGGACAAGGTCCAGGCCGAGACCGGCATCCAGATTCGGCTCTACGGACGCGAAGGCGCTCAGGTCTACGACAGCCATAGCGATAGCCGCCCACCGGGTGCAGCGCTGGAAGCCGAACGCGAAGCTCGCCTGAAAGACCCTCGAATCACCCAAGCACTGCGCGATGGCTGGCGCGCACAAGGCCGTTGGCACGCCGAACTTACGGACACCCTGCCACTCAACGAAAAGGTCGGTCCATCAACAGCGGCAGCCGTTTTCGATGAGCGCGCAACGCTCAAGGTTGTTGAAGGTATAACGCCCAACATCCAGGAAGCAGGCGGCATCGACCACACCATCCGCGTGCGTCCAAACATGGTGCGGGGCGCCGTCATCGGTGGCGGCGCAGCGACGGTCGTTGAAGCCGCCACGGAAGGAACAAAGATTGCCGAACTATACGCGCGCGACAACCGGGCGGGCGCGGGAGCCGCGCTGCTGGACTTCGGAGCACGTAGCGTCGGCGGTTGGACCGGCGCGGCAGTGGGCGCCAAGGTCGGTACGCTGCTGGGCATCGAGTCCGGCCCCGGCGCCATTGTCACCGGCATCATCGGTGGCGGGTTAGGCGCCTGGGGTGGCAGTGAGATCGTAGATTGGATCGAGAAGTACCAGATCAACAATCAGGCCGACAGCACCGGCAGGGTCTGGACGTTTGACCCGGCGCATCCCGAAAAGGGCTGGATGCACAGCCAGCGGGAGATCGTGGGCTCCGTCGGCACCCTGGCCGATCGCCCGATCTACGGCGCGACCACGCAGCTGACCGCCGATGCCGAATTGACCCAGCAACTGAACTACCAGGCCTCAAGCCGGGCCGTCGGGCTGCGGCTGTCCGAGCCTGATCAACCGATCAATCCCTTCAGCATCGCCGGCGACGCCAGCGATACACCCAGCGCACTGCCACGCTCCTGGGAGCGCAATCCGGAAACCGGCGAATGGCGGCGCGAGGTCGTCCATCAGGTCCTCGAACACGGCATCAAGAACACCACAGTCGAAGTAGCCGACGCCACCAAGGCGGCCCAGCTTGATGAAGCCGCACAGGGCATCATGGCCTTCAACGCCGCCCGAAGCTCGACGGCCTTTGCCAAGCAGTACGAGCAGGCCTACACCGCACAGGGCTGGTCCCAGTACGGAGCGATTCCTGATGAAGTGATCTGGGCCCGGGACCATCCCGATCACGTACTGGCATCCGATGGACGCACCTATCAGCATCAGGGCGATGGTGAGTGGCTGCATGACGGCTGGATCTACGATTCGCTGGCCGAGGGCAACATCCGCGACGAGTTGAACGGAACCTACTCGCAGATCCGCGCCATCCAACAGATGGAGGCGCCCGTACCCGGCGCCCACGAACGCAGTATCGAGGCACTGACCGTCAACGAGCGCGAAGCCCGCGACCAGGCCATGCAGGAAGCCAATCGACTGGGTGTCGCTGCACCGCAAGCGCAGCAGGTTGCCGCCGCTGCCGTGGCTGAGGTTCGCGGCGAGCACGCCGAAGAACGGCTGACGCCACAAGCCGTGATCGATGCGCACAGCGCTGAACGCGCTGCACTGTCGCCCAACACATCACCCTTGGTACAGGAGCATCGCGCTCCTGCGCCTGCAGCGCCGACGCCTTCGGATCGTGTGGAATCCGTGCAGGAACCGGCTCGCCGCGAAGGACCACGACGGGAGCCGATCGCGGCCGCTGCAACGCAACCTGCACCGGATGAGTCAAGCGAGCGGCAAGCGCATACCGAGGCAAATCCTCCTGCGCACCCGATGCCGGCAGCCCCTGTGCCGTCACGCGGCATTCCCTCCGCTGAGCGATCTCCCGCACAGCCAGAAGTGAGTGCATCATCTACGTCGGATGTCGGGCACCCCGCTCCTGCGCAGGAGCCCGTTGCAACTCACACCCACTCCCCGACCCCGTCGATTCAGACCGAAGTGGCTGTTACTGCTCGTCTCCACGAAGCCGAAGCAACACCAGCGCCAGTCCAGCTTGAGCCAGACGTTCCAGCCCCCCTCGCAGCAGCCGAGCCCGCTGTGCCCCCGCTGATAACAGACGCCGCGCCCAAGGTCTCGGAGCACGAGCCTCCTTACACGCCACCACCCGTCGAAACAGAGGCAGCACCACCATCAAGCGCAACGGCCCAGTGCGAACTCAAAGCGCCACCCGCCCCCCTGCTGCCTACCCAGCCTGAGCATCCCGATCACGCCCTCTACCAACAGGTGCGCGAAGGCGTAGCCACGTTGGATGCAAAGCACGGCCGCACGTTCGACGAAGCCAGCGAGCGCATGACTGCCAGCCTGCTGGTGCTGGCAAAGGACAACGACCTGGACCGCGTCGACCACGTACTGCTGAGCAATGCCACGGCAGACAAACCCGCCGGTCACACCCTGTTCGTAGTCCAGGGCGAGCCCAGCGACCCCGCACACCAGCGCGCCGCGATGCCGACTGAACTGGCCGCACAGACCTCGGTCGAAGAATCCATGCAGCAGTTCGACGCCGTCAGCCGCGAAGCGCATCAACGTGCCATCGCCAACCAACTTGAGCAGCAGCTGGAAGATCAGCGCGTGCAGCACGATATTCAGGCCCGCGCCGCCAGCATGGGCTGAGTGGGCAAGACACGTGCGAGATCATTCGCAACAACCCACCCTCCTGGCCCCTCTGTTTGCCAATCGGCGCCACTGATATCGCCGCACAATCAGAAGAACAGACTCGCTCGCTCAACGGTCGCGAGCGGGTTTGCCTTCCGCACCGCCTCCAGAAAGAGCAGGAAGTCGCGGTTGAACAGCGTCAGGTTGTTGGTGAACGTCACGCACTTTTTACCCGATGCTCTGCTGAAGCATACCTGCCAGACATAGCGCGCATAGATGACGTCGGACGTTCGAGTGACTGAGGTGATCTGCGAAAGCGGAACTGCCGTGGGTACCGGGCCCCGCTGCAGGTAGAAGCATTCTGTATCAAAGAAGTAGTGCTCCCGATCCTCTTTCCCATCCACCATCACCAAGGTCATGGACGTGCCGGAGATCCGGCGCGGGGGATTCAAACGCAACCCTGATCCCAACGCCGAACGGGCTCTCGCTGACATTTGCCGAAGGATGAACCAAAGGATCACCAACGGAAGTGCCGCAAGGACAACAAAGCCTACGGTCTTCAAAACAGTTTCCAGCGTGCTGGGCACACAGATCTCCAGGATGAACTTTCAGGCGATGCCCAAGTAGATCCACGCCATGCGTGGATGACTCTCCCTCAACGCCTTTTCACTTCCAATGATCCGGCCCCAAAAACGGCAGGCTCAACACAAACACCGGAACCGCCACCGGCACCAACGCTGCACCCAGCACCTTTCCGGCCGCCGTCCCAACCCCCGGCTTGTCCGTATCGTCCGGCCGGATCCGCTCAGCCCGCGCGGTAATCGACTGCGGCAGCTTCGCCTTCGCGGCCAGCGCCGCAGCGTCCGGCAATTGCACCCGCTCGCCATCACTCTCGAACAGCGCGCTGTAATAGCTGCCGCCCTTCCTGGAAAGATTGCAGTCCGGGTCGGCCGCCAGTTCGTAGCGGCTCCGGGCTTCAAGGATGTACGGTCGGCGCGTCAACTCGTCGATGGCCTTGGCCACCCGCGGGCTGATCTCCAACCGCTCCAGCTTGAACTGCGCCGCCTGTTCCGGCGTCACCTGCTCCGGCCGCAGCAGCAGCGCGTAGCTGCCATGCACCTTGGTCCTGTCGGCTGGCACGCGCCAGTCCTCACGGATGTACATCTGCGCGCAGACCACGGCCTCGCGCAGCGGGCTGTCCATCAGCGCGCGGTAATCACGGAACGGCGCCGCATCGAAGCGCATTGGCTCTTCATAGACAGGCAACAGGTACAGCTTGCCGTCGTCCGCGACGAAGGCACTGGTGATCTCGCGACTGTAATGGTGATACTCCGGCCCGCTGGCACAACCAGACAGCAGGGTCAGGCAAAGGGCGGAGAGAATAAAGAGGACGGACGTTCGCATGTCGTAGTAAATGGCTTCCCTGGGTAACCGGCCTCGCCCATAAGAACGAAGCCGATCCACCATGGTGCCACGGCACCGCATGCGATGCAGTACCCGCCCTACTTCAACCGCTCAACCAACCGCCGCCCCACCTCAAGCGCAGAAGCCGGGTTCTGCCCAGTAATCAGCTCGCGATCCACCACCACATGCCCAGTCCACGGCGTGGCGTTGCTGCTGAACTTCGCACCCGCCCGCTCCAACGCAGTCTGCGGGTAGAACTTCATCCCGCCACCGCCAAGCAGCGGCTTGGCCTGCTCTTCTTCCTGGTTGCTGATCACCGTCATCTGGTAGCCGCTGTAGATCCACTTCGGCGTAGCCGGCATCGCACCCGCCTCCAGCTTCGCCACGAAACCATCTGCATCCGGCAGCGTGGACAGCAGCGCGATCGGCCCGTGGCAGACCAGCGCGGTGGTCTTGTTGCGCTGGTGGAAGTCGGCCAGCAGCCGGCCCAGCGCCGGGCTCTTCAGCAGGTCCTGCATCGGCGCGTGGCCACCGGGAATGTAGACCGCATCGAAACGCGCGTAACCCTGCTGCTCGATGCGCGCCAGGCTGACCACCGGGGAAGCGGTCGGCGAGGTCAGCGCCAGCTTCTCCAACAGATCCTTGTGCACCTTCAACTGCGCAGCATCGTTGCCGAAGTACGCCGGCGTCACCGAGGACGCATCCACCGTCGGCGCCCGCCCCTGCGGCGTGGCGAAGGTCACCTCGTGGCCCGCGTCCAGCAGCAGCTTGACCGGCTGCATCAGCTCGTTGAGATAGAAGCCGGTGGACAGCACCTTGCCGTCCTTCAGGTCCAGGTGGTTTTCGTCGGACAGCACCACCAGCACGTTGGCGGCATGCGCGCCGCTGGCGGCCAGGGTCAGGGCCAGCGCTGCGGCCAGCCGGGTCATCAGGTTCATGGGGAGCTCCTATCGGGGAATGGCCGCCACTTTATTCATCGCCCCAGCGGCGATAAATTGGCCCCATCGCAAAACATCTGTTCCCCGGAGAGCAAAATGAGCCGCAAGTTCGACTACCTGGGCGACGTGGAGGTGTTCCTGGCGGTGGTCGAGCACGGCTCGTTCACGGCCGGCGCGGTGGCGCTGTCCACCACGCCCTCGGTGCTGAGCCGCGCGGTCACCCGTCTGGAAGCGCGGCTGGGCCGCCAGCTGCTGCAGCGGACCACCCGCCGCGTGGGCCTGACCGACGCCGGGCGGCTCTACCGGGAACAGGTGCGCACCGCCTTCGGCCTGCTGGACGACGCCGAGCGCGACGTACTGGCCCAGGACGATGCGCTGGCCGGCCGCGTGCGCCTGAGCGTGCCCTCCACCTATGGCCACTACCGGCTGCCGCCCGTGCTGGCGCGCTTTGCGCAGCAGTACCCGCAGGTGCAGGTGGAACTGAACATCACCAACCGCAACGTGGACCTGGTGGCCGAAGGCTTCGACCTGGCCATCCGCCTGGGCCAGCTGCCGGACAGCGGGCTGGTGGCGCGCAAGCTGGAAGACGCGCCGCTGTTGCTGGTGGCCGCGCCGGACTACCTGCGGCGCCGGGGTGCGCCGCAGACGCTGGACGACCTGCAGCAGCACCTGTGCCTGCCCTTCGTGATGCCGCGCACCGGGCGGCTGGCGCCGTGGATCTTCCGCGACGACGGGCGCGACGTGGACTGGCTGCCGCGATCGTCCATCGAGACCTCCGACGATGTGCTGGGCGTGGTGTCGCTGGCCGAACAGGGGATCGGCATCTGCCAGAGCTATGAGTTCATCGTGCGCGAGCGGTTGCTGCGTGGACAGTTGGTGGAAGTGTTGCCGCAACTGCGTGGACGGTCGCGGCCGTTCTCGGTGATCTTTGCGCCGCATCGGCGGCAGTCGGCAGCGGCGCGGGCGATGATCGAGTTGCTGGTGGGGAATGCGTCGGACATCGCGGACGGCGTTGATTGAGGTTTCCGATGGTCCCTGGCGATGTCGGCTTTGGCCCGATCTTCGGGCGGTGCGGCTAATCAAACAGCGTTGCCATTCGCTGCGGGCTAAGAACTGTTGCAAAGAACGCCGTCGCGCTATGCGCTTGCGGCATGGGCGATTGCGCCACTTTGATTCGCAATCAGCAGAGCATCTGCACGAATGCGTCTTGTGGCGTCGCGTGCTGCACGAAGGGCGCGTGCAACAATAGTTCTTCGCTCTCGGATTCAGAGATTCCTTCGGGAATTTCTATTGGCATTCGAAGCGGCGGCGTAAACACCATGGCGCGCCACCGACAACGGGTGGCCGGGCCTGCAAACCCGAACTGTTAGTTGTTTACGCTTACCCGTCGGCACCGTCCTTAACCGGTGCCGGCGGGTAATCCGTCGGCCTTTCTGGCGGGCGGTGCGTGGGGGCCTTCGGGTCCGCCGGGTACTGACAACTATCGTCCGGTTTGCAGCCACGCATCGTCCGCCACCCCGCTACGCGGTGGCGCTGTTAAGCACAGCCACGGAAGCCGACGCCATGAACGAATCCGACACCTTCTCTTCGTACACCGTTGTTGAGCCCATCAACGACGACACTCCCCTGCCCGACCTGAACTCCCTGCTCGGCATTCTCAAGCGCATGCGCGGCTGCGAAGGTGCTGATGGGCACCCTTGGCCAGAAACCGACGTATCACCCGGCCGCCGCGTGAGTCTGGCGAAGAGCGAGCGCGCAATGGTGGGAGCGCTGACGGTGCTGGAGCTGCTGCATGCGGCGGACCGCTGCCGCGTGGCAGCGGACCCGGAGCGGCATCTGGATGAGGGGGTTGTTGATGGGTTGTTTCTGGCTTGCCGAGGGTTGATTGAGTGGGCGTGCCGGGAGGTTAGGCCGGAGCAGCTAGACCGATGACACGAAAAATCCGAACGCGCAACCAAAATTCATTATGAATTAACTAAATTCGACTTAGGAGGGACCGGCTTCCAGATATTCCCTCCTTGATCATGCAGTACTCCAATGATGTTCAACCCACTCTCGGTCAATTGCCGAAACTGAAAAGTAAGTGGATGCCTAGGGGCGAGGCTTCCGACAACCGGGCGCATTATCACTGCACTAGCCACCCCTCCCCCACTCATCTCAAACGCCTTCTTTCTAAACTCACTATGGATGGCAGGATGACCCTTGATCCACCACCCAACTTCATGTTGCTCATTGACCACAGGGAAAGCGAAATTTGGATTTGGCTCCATTAAATGGGATGCTTCAATAGTGATCTCAATCATGCCATCCGCCAACAAGATTCTCGAATTACTAAGATTCGAGAATTCACGATGTTCAGGAGCAAATGACACACCGCCCTGAATAACCCCAACGATCTGGGAAATTGCCGCATCGGCCCCTATCGTGAACATATCAATGAACAATATTTGCCTTAGCACAGCGGGCATATCGCTATCATCGACTCTAATCGGCACAACTCGTGTAGTACCTTTCGTCGCCGCATACAAAGCGTTTTGCCACTCCAGCTTCACCATGCCACTTGCAAGACTTCTTTCAGATACAAAGAAAAAAACAAACTCTGGAGCTTCGAGCCCTCTACTCATTTGATCAATAATTCCTTCACCAGGACTAATCGACCAAGAGTCATAGAAGACTTCATTCCGCCCAAATATTTCGGCCAATTTCATTGCAATCGGCTCGACCACCGGCTTGTCATAATAATTATGACTAAGGAAGATCCTATTACCCATTTGGCAAACACCCCTCAACCAGTAAAAAATACCTATTGATTACAACCATTAACCTGGAAAGACAGAAGACAACCAAGCAAGAGATCAAGCCTTGCAACACCGGACAAATAGCTCTCAGCTTGCACTTCCTTCCAAGTGCGACTGCAGAAATGCGGCTAGATCAATGTACGCAAATGCTGAACTCTTCGACGGCTCGAAATCTACCGCATGTGTCACGTCATTTCTCAAGCGACGAAGCTCGTGATATAAGGCCACCTGACCTTCCGTAATTATATTCGCTTGAGCAAGTGGCTCAGCCAACCTTGCTGCGGGGATGTAACTACTCTTTACCGCAGATGGCACTTTTCTTTTTAGCACCATCCTAGCCGCAGCCTCCACGCGAATCCATGATTCAAGAATTGCTGATCGCGGATGAAGCCGCGCAAGCTGAATCAGAAAATCTTTGGATGCGGTATCCACTTCCTGAGCTGCAATTGAATCACCTGATGTGCGCGCAGCGAGCTTTAGCTGCTCGACATCACGCTCAAACTCCGCCTCAACCGGGCCTGCCTTAATTTTCCTCAATTTCGGCGCAATTTTCACAATCTCACCCTTAAATACCAGCACAGAAATAGCCACTACCACAGGCCAAGCTAACGACTTAATAATGCTGGCAATGAAGGTTAGACAATCCATGATGCTGGCACCTTGCGATCCTAGTGGTTGATTTGAATTTCGGCTTGATGTCCATCGATCATCGCACTCTAGCGCGCATCACCCTTAAATGCACCGTGCCCTTCCAAGAAGGCAAGCACAATCACGGGCATGGCCGCCTGATGAGGATTCCACCGCGCCTTCTTGCGCGCTTGATTGGCTCACGACGAGAGGAAAACAAGAATGTCGAAGATGTTTTTATCCTTCGTCAAGATTGGAATGTACTCCGGGAGCTTCCAATCATTCCGACCTTCTCTACAGCGTAGATGATTACTCAATCGCAAGAAGCCGCCCGCAAACGAAGGGCGCCTCTCGGCGCCCTCGTTCTTTCAACTCATTCCCACTCAATGGTCGCCGGCGGCTTCCCCGAGATGTCATAGACAACCCTCGACACCCCCCGCAACTCATTGATGATCCGGTTGCTCACCGTACCCAGGAACTCATACGGCAGATGCGCCCAATGCGCCGTCATGAAGTCGATCGTCTCCACGGCCCGCAGCGCAATCACCCACTCATAAGCCCGCGCATCGCCCACCACGCCCACCGACTTCACCGGCAGGAACACGGCAAACGCCTGGCTGGTCTTGTCGTACAGGTCCGCCTTGCGCAGCTCATCAATGAAGATGGCATCGGCCTTGGCCAGCAGTTCGGCGTACTCGCGCTTCACTTCGCCCAGAATCCGCACGCCCAGACCCGGGCCCGGGAACGGATGGCGGTAGACCATGGTGCGCGGCAGGCCCAGCTCAACGCCCAGGCGGCGCACTTCGTCCTTGAACAGCTCGCGTAGCGGCTCCACCAGGCCCAGCTTCATGTGCTCCGGCAGGCCGCCCACGTTGTGGTGGCTCTTGATCACATGCGCCTTGCCGGTCTTGCTGCCGGCCGACTCGATCACGTCCGGGTAGATGGTGCCCTGCGCCAGCCACTTGGCGTTCTTCAGCTTGTTCGACTCTTCGTCGAAGATCTCAACGAACAGGTTGCCGATGATCTTGCGCTTGGCCTCCGGGTCGCTCACGCCTTCCAGCGCGTTGAAGTAACGGTCAGCGGCGTTCACACGCACCACCTTCACGCCCATGTGCTCGGCGAACATCGCCATCACCTGGTCGCCTTCCTGCCAGCGCAGCAGGCCAGTATCCACGAACACGCAGGTCAGCTTCTCGCCGATGGCCTTGTGCAGCAGCGCAGCCACGACGGACGAATCGACGCCGCCGGAGAGGCCCAGGATCACTTCGTCATCGCCCACCTGTTCGCGCACGCGGGCGATCTGGTCGTCAATGATGTTGGCGGCGGTCCACAGGGTCTGGCAGCCGCACACGTCCACCACGAAGCGGCGCAGCAGCGCCTGGCCCTGCAGGGTGTGGGTCACTTCCGGGTGGAACTGCACGCCGTACCAGCGCTTTTCTTCGTTGGCCATGGCGGCCACCGGAATGCGGTCGGTGGTGGCCGTGATGGTGAAGCCCGGCGGCGCAACGGAGACGTGGTCGCCATGGCTCATCCAGACATTCAGCTTCGGCTCGCCGCCGTGGTCGCTCAGGCCCTTGAACAGTGCATCCGGGTTGATCACGTTCACTTCGGCGTGGCCGAATTCGCGCTGGTCAGCGGCTTCGGTGGCACCGCCCAGCTGCGCGGCCAGGGTCTGCATGCCGTAGCAGATGCCGAAGATCGGCAGGCCGCTGTCGAACACTTCCTGCGGCGCGGCCGGCGCACCCGGCAGCGTGGTCGATTCCGGGCCACCGGACAGGATGATGCCCTTGGCGCCGAACGCGGCGATCTCGGCCGGGTTGTGGTCCCACGCCCAGATTTCGCAGTAGACGCCCAGCTCGCGGATGCGGCGGGCGATCAGCTGCGTGTACTGCGCGCCGAAATCGAGGATGAGGATCTTGTCGTTATGGATGTTGGTCATGGTGCCGTTCCAGTGGTGTTTTTCGCAGCGCCCGGCGCTTCAAGGCTCTGCGTCAGCGTGGCGATGAACGCCTCGCGTTGTTGAATATGTGAGGTGTCTTCCTCATCCCAGCGCAGCATCAGCAAGCCATGCGGTGCATTGGGGTTGGAGCGGTCAGCGCGCGGCAGCTCGGCGATTTCCTGCACTTCGGTGCCGGGCACGATGCGCCGTTGCAGCGCTGCCATCGAGACGCCCGACTCCGCAGCGCCCCAGGACGCCCAGCGCACGCTCATGCGTGCGGGCTCCAACGGACCGAGCACCGGCGTCAGCACCGGATCATCCGGCCCGTGCAGCAGCTCGGTAATGCATTGCAGCGTGACCTGCAGCGGACGCTCGCCTGTGCCCTTCAGCAGCCAGCGCTGCTCGCCAGCGGCCTGCACCTGCCAGCCCTTCGGCAGCGAGAACGCGTTCTGGCACGCCTGCACGTTCTGCAATTGCGAAACCGCCGCGCCCGGAGACCCGGAGCGCGGCGGCGGTTCGGACAACGAACAGCCTGCCATCAGCAGGCTGCCCGTAATCGCAAGAGCAGTTCGCAAGCGCATCAGGCGCGGTAGTTCGGCGGCTCTTTGGTGATGGTCACGTCGTGGACGTGGCTCTCACGCTGGCCGGCGCCGCTGATCTTCACGAACTTGGGCTTGCTGCGCATGTCTTCGACGGTGGCGCAGCCCACGTAGCCCATGGTGGCGCGCAGGCCGCCCATCAGCTGGTGGATGATGCCGCCCACCGGGCCGCGGTACGGCACGCGGCCTTCAATGCCTTCGGGCACAAGCTTGTCGGCGGTGGCGGCGTCCTGGAAGTAGCGGTCCTTGGACCCCTTCTCCATCGCGGCCAGCGAGCCCATGCCGCGGTAGCTCTTGTACGAACGGCCCTGGAACAGCTCGGTTTCGCCCGGCGATTCCTCGGTACCGGCCAGCAGGCCACCGATCATGATGGTGGAGGCACCGGCGGCCAGTGCCTTGCCGATGTCGCCGGAGTAGCGGATGCCACCGTCGGCGATCAGCGGGATGCGGTCCTGCAGCGCTTCGGCCACCAGGTCGATCGCGGTGATCTGCGGCACGCCCACGCCTGCCACCACGCGGGTGGTGCAGATCGAGCCCGGGCCGATGCCCACCTTCACTGCGTCCGCGCCGCTGTCCAGCAGCGCGAGCGCGGCTTCACCGGTGCAGATGTTGCCGCCGATGACCTGCACGTTCGGGAAGTTCTTCTTGACCCAGCTGACGCGGTCCAGCACGCCCTGCGAATGGCCGTGCGCGGTATCGACCACGATCACGTCCACGCCGGCAGCCACCAGCGCTTCCACGCGACGGTCGGTATCGCCGCCCACGCCAACGGCCGCGCCGACCAGCAGGCGGGTGGCGATGTCCTTGGCAGCGTTCGGGAAGTCGGTGTTCTTCTGGATGTCCTTGACGGTGATCAGGCCACGCAGGGCGAAATCATCGTTGACCACCAGCACCTTTTCGATGCGGTTGCGGTGCAGCAGCTGCAGGACTTCGTCAGACGCGGCGCCTTCCTTGACCGTGATCAGGCGATCCTTCTTGGTCATTATGTGGCGGACCGGATCGTCCAGCTCGGTCTCGAAGCGCATGTCGCGATGGGTCACGATGCCGGCCAGCAGGCCGTCGCTGCCCACCACCGGCACGCCGGAGATATTGTGCGCCTGGGTCAGGGCCAGCACGTCGCGGATGGTGGTTTCCGGGCCGACGGTGATCGGGTCGCGGATGACGCCGGCCTCGAACTTCTTGACCTTGGCCACTTCGGCGGCCTGCTGCTCCACGCTCAGGTTCTTGTGGATGATGCCCATGCCACCCAGCTGTGCCATGGCGATGGCCAGGCGTGCTTCGGTGACGGTATCCATGGCGGCGGACAGGATCGGAAGCTTGAGCTTCAGGTCGCGCGTCAACCGCGTTTCGAGGTTGACGTCCTTGGGCAGGATGGTCGAATGAGCGGGGACGAGCGAGACGTCGTCGTAAGTGAGTGCTTCAGCCTGGATGCGCAGCATCGGCATACCCGAGATGTGGGGAAGCGCGACATTTTACCCTGTTTTCGCGCCGTGTGGCAGGGGGTAGATGCGACGCAGTGTCGCGCGGGCGGTGATTGGTTCAGGGGGCCGGCTACTGCTTTGGTGGGTGCCAACCTTGGTTGGCACGATCCGTCCGGCACCAGTACCCAGATGGGCCGATGGCCCCGATGGACGTGTGCCAACCAAGGTTGGCACCCACCTTAAGAGGATCACTCGGGCCAGTCCTGGAGCGCCTTTGGTAGGTGCCAACCTTGGTTGGCACGATCCGTCCGGCACAGATGTCCCAGATGGGGCCATGGCCCCGATGGATGTGTGCCAACCAAGGTTGGCACCTACCAGGAGCGGGTCATCGGCCTGCCGGCATTGTGCCGACCAACGTTCGGCACCCACCCCAAAAGGTCAGCTCAGCGCTTCCGCCGCTTCCAGGGTGTTCTGCATCAGCGTGGCCACGGTCATCGGGCCCACGCCGCCCGGCACCGGGGTGATCCAGCTGGCCCGCTGGGCAGCCGCTTCAAACCCGACATCACCCACCAGCCGGCCGTCGTCCAACCGATTGATACCAACATCGATCACCACCGCGCCCGGCTTCACCCACTCGCCCGGCACGATGCCCGGGCGGCCAACAGCAACCACCAGAATGTCGGCGTTGCGCACGGCCTGTTCCAGCACGTCCTTGGGGGTGAACTTGTGGCAGCTGGTCACGGTGCAGCCGGCAATCAGCAGCTCCAGGCCCATCGGGCGGCCGACGTGGTTGCTCACGCCCACGATGGTGGCGTTGCGGCCGCGCACGGGCTGGTCGGTGTGGCCCAGCAGCGTGGTGATGCCACGCGGAGTGCACGGGCGCAGGCCGAACTCACGCAGGGCCAGGTGACCGACGTTTTCCGGATGGAAGCCGTCCACGTCCTTGCGCGGGTCGATGCGCTGGATCAGCCGGCGCGCATCCGGGATACCCGGCAGCGGCAGCTGGATCAGGATGCCGTTGATCTTCGGGTCGGCGTTGAGCTGGTCGATCAGGTCGAGCAGCTCGGCCTCGGTGGTGCCGGCCGGCAGGTCGTAGTCATAGGCTTCGATGCCGACCTTCTCGGCCGCGCGGCGCTTGTTGCGCACATACACGGTCGAGGCCGGGTCGCCCCCCACCAGCACCACGGCCAGGCCAGGGCGGCTGCCACCGGCGGCGACACGGGCATCGACCCGCACCTTCAGGCTGTCGAGCAGGTCCTCGGCGATACGGCGGCCATCGAGGATGCGGGCAGGAAGCTGGGGGGCGGAGTCGGTCATCGGGTGCGGGCGTGGGGCGGCGGGGACGCTATTGTCCCCGATTCAAGCCCCCTCGCCCACCGGGAATGCGGGCCGCCGCCGCTTCGTTAGTGCCGGCCGCTGGCCGGCAACCTCATGAACGCAGGACGCATCGTGCAGTTGCCGGCCAGCGGCCGGCACTACCATGCTTCAGATCATTCCTCTTCTTCTTCCGGCACTTCATCCGCATTGAGCGTGCGTGCCTTGCGCTTGGGCGCGGTAAACGGCGTCGGCGTCGGCACACCCGGCAGCGCGCTGCCGAACACCATGTGCGCGCCGGCCCTCAGGCTGCCACCGGCCATTTCCAGCTCGAAACGCTCGGCATCGCGCTCGCGGATCTGCTCGGCGATCTCGCGCGCATCGTCTTCGTCCGCGCCCAGCTCCACCAGTGCCGCCTGCCCGAACAGCAGTGCCGACTCGAAGGTTTCGCGGATCTGGAAGTCCACGCCGGCATGGATCAGCCGCAGCGAATGTTCGCGGTCGAACGAGCGCACCAGCAGCTTGGCCTGCGGGAACTGATGGGCCACCAGTTCGACGATGCGGTCGGCATCCTCGGCATTGTTCACGCACACCGCAATCGCCCGCGCACTGCCCGCGCCGGAGGCATGCAGCACGTCCAGCCGGGTGCCGTCGCCGTAATAGATCTTGAAACCGAAGCGCTCAGCGTTGTGGATCATCTCCACATCGTTGTCGATGATGGTCACGTCCACGTCGCGGGCCAGCAGCGACTGGCTGGCCACCTGGCCGAAGCGGCCGAAGCCGATCAGCAGCACGCTGCCGGACAGGCCATCGGCGGTATCTACGCCTTCCAGGCTGACGGTCGGCGTCGGCGCCACGCGCTTGTAGACCAGCACCACCAGCGGCGTCAGCGCCATCGACAGCACCACCACGGCGGTGAAGTTGGCATTGATCTCCAGATCGATCACGCCGGCCGATGCGGCGGCGGAGAACAGCACGAACGCGAACTCGCCGCCCTGCGCCATCAGCACGCCGCGATCCAGCGCCTGCGCGTGATCGCTGCCCATGATGCGCGCCACCATGTAGATGCACAGCGCCTTGGCCGCCATCAACGCCAGCACCAGCCCGAGGATCAGCTGCCAGTGCGCGGCCACCACGCTCAGGTCCAGCGCCATGCCCACGCTGAGGAAGAACAGGCCGAGCAGGATGCCGCGGAACGGCTCGATGTCCGCTTCAATCTGGTGACGGAAGGTCGATTCGCTCAGCAGCACGCCGGCCAGGAACGCGCCCATCGCCATCGACAACCCGGACAGCTGCATCAACAGCGCCGCGCCCAGCACCACCAGCAGTGCGGCGGCCGTCATCACTTCGCGTGCCTTCGATTCGGCCAGCACGCGGAACAGCGGATTGAGCAGGAAGCGGCCGACCAGCACCAGGCCGACGATGGCACCCACGCCGATCGCCACCGACATCCAGCGCGAGCCCTCGCCATCGGCACTGCCGGCAGCCGGCGCCATCCACGCGACCAGCGCCAGCAACGGCACGATCAGCAGGTCTTCGAACAACAGGATCGAGACGATCTTCTGCCCCGACGGCAGCGCGATGTCGCCGCGCTCGGCCAGCAGTTGCATCACCACCGCGGTGGAGGTGAGCACGAAACCGGTCGCGCCGATGAAGGCGATCTGCCACGGCAGCCCGAACAGCTTGGCGATGCTGGTCAGCACCAGCGCGCAGGTGACGATCTGCAGCGTGCCCAGCCCGAAGATTTCCTTGCGCAGGCTCCACAGGTGCGAGGGCCGCATCTCCAGGCCGATCACGAACAGGAACATCACCACGCCTAGCTCGGCGGTATGCAGGATCGCCTGCGGGTCGGAGAACCAGCCCAGCCCGAACGGTCCGATCGCCAGGCCAGCGGCGAAGTAGCCCAGCACCGAGCCCAGGCCGGCCCGGCGGAACAAAGGCACCATCACCACCGCCGCGCCCAACAGGGCGACGACCTTGACCAGCTCGCTGGTCGCTGCTTCTACCGCCATGCGGTGTGTTCCCCAGAATCGAAATCGGACTCAACGATAGAGCAATGCCGATGACGGCAATAGCATGCATGTTGCGTTTGATTGTATTGATGGTGGAACGACACAGGGGGCAACTCCATAGGTCATCCCGAAACCGCGCGTGCCTCGGTAGGTGCCAACCTTGGTTGGCACGAGAGTGCCGACCAAGGTCGGCATCTACCAGAGCGCCCCGCCCACTCTCACCCACCCCGACAGAACGCGGCGTAATCGATATACCCCGGGAACGGCACGCCCGGTGCGCACACCGGGCAGTGCGGGTCCGGCCGGATGCCGGTCTCGCGGAAGTGCATGCCCAGCGCATCGAAGCGCAGCAGCCGGCCGACCAGCGGTTCGCCGATGCCGAGCAGCAGCTTCAGCACCTCGGTGGCCTGCAGCACACCGGCCAGGCCGGGCAGCACCCCCAGCACACCGGCCTCGGAACAGTTCGGCGCGAACTCCGGCGGCGGCGGCTCCGGGAACAGGCAGCGGTAGCACGGTGCCACGCCGCGCTGGCGGCCGGCGTCGAACACGCTTACCTGGCCGTCAAAGCGCTCGATGGCGGCGTACACCATCGGCTTGGCGTGCTTGATGCAGGCGTCGTTGAGCAGGTAGCGCAGCGGGAAGTTGTCCGAGCCGTCCAGCACCACATCCACGCCGTCCAGCAGCGCATCCACATTCCCGGAGATCACCCGCTCGGGCACCGCCTCGACCTCGATGGACGGGTTCAACGCCAGCAGCCGCTCACGCGCCGAATCAACCTTCAGCTGGCCGACGCTGGCCTCGGTATGCACGATCTGCCGGTGCAGGTTGCTGCGCTCCACGCGGTCGTGGTCAGCGAAGCGCAGGTGCCCTACCCCGGCCGCAGCCAGGTAGAAGCCGGCCGGCGCCCCCAGGCCGCCCGCGCCCAGCACCAGCACGCGCGACTTCTGCAACCGGCGCTGGCCGGCCTCGCCCACCTGAGGCAGCAGCAGGTGGCGCGAGTAGCGGTCGTAAAAATCGCGATCGGCGGCACTGGTCAGCGGCTGCACCAAGGGCAGCGATTGCTCGCGCCAGGCCACGGTGCCGCCCGTCACGGAAGCCACCTGGGTATAGCCGGCGTCCAGCAGGAACTGCGCGGCATCGGCCGAGCGCTTGCCGCTCTGGCAGATCAGCAGAATTTCCTGGTCGTGCCGCGGCAGATGCGCAGTCGGGTCGACCTGCAGCTCGCCCTTGGCCACGCCGCGCGCGCCCTCGGCCATGCCCCCGGCCCGTTCGTGCGCCTCGCGCACATCGATCAGCACGGCACCGTGGGCCAGGCGCTCACGCGCCTGCGCGGGGGAAAGCTCTTGGATGCTCATGCGGCCATTGTAGTGCCGAGCCCCATCCGGTAGCGCCGGGCCATGCCCGGCGAGCACAGCGGCGTGCGGACGTACCCGATCATGGAAGCAGTCTATCGCTGCGCGCTGCCCTCAGCACTCTGCCCTTGAAGCATCCGGATCAGCGCTTTCAGCCCGGGCGGCACGTGCCGATGGCCCGGGTAGTACAGCGAAAGGCCGGGAAACTCGGGACACCAGTCCTCAAGCAACCGCAGCAGGCGGCCATCGGCCAATGGCTCCAGTGCCAGGTGCTCGGGAACGAACGCAATACCGATGCCGTCAACGGCGGCGTCGACCATCAACGGCTGGTCCGTCAGCGTGATCGGCCCGGAGACGTTCACCCGCTCGGTGGTGCCTTGATGCTCGAACTCCCAGCGGTAGATCGCCCCACTTTCGAAGCGGAAACGAATGCAGTCGTGCTGATGGAGATCCAGCGGCCGCAGTGGTCGGCCACGCGCCTGCAGGTACGCTGGCGAGGCAACCGCCGCGAACCGCATGGGCGCGGTCACTGCAATCGCGACCATGTCCTGGGGCACGGCTTCGGTCAGGCGGATACCTGCATCGAACCCATCCGAAACGATATCGCCCAACCTGCCGTCACTGACGATGTCCAGGTGGACCTGCGGGTACTGGCGCAGGAACCGCGCGAGCACGGGCTTCAGCACGAGCCGTATGGCGCCTTCACTGGCGTTGATGCGGACCGTGCCACGCGGCGTGCCGACCTCAGTATCCACCGACTGCAGGGCCTCTTCGATCGAGGCCATGGCCGGACGCAGTTTTTCTGCCAGTCGCTCCCCGGCGTCGGTCAGCGAGACGCTGCGCGTGGTGCGATTGAACAGGCGCGCACCCAGCCGCTGCTCGAGCGCCTTGATCGCATGACTGATCGCCGAGGGCGTGATGTTCAACTCGGCCGCCGCGCTGCGGAAGCTCCGATGCGCTGCAACCGCCAGGAACGCCGTGAAGGCGGCCAGATCGCCTCCGCTGGATTGTTGAATACGATTCACCATATCGTGAAATATTGGAGAGATTGTCTTGATAGTCAACCGATTCTACGCTCCGGGTTGTCCGCGGGCACACGCCCTCGGCGCTCACCCACCGGGACAGGATCAAGACGATGAAAACGATGAAAGCGGTTGTGATGACCGGACCGAATGCGCCGTGGCAGGTACAGGACGTGCCGATGCCCGTGATCGAACCGGGCCAGGTGCTGGTCAAGGTCCACGCATCGGGCATGTGCTACACGGACGTGTGGGCAACCCAAGGCTATGGCGGCGACATCTACCCGCAGACACCAGGGCATGAAGTGGTCGGCGAGGTCGTGGAAGTGGGTGCAGGCGTGCACACGCGCCGGGTGGGCGATCGCGTGGGCACCCCATGGGTCCAATCCGCGTGCGGCCGATGCCCCTATTGCCGCGAGAGCCGCCCCTTGTCCGGGCAGACCGCGATGAATTGCGATGCGCCCCGCACCACTGGCTTCGCCGCGCAGGGTGGACATGCACAGTACATCGCCATCTCTGCCGAAGGCACGGTACTGCTGCCTGACGGCCTGTCCTACGTGGACGCAGCGCCGATGATGTGTGCCGGCTACACCACCTGGAGCGGGCTGCGTGATGCGGCGCCCCAGCCACGGGAGAAGATCGCGGTACTTGGCATCGGCGGGCTGGGCCACGTCGCCCTGCAGCTGTCCAAGGCCTGTGGCTTCGAGACCATCGCCATCACCCATTCTGCAGACAAGCATGCGCTCGCCCTGCAGCTGGGCGCCGACCAGGTCGTGGCCAATGGCAAGGAGTTGAAGGCCATCGGCGGCACCGATGTGCTGCTGGTGACTACCAATGAATTCAGCTCGGCCGAAGAAGCGATGACTGGCCTGCGTGTCGACGGGCGCGTTGTGCTGTGCGGCCTGGACTTCAGCCAGCCCTTCTCGATCTCGTCCGAAGGCGTGCCGTTCCACATGATGCGCCAGCGCGTGATCGGTGCCACCCATGGTGGCCAGCACTACCTCAGTGAAGTGCTGCAGCTTGCCGCCGCCGGCAAGGTGAAGCCGATGGTCGAGACCTTTGATCTGGACCGGGCGTCCGAGGCGTATGACCGCCTGTCGTCAGGAAGGATGAGGTTCCGTGGCGTGCTGTTGCCGTGGGGCCACGCCTGAGAGCGGGCGCCCGATGCAGCCGGGCATGGCCCGGCGCTACCGGCATCTGCAACGAAAAAGGCGGCCCTGCGGCCGCCTTTCTCTGCATCACTTGCCCTTGACGTGCTTCATCAAGCGCCGCTTGGCCTTGACCTGCCGCTCGGTGAGGACGTTCTTCTTGCCCTCGTACGGGTTGGTACCCTCGCGGAAGATGAAGCTCACCGGCGTGCCGATCAGCTTGAAGCGCTTGCGGAAGAAGTTCTCCAGGTAGCGCTTGTACGACTCCTGCAGTTCCTTCAGGCGGGTGCCGTGCACGATGAAGGTCGGCGGATTGGAACCGGCCGGGTGCACGTAACGCAGCTTGGAGACGTGGCCGCGGATGGTCGGCGGCGGATTGGTCTCGTAGGCCACTTCCAGCGCCTTGTTCACTTCGCTGGTGGTGAAGGTCTTGTTCGCCGATTCGTGCGCGCGGTGCACCGCACGGAACAGCTCACGCAGGCCCGAACCATGCTTGGCCGAGATGCGCACCGACTCAGCCCACGGCACGAAGCCCAGGCGAAGCGACAGCATGGTTTCCGCCTGCTCGCGCTGGTACTCGGTCAGGCCATCCCACTTGTTGATGGCGATCACCAGCGCGCGGCCGGCATCGAGCACGGCACCGAGCACGGTGGCGTCCTGGTCGGTCACGCCTTCGGTGGCATCGAGCATCAGCACGGCCACTTGGCACTGCTCGATCGACTGCATGGTCTTGACCACCGAGAACTTCTCGACGACCTCGTCCACGCGCGAGCGGCGGCGCAGGCCGGCGGTGTCGATCAGGCGGTACTCGCGGCCATCACGCTCCAGGTCCACGGCGATCGAGTCGCGGGTGGTACCCGGCACGTCGGAGGCAATCATGCGCTCCTCACCGAGGATGCGATTGACCAGGGTCGACTTGCCCACGTTCGGGCGGCCGACAAAGGCAATGCGGATGCGGTTCGGATCGTTGTCCAGCTCTTCGCCGCTGCCTTCTTCCGGCAGGCGCTGCACCACTTCTTCGAGCAGGTCATCCAGGCCCTGGCGATGCGCGGCCGAGACGGTCAGCATTTCGCTGAAGCCGTAACGGGCGAATTCCGAACGCACGCTGTCCTCGTCGGTGCCGTCGATCTTGTTGATCAACAGCAGCGTCGGACGCGACAGCTTGCGCAGCCAGGCCAGGATCTCATCGTCCATGGCCGAGCTGCCGTCACGGGCATCGACCACGAACAGGATCAGATCAGCTTCCGCAGCGGCGGCACGGGCCTGGCGCGTGGTAGCGCCGGCCAGGCCTTCTTCCTCTTCCGCGATGCCGCCGGTGTCGACGACGAGGAAATGATTGTCCTCGTCGAGACGGCAGACGCCGTAGTTGCGGTCGCGGGTGACGCCGGGCTGGTCGTGGACCAGGGCGTCACGGGTGCGCGTAAGCGCATTGAAAATAGTCGACTTGCCGACATTCGGCCGTCCAACCAGGGCGACCAAAGGCAGCATCGCGATTACTCCATTTTTAATTTGCCAACCGGAAGGCGGTCAGCTTGCCATCCACGTTCTGCACCAGCAGCACCCCGTCTACGACGATTGGCTGGGCAAGCAGGGCGTCACCGCCGCTCTTTGCCCGTGCAGCCATCGCCCCATCGGCGGTCTTCAACCAGTGCACGTATCCCTTGTAGTCACCGACCACCACGTAGTCGCCGTGCAGCGCCGGGCCGGTCAGCGAACGACGCGCCAGCTCGGTCTGCGACCACATTGCTGCGCCGGTCGCCTTGTCCAGGCCGAACACGCCGCCCTTGTTGTCGGTGACGAAAACATTGCCCGACGAAACCGCCACGCCACCCGCGCCGCCATGGTCGCGCGCCCACAGCGGGCGACCGGTCGGGCCTTCGATGGCCATGGTCTGGTTCTTGAAGCTGCTCACATAGAGGGTGTTGCCCTCCAGCACCGGGGCGCCATCGACGTCGGCCATACGCTCCAGCTCGGTACGGCCTTCGCCGTTGCCGAGGCTCTGTTCCCACAGGGTGCGGCCATCCTGCATGGCAAGCGCGGCAACCGCGCCTTCATCCTTGCCGATGAACAGCACGCCCGGACCGGTCACCACCGGCGCGTTGCCACGCACGGTCAGCGCCGGCAATTCGCTCGGGTTGAACCACTTCTGGGTGCCGTTGCCGACATCGAAAGCGGTCACACGGCCATCATTGCTGCGCACGAAGACCATGCCCTGGGCAACGGCCGGCGCGGCAATGACTTCACCCGGAACACGGGCGCGCCATTTCTCGCTGCCGTCGTTGATGTCCAGGGCGATGACCTGGCCATCGAGCGTGCCGATCACGACCAGGTTCTCACCGACACCCGGGCCACCGGACAGGCGCAGCTTGGCCTTCTTCTTTTCCTTCTTCGGCTCCCAGGTCCAGACCTTCTTGCCGGTCTGCAGGTCGATGGCGTGGACGCCACCGGTGATCGCCGCGGCGAACACGTGGCCGTTGGCCACTGCCGGGCCCTGGCGCACGCCGATGCGGCGCTCGCCCTTGCCGAGGTTGACCGACCAGGCCTTGTTGACCTTCACGGAGGGCTCGAACTTGACCAGTTCAGCCGGCTCCTGGGCCTTCTTCGCTGCCGCGTCCTTGCCGGCGAACCAGCCCTTCACGGTGCTGCAGCCAGTCAACGCCATGCCCATCAGGAGCACGGTGGCGACGCGGGTGATCATGACCTTCTGACTCATCAAACCGACTCCGCAGGGGCGGCGACCGTGCCGCCAGCATCCATAACCTTGGTTTCCAGCAGGCGCCGCTGCGGCGCTGCCACGTCCAGCGTCTTCAGCGCCTTCTCGTACTGTGCACGGGCGTCATCGCGCTTGCCCTGCGCCATCAGCGCGTCGCCATGGATCTCCAGGCTGCTGCTGTCAGTGGCGCTGCCGAGCAGCTTGATGGCCTCGTCGCTCTTGCCGGTAGCCACCAGCAGGCGGGCCACGCGCTGGTCGACCACGCGCTGCAGGTCGCCTTCGACCTTCACGGCGCGCAGGGTGGCCAGCGCTTCTTCGTTCTTGCCGGCGTCGACCTGGGCCTTGGCCAGCTGCAGCGCCGCGAGGTCGCCGTAGATGCTGGACGGGCCGGCTTCGAGCGCCTTGACCGCCTTGGAGGCGTCGTCAAGCTTGTTCTGCTGAAGGCCGACCAGGGCCTTCTGGTACTCGACATTGGCCGAGGCCAGCTTGCCGCCCTGATCCTTCTGGTACCACTGCCAACCGGCAATGGCACCGATGGCGATGACTACGCCACCGAGGATGCTGGCGCCATTCTTCCGCAGCCAGCTGCGGACGCGTTCACTTTGTTCGTGCTCGTCGAGCAGATCGTCGATCGCCATGCGTACTCTCGCCCCGCCCGTCGGGAGGGACCATTGGGATTAATCGAAGGTGGTGAAACCGCGCCTCAGTGCGAAACCGGGACTACGGAGCCTTCAGAGGATACCTGAAAGCGTGCCACGTTGGCTCGCTGGTAGGGGGTCAGATCGACGATAGCGCCATTCTGCTGAACCTGGACCGCCGAGGCATTGCCCAAGGTAACGCGGGCAACCTGGCCCGGGGTGAAGCTGCGGCTCTCGCCGGACTTGATCAGCGCCTTCTCGACACTGGTACCGTCCGGGCCGCCGATATCGACCCAGCTGTCGCCATTGAACTGCATGTCCAGCATATTGGCCGCGGCAGCAGCCGGGGCCGAACGCGGCACAGGAGCCAGCGAGGCCACGTACGGGGTTGCCGCCGGCTTGCTGGCCGGAGCAGCCGCCACTTCGACCGGCGTGGACGGCTCGATGCCTGCTGCGGACGGGGTCACCGGCACGGCGGCCGGCAGCGCATCCAGCGACGCGGTATTCGGCGCCGGGGTGGCACTGCCATCGAAGTGGCCACGGGTGGCGAACCACACCGGCACGGCCAGCACCGCGGTGATACCGACATAAAGCACGCGCCGCCCGAGGTTCTCGGCGATACGGCGCGCACGCGGGGTATGGGTATGGCTGACCAGGGTGGGCGGGACCACCGGCCCGACCTGGGCCTGCTCCAGCAGCTGGCCCACGTCCACATCCAGCAGGCGCGCATAGCTGCGCAACTGGCCGCGCACGAACACGGGCGCGCCGAGCTTCTGCCATTGTTCTTCTTCCAGCGACCTGACCACCTGGATCGGCATGCGCAGGCGCGAGCCGACATCTTCGAGGGTCAGTCCGGCCGCCTCACGGGCCTGGCGCAGGCGGGTGCCGCAGCCGGCCGCAGTCTCGAGAGCGCTCACAGTCTGGTCATCAATCACAATGCATCAACCCTGGAGTTAGGAGCCCGCTTCCTGCGGAAATTCCTGTCGAATCCGCTGAATATAGCGATCAGATGCCGCCCGATCACCCAGCCGCGCTTCGATTTGAGACGCAAGTTGTAACACGGAACGCGTTGCGGGTGCAGCTGCAATCCTACGTTCGGCGAAGGCCCGGGCCTCCATGTAGCGGCCCTGGCGGAAGCTCAGCTGGGCCATCGCCTCCAGCGCGACCGGGTTGCCGGGCAGCACCGCCAGCGCCGCGCGCAGGTCGCGCTCGGCACGTTCGAGCTGGCCGGCATCCAGCGCGCAGCCGCCGGCGTTGGCCCGGGCCTCGGCCACGGCGGGATAGCCCGGGGCATTCAACGCGCGGTCGAACCACACCAGCGACTCGGCCGGCCGACCCTGCTGGCACAGCCAGGCGCCGTAATTGTTGAGAAGATCGCCACGCTGCGGCGCCAGCTCGGCGGCCCGCCGGAACATCTCGCCGGCCTGCTGGGTACGGCCACGGCGCTCGTCGATGCCGGCCAGCAGCACCAGTGCATCAGGCGATTCGGGCGCCAGCTTCAGCGCCTCGCGCGCCTTGCGCTCGGCCCCGCCGAGGTTACCGACCTGCATGTCGCGGGCCGCCAGTGCCAGCAGGTCCTGCAGGCGCACCTGGCGCCGCACGTTGTCCGGATCACGAACCGAGTAGACCGGTGCCTCACTGGGGCCCAGCTTGGCCTTCGGACGGGACTTGCAGCCGGTGACCGTGACGGCCAGCACGCCTGCGATCAGGACCAGCCAGAGGCGGTCAGGCCGCGGCATCGCTCCCCTTCCCCGCCTGCAGCGTCTTGTTGAACTCGGCCTGGCGACGGGTACGGTCCATCACCTGGCCCTTGAGCTGGCCACAGGCGGCGTCGATGTCGTCGCCCCGGGTGCGGCGGACCATAGTCAGCACGTTGCTGTCGAGCAGGATCTTCTGGAAGGCGCGGATATGCGCTTCTTCCGAACGCTCGTAGCGGGTGCCCGGGAACGGGTTGAACGGGATCAGGTTGACCTTGCCCGAATCCTTGGCCTGCACCGCGTTGTCGAACTGGCGCATCAGGCGCGCCAATTCACGGGCATGCTCGGGCTTGTCGTTGATGCCCTTCATCAGGGTGTATTCGAAGGTGACCGATTCGCGGCGCTTGTTGGCGCGCAGGTAACGTGCGCACGAAGCCATCAGCTCGGCGATCGGATACTTCTTGTTGAGCGGCACCAGGGTCTCGCGCAGCGCATCGTTGGGCGCATGCAGCGACACCGCCAGCGACACGTCGCTTTCGGTGGACAGGCGGTCGATCTGCGGCACCAGGCCGGAGGTCGACAGGGTCACGCGCTTGTTGGCCAGGCCGTAGCCCAGGTCGTCGCGCATCACGCTCATGGCGCGCACGACGTTGTCGAAATTCATCAACGGCTCGCCCATGCCCATCATCACCACGTTGGTGAGGCGGCGCATCTGGTGCGGCACGTTGCCCAGGTGGCGCGCGGCAACCCACACCTGGCCGATGATCTCGGCGGTGGTCAGGTTGCGGTTGAAGCCCTGGGTGGCGGTGGAGCAGAACGTGCAGTTCAGGCCGCAACCGACCTGCGAGGACACGCACAGCGTGCCACGGGTCTTGTCGGGGATGTACACGGTCTCGATGGCGTTCTTGCCATCCACGCCCATCGCCAGCAGCCACTTGTGGGTGCCGTCGGCGGAGGGCTTGTCGAACACGATGTTCGGGACGAGGACCTCGGCATGCTCCTGCAGCTTGGCGCGCAGGACCTTGCCGAGGTCGGTCATCTCATCGAACTCGGTGACGTAGCGATGGTGGATCCACTTCATCACCTGATGGGCACGGAACTTCTTCTCGCCAAGAACCTCGACGAAAAACTTCTCCAGGCCCGCGCGATCGAGGTCGAGCAGGTTCTGCTTGCCAGCCGTGGGTGCCGACTTCGGCAGCGGCTGGATGGCGGGTGTCTGTACGACCTCGTTCACGGCATTACTCTCAGCGCGAAACGACTTCGGTGGCGGCGAAGAAGTAGGCGATTTCAATCGCTGCATTCTCGACCGAGTCCGAGCCGTGGGCGGCGTTGGCATCGATGGATTCGGCGAAGTCGGCGCGGATGGTGCCTGCGGCGGCTTCCTTCGGGTTGGTGGCGCCCAGCAGGTCGCGGTGGGCCAGGACGGCGTTCTCGCCCTCCAGGGCCTGGATCATCACCGGGCCGGAGATCATGAACTCGACCAGCGCGTTGAAGAACGGACGCTCGCGGTGCACGGCGTAGAAGCCTTCGGCTTCACGGCGCGACAGCTGCTTGTACTTGGCGGCCACGACCTTCAGGCCAGCCTTTTCGAAGCGGGCGTAGATTTCGCCGATGACGTTCTTGGCAACGGCGTCCGGCTTGATGATCGAAAGGGTGCGCTCCAGCGCCATGGGATGTCTCCAATGGAATCGGGCCGCTGATGGCCCGAAGGGTAACAAAAAAAAAGCCGCGTCGAAACGCGGGCTTAGCCTGATAAACGTGCGCGGATTGTAAGAGATATCGCGGCAGGGTGGTAGTGCCGGCCGCAGGGGTCGGATCCCCGCAGGGGCTCTGACTCCATTCCGGGGCCAGCACCGGGGTCGGAGCCCCGGGGGGGATCCGACCCCAGCCACCACCCCATTCACCCACCTGAGCGGATTCTGACCATCCGGTCGATTTTTGCTGCACTGCAAAATGCCATACGCTACCGTCTGGTTCTAGTATCAAACAATCGTTTGATTAAGGTCCGCCCGCCCGATGGCCAAGCCCGCCCACTTCTCGACCAAGGACCGGATCCTCGGCGCCGCCGAGGAGCTGTTCGCCCAGCACGGCTTTGCTGGCACCTCGCTGCGCCAGGTCACCAGCCAGGCCGACGTCAACATCGCAGCGGTGAACTACCACTTCGGCTCCAAGGAAAACCTGGTCAACGAGGTCTTCCGCCGCCGCATGGACGAAATGACCGGCGCCCGCCTGTCGCAGCTCGAGCGCGCCCGCGCCGAGCACCCCGGCCAGCTGCGCCCGGTGCTGGCCGCCTTCGTCGAGCCGGCCCTGGCCATGGCCCAGGACCGGCAGAGCGGTGGCGCCTTCGTGCGTGTGATCGCGCGCGCCTATGCCGAGAAGAACGACAACCTGCGCAAGTTCCTGTCCGACCATTACGGCCATGTGCTGCGCGCGTTCGGCAAGGCCATCGCCGAATGCGTGCCCGGCCTGAGCAAGGAAGAGCTGTACTGGCGGCTGGATTTCCTGGCCGGTTCGCTCACCTATGCCATGGCCGACTTCGGGCTGATCAAACGTCCCGCCGGTGTCACCGAAGCGGCGCATCGTGCCCATGCCGCCCATGAACTGATCCATTTCGCCGAGGCCGGGTTCCGCGCCGCCGCACGCAGCGGCAGCGCCCTGCCCGCCTCCATTGATTCCACCCAGTAACTGCTGACCAACAAAGGCCCTACACCATGTCCAATTCCCTGCTAGTCCGCCGCGCCGCCGTGCTGGGTGCCGGCGTCATGGGTGCCCAGATCGCCGCCCACCTCACCAACGCTGGCGTCGACACCGTGCTGTTCGACCTGCCTGCCAAGGAAGGTCCGGCCGACGGCATCGTGCTGAAGGCGATCGCCAACCTGGGCAAGCTGAGCCCGGCGCCGCTGGCCAGCAAGTCGCTGGCTGAAGCCATCACCCCGGCCAACTACGAAGGCGGCCTGGAACAGCTGAAGGACTGCGACCTGATCATCGAGGCCATCGCCGAGCGCATGGACTGGAAGCAGGACCTGTACAAGAAGATCGCCCCGTTCGTGGCTGATCACGCGGTGCTGGCCTCCAACACCTCGGGCCTGGGCATCAACAAGCTGGCCGACGTGCTGCCCGAACAGCTGCGCCACCGCTTCTGCGGCGTGCACTTCTTCAACCCGCCGCGCTACATGCACCTGGCCGAGCTGATCCCGGCCACCACCACCGACGCCTCGGTGCTGGAAGGCCTGGAAGCGTTCCTGGTCACCACCCTGGGCAAGGGCGTGGTGTACGCCAAGGACACCCCGAACTTCATCGGCAACCGCATCGGCGTGTTCTCGATCCTGTCCACCATCCACCACACCCAGCAGTTCGGCCTGGGCTTCGATGAAGTGGACGGCCTGACCGGCCCGCTGGTCGGCCGCCCGAAGTCGGCCACCTACCGCACCTCCGACGTGGTCGGCCTGGACACCATGGCGCACGTCATCAAGACCATGGGCGATACCCTGCCCAACGACCCGTGGCATGAATTCTTCAAGTCGCCGAAGTGGCTGGACGCGCTGATTGCCAAGGGCGCACTGGGCCAGAAGACCGGCGCCGGCATCTTCCGCAAGGTCGGCAAGGACATCGTGGTGCTGGACCTGGAAAAGCAGGACTACCGTCCGGCTGACCGCGCCGCCGCACCGGAAGTGGTCGAGATCCTGAAGATCAAGAACCCGGCCGAGAAGTTCGCCAAGCTGCGCGAGAGCCAGCACCCGCAGGCGCAGTTCCTGTGGGCGACCTTCCGCGACCTGTTCCACTACAGCGCCTACCACCTGGCCGACATCGCCGAGACCGCGCGCGACGTGGACCTGGCCATCCGCTGGGGCTACGGCTGGTCGCTGGGCCCGTTCGAAACCTGGCAGGCTGCCGGCTGGAAGCAGGTCGCACAGTGGATTGCCGATGACATCGTGGCCGGCAAGAGCATGAGCAACGCCCCGCTGCCGGATTGGGTGTTCGATGGCCGCGATGGCGTGCACGCCGCCGAGGGCAGCTACAGCCCGTCGCGCAACGCCAAGCTGCCGCGCTCGTCGCTGCCGGTGTACCAGCGCCAGCGCTTCCCGGATCCGCTGCTGGGCGAGAAGTTCGCGCCGGGCGAGACCGTGTTCGAGAACGACGGCCTGCGCATGTGGCACGACGGTGATGGCATTGCCGTGGTCAGCTTCAAGACCAAGATGAACACCGTCTCCGACCACGTGCTCGACGGCTTGCAGGAGTGCGTCACGCGCGCCGAGAAGGACTTCCAGGGCCTGGTGATCTGGCAGCAGAAGGAGCCCTTCTCCGCCGGTGCCGATCTGGCCGGCGCGCTCGGCCTGCTGCAGGCCGGCAAGGTCGACCAGTTCGAAGCGATGGTGCACAACTTCCAGCGCACCAGCCAGCGCATCAAGTACTCGCTGGTGCCTGTGGTGGCTGCGGTGCGTGGCCTGGCCCTGGGTGGCGGCTGCGAGTTCCAGATGCACAGCGCCAAGACCGTGGCCTTCCTGGAAAGCTACATCGGTCTGGTCGAGGCCGGCGTCGGCCTGCTGCCGGCAGGCGGCGGCCTGAAGGAACTGGCCGTGCGTGCCTCGCAGGCCGCTGGCCCGGGCGGTGACGTGTTCGCCGAACTGAAGAAGACCTTCGAGACCGTGGCGATGGCCAAGGTGTCCAACTCGGCGGTCAACGCCCAGGAACTGGGCCTGCTGCGCAGCACCGACAAGGTGGTGTTCAACAGCTACGAGGCGCTGTACATCGCCAAGGCTGAAGCACGTGCGCTGGCCGAAGCGGGCTACCGCCCGCCGCTGCCGGCACGCCGCATCCAGGTCGCCGGTGACGTGGGTATCGCCACCTTCAAGATGATGTTGGTCAACATGCTGGAAGGCCGTTTCATCAGCCCGTACGACTACGAGATTGCCGAGCGCATCGCCACCGTGCTGTGCGGCGGCAAGGTCGACCGCGGCACCCTGGTCGACGAAGAGTGGCTGCTGACCCTGGAGCGCAAGCACTTCGTTGAACTGGCCCAGCAGGAAAAGACCCAGGCCCGCATCGCGCACATGCTGAAGACCGGCAAGCCGCTGCGTAATTGATTGATGGCGGGTGCCGGCCACGGGTCGGCATCCCTCTGCCTCTGGTAGGTGCCCACCTTGGTGGGCACACCGGCAAAAAACTTCGAGAGATCACTGCAATGACCAAGCAAATCCAGGACGCCTACATCGTCGCCGCCACCCGCACCCCGGTTGGCAAGGCGCCCAAGGGCATGTTCCGCAACACCCGCCCCGACGACATGCTCGCCCACGTGCTGCGCAGCGTCGTGGCGCAGGCGCCGGGCGTGGACGTCAACCGCATCGATGACGCGATCATCGGCTGCGCGATGCCCGAAGCCGAGCAGGGCATGAACGTGGCCCGCATCGGCGTGCTGCTGGCCGGCCTGCCGAACACCATCGCCGCGCAGACCGTGAACCGCTTCTGCTCCTCCGGCCTGCAGGCCGTGGCGCAGGCGGCCGACGCGATCCGCCTTGGCAACGCCGACCTGATGCTGGCCGGCGGCACCGAATCGATGTCGATGGTGCCGATGATGGGCAACAAGATCGCGATGGCCCCGAGCGTGTTCGACAACGACCACGTGGCCATCGCCTACGGCATGGGCATCACCGCCGAGAAGGTCGCTGAAGAGTGGAAGGTCTCGCGCGAAGACCAGGACGCGTTCGCCCTGGCCTCGCACCAGAAGGCCATGGCCGCCATCCAGAACGGCGACTTCAAGGACGAGATCAGCCCGTACGAGATCGTCTCGCACCAGCCCGACCTCGCCGACGGCAAGCGCATCATCACCCGCAACAAGATTGCCGACACTGACGAAGGCCCGCGCCCGGATTCCTCCGCTGAAGGCCTGGCCAAGCTGCGTCCGGTGTTCCGCAACGGCCAGTTCGGCGGCACCGTCACTGCCGGCAACTCCTCGCAGATGAGCGATGGCGCCGGCGCCGTGCTGCTGGCCTCGGAGCAGGCGATCAAGGATTACGGCCTGACCCCGCTGGCGCGTTTCGTCAGCTTCTCGGTGGCCGGCGTGCGTCCGGAAGTGATGGGCATCGGCCCGATCGCCGCGATCCCGAAGGCACTGAAGCAGGCCGGCCTGACCCAGGACCAGCTGGACTGGATTGAGCTCAACGAAGCCTTCGCCGCGCAGTCGCTGGCGGTGATCCGCGATTGCGGCCTGGACCCGAGCAAGGTCAACCCGTTGGGCGGCGCGATCGCCCTGGGCCATCCGCTGGGCGCAACCGGCGCGATCCGTACCGCGACCCTGCTGCACGGCCTGCGTCGTCGCCAGCAGAAGTACGGCATGGTGACGATGTGCATCGGCACCGGCATGGGCGCAGCGGGTATTTTCGAGGCACTGTAAGGTTCAAGGCGCTGCCGGCTGCAGTGTCGGTTTGCTGTGGGGCCCGGGTGGGTGAGACTGCCCGGGACACGCCGTGAACCCCCCTCCGGGGTCCGGCCCAGCCGCTAGCGGCTGTGCGTTCGGGCGCTTGCGAAGCAGTGCTTCGCAACCAAAGCGCCCTCACCCTTGGGGGCTCGATGGCGCCATCCATGGCGCCAACGGTCCCGGTCAGCCTCACCCACCCGCGCCATCCATCATTCCGCGCGGCGGAGGGGGGAGCAAAGGCAGGATCAAGAGCTGGGGTCAGAGCCCTTTGCTACGCAAAGGGATCCGACCCCGACTCGACGCTCGCGGAAACGAAAAAGGCAGCCATCGGCCGCCTTTTTTGCTTTTGCTCTTGCCCTTGATTCCGCCCTTCCCGTCCGCGCCCGCAGGAAACCTGACAGGCGGGGCGGGTGGGCCTTTGCAGGACCGTTCGCCGCATGGATGCGGCGACCGAGCCCCCATGGACGGGTTTACGGCGTGTCCTGCAAAGGCCCACCCGTCCCGCCCATCACGTATCAATCAAGGCGCCGCGAACGGAGCGCTTGAAAACACCTTATTCCGCCAACATCGCCGCCAGCTTCTCGCGTGCCGGGCCGGCCAGCTTCGGGTTGTCCAGCGCGAAGCGAATCGTCGCCTCCACCAGCCCCAGGTGCGTACCGCAATCGAAACGCGTGCCCTCGAAACGATAGGCATCCACCTCTTCGGTCTTCAGCAGCTGCGCGATCGCATCGGTCAGCTGGATCTCGCCGCCGGCACCACTGCCCGTCTGCTCCAGCAGTTCGAAGATCTTCGGGCTCAGCACGTAGCGGCCGACCACGGCCAGGTCGCTCGGTGCGTCCTCCGGCTTCGGCTTCTCCACGATCTGAGAGATACGGCCCTTGCGGCCATCGAACGCATCGGTGGCGACAATGCCGTAGCTGGCGGTCTTGTCATGCGGCACGTCTTCCACCGCGATCACGCTGGCGCCACTGACTTCGTTGAGGTCGGCCATCTGCTTCAGCGCGCCATCGCCACGGTTCCAGATCAGGTCGTCCGGCAGCAGCACCGCGAACGGCTCGTCACCGATCACAGCCTTGGCACACAGCACCGCATGGCCCAGACCCAGCGCTTCAGCCTGGGTCACGAAGATCGCACGCACGCCGTTGGGCAGCACATGGCGGATCATCTCCAGCTGTTCCAGCTTGCCGGCACGCTCGAGCTTCTGCTCCAGTTCGTAGGCCTTGTCGAAGTAATCGGCCACCGCATGCTTGTAGCGGTTGGTGATGAACACCAGCGTGTCGCAGCCCGCTTCGATCGCTTCATCAACCGCGTACTGGATCAGCGGACGATCAATGATCGGCAACATTTCCTTCGGCACCGTCTTGGTTGCCGGCAAAAAGCGCGTCCCGAGCCCTGCCACTGGAAAAACTGCCTTGCGAATTCGCTTGCTCATTGGTGCCTGTTGGCCTCACGTGCCGGAAAGGGCACGACTTTAGCGGATGAAATGTAAGCATCCTGTTCGATGGGAGAGAACTCCGGCATCGTCGCGAACAGGATCTCCTGGATGCTGGTGGTGTCGTAGCTGCACACCGCCTCGCGCAGGCGCGGGACATTGCCCAGCACCACATCGCGCGCGAACGTGCGCACACCGGCCTCGAGAATCTTCGGGTGCGCGGTCGAACGATAGTCCTCGTCCGAATAGAACAGCGTCTCGTGCAGCTTCTCGCCCGGGCGCAGGCCGGTGTAGATGATCGGAATGTCCTTGTACGGCTGCTTGCCGGCCAGGCGGATCATCTGTTCGGCCAGGACGCGGATCGGCACCGGCTCACCCATGTCAAGCGTATAGATCGCACCATGCGAGGCTGACGCGGCGGCCTGCAGAATCAACTGGCAGGCCTCCGGGATGGTCATGAAGTAGCGGCTGACCTCCGGGTCGGTGACAGTAACCGGTCCGCCGCGCAGGATCTGCTCGCGGAACAGCGGCACCACGCTGCCGGCCGAGGCCAGCACGTTGCCGAAGCGCACGGTGACGAACCGGGTATGCGTGGACCTCTGGTCCAGGCTCTGGCAGATCATCTCGGCGTAGCGCTTGCTGGCACCCAGCGCATTGACCGGATCAACCGCCTTGTCGGTAGAGATGAACACGAAATGCTCGACGTGCGCCTCAAGGCAGGCACGAGCCACGTTCTCGGTGGCCAGGATATTGTTTCGCACCGCTTCGCGCAGCTGACGCTCCAGCACCGGCACATGCTTGTAGGCAGCGGCATGGAACGCGGTATCGACCGGATGCAGCGACAACGCGTGGCGGATCACCGCTGGGTCGCCACAGTCGCCCAGTACCGCTTCGACCTCGACATCGGGGAAGCTGCGGCGCAGCTCGCCTTCAATGGTCAGCAACAGCAGCTCGCTGATCTCCAGCAGGATGATGCGGCCGGCGCCGTGGCGCGCACACTGGCGGCACAGCTCCGAGCCGATCGAGCCACCGGCACCGGTGACCATCACCGTACGGCCGCCCAACCAGCCGCGAATCAGGTTCCAGTCCGGCATGATCGGCTTGCGGCCGAGCAGATCCTCGATCGCCACTTCCTTCAACTGCCCTGGCAGCGACTGGCCCTGCAGGATGTCGCTGAGCTTGGGTACGGTACGGAAAGGCACGCCGGTGCTTTCGCAGATGGCGACGATCCGCTGCATGCCCGCTGCATCCAGCGACGGAATAGCAATGACCAGCAGCTTGGCCGCCGTCTCGCGGACCACCGCCGGCGCGTCGTCCAGGCCGCCCAGGATGGGCAGCCCCTGCAGCTTGGCCCCACGCAGGTGGGGCGCATCGTCCAGCAGGCCCACCGGTTCGAAGTTGCCCGACCGGCGCAGGTCGCGGACCAGGGTCTCGGCCGCCTGGCCGGCACCGAGGATCAACACGCGCCGCGCGGACGAATCCGACTGCAGCGACTGGTAATCCTTCCAGGCCCGGTACAGCAGCCGGGGCGCACCCAGCAGCGCCGACAGTGCGAACGGATAGATCACCAGCACCGACATCGGCACGCCATCGAAGCGCTTCCACATCAGCACCAGCACGATGGCGACCATGCCGATGAAGCTGGCCTTGAAGATGTTCAGCAGGTCGCTGACGCTGGCGAAACGCCACAGCCCGCGATACAGGCCAACGCGCCAGAACACCAGGCCCTGCAGCAGCAGTACCAGGGTGGTGTCGACATTCCACAGGGGAAGCGCGGGCGCGTTGGGAAGGATCGAGTAGCGCCCCGCATGGAGCAGCTGCCAGCATGCCCAGACCATGAAGAGGTCGTGGCAGACGATGGCCGAACGCGGCATCAGGCCGAGGATTCTGTCCCGCCAGGGTGAAGCCATGAGTCAGATAGTTCCTTGTCGGTGACGCAATCCATTGCGCAGGAGGAGCCAAAGGACGCTCAGCGCAATGAACCACGCGATCGCCACGACAGCCTCCCACCTCGGCTGCAAATTCGAGCAGACATTAAGCACTGTAATACTGAACAGGCCCAAAGCAAAGTACATCCCTGTCACCTGAGCGTGGCTGGCTCCTGCCTGGACCGCCCTCTGGTAGACGTGCTGGGTATGGGGTTCCGTCCAGCGTTGCCCGGAAATGATGCGCGCCAGCAGTGTGAAGCCTGCGTCCACAAGGAACGCCGAGGCCGGAACCAGCAGCAGGATCCAATTGATGTCGGTACGCACGCTGGCGATCGCCAGAACCACCGCCACGGCATACCCCAGCGCGCCACTTCCGACATCACCCATGAAGATCCGTGCCCGCGGAAAGTTGAACGGCAGGAATCCCAGGCAGGCCAGGCCCAGCGCCACGGCCGCGAGCGAATAGGGCCAGGGCAGCACCGGCGCCAGGCCCAATGCGACCACGATGGCCTGGCTGGCGGCAATGCCGTTGATCCCATCCATGAAGTTCCAGATGTTGATCAGCGAGGCAGTGAACAGCAGCACCAGCATGGCCAGCAGCCAGCTGCCACCATTCACCTTGACCAACGCAGCCAGCAGCGCGGCGGCGATGAAGTGCACCAGCAGCCGGCGCATGGCCGGAAGCGGCTTGTGATCGTCCCACCAGCCGATGCCCGCGACCAGGACCAGGCCGAGACTGGCAACCAGCAGGCTGGGCGTTGCTTCGGGCCAGGCCCACATCGCCACGCACGCCGTAACGAGCAGGCTGATGACGATGGCGATGCCGCCACCGCGCGGGGTTGCCACGCTATGGCTGCGGCGTTCGCCGGGCTGGTCCATCAGCTGCCGGCGCAGCGCGTAACCGCGTGCCGCCCAGGTCAGCGCCGCACTCAGCAGGGCCAATCCCAGCAGCGCCCCCATCACAAACCACGGCATGGATCAGAGCACCGCGTAGTTCAGCAGTGGCTTGACCGTGCCCCACTCTTTGCAGCTCGGGCACTGCCAGTGGTGGGTGCGCGCGCCGAAGCCGCAGCGGGTGCAGCGGTAAGCGGGGTTGCGGACCAGCAACTGGTCGGTGATGTGCTTGAGGTCGTGCAGGGTCGCCGTGGAATCGGCGCCTTCGGCCAGGGTCAGGTCGATCAGCGCGGACTCGCCACGTACCGAAGGACGATCCTTGAGCTGGCGGCCGAGGTAGGCACGGGCCGGGGCCACGCCCTCCTGCTCTTCCATCAGGCGGGTCAGCGCCAGCACCGGAGCGATACCACGATAGTGCTCGGTCATTTCCGAGAGGAACGCACGCGCACCGCCGAGGTCACCGACCTTGCGGTAGTTGGCCATCAGCGCAGGCAGCAGCTCGGGCAGGTACTCGGGATCGTTGCGGGCCGCGCGCTCGAACGCGCGCACGGCGGCTTCGGCGTTGCCGGCATCCGTTTCCAGGCGGCCCTCGATGATGCCGGCACGCACCGACATCGCGTCGGCCTGGTAGGCGCGGGCAATCGCTGCCCTCGCCTCTTCCAGCTTGCCGGCGCCGCGGAAGCGCTCGGCCAGCTCGCACTCGAACTGGCCGATCAGCTTGCCCATCGGCTCGCCGGTCACGTCCTCGAAGCGGGTGGCATTGTCGATCGCCTTTTCCCAGTCACGCTCAGCCTGGTAAATGCCGATCAGGTGCTTGAGCGCCTGCGGAGCACGCTGGTCCAGCTGCGCCAGTTCGGTGAACACGGTCTCTGCGCGGTCCAGCAGGCCGGACTTCATGTAGTCCTCGCCCAGTGCCAGCAGCGCCTGCACGCGCTGCGCGTCGCTCAGGTCGTGGCGGTTGACCAGGCCCTGGTGCAGGCGGATGGCGCGATCGACTTCACCACGGCGGCGGAAAAGATGGCCCAGCGCGACCTGGGTCTCGAAGGTTTCCTTGTCCAGCTCGGCGATGTGCAGGAACAGCTCGATGGCCTTGTCCGGCTGTTCGTTGAGCAGGTAGTTCAGGCCGCGGAAATAGGTGCTGGACAGGCGGCTGACCTGGTTGTCACCGTGGCGTTGCCCGCCACGCCGGCCGATCACCCATCCGGCCAATGCGGCCAGCGGAACGAACAGGAAAAACCACAGCCACTCGGTGACGAAATCCATCTTCGGTCAGCGTCCATCAAAAGATTGCGGGGGAACCACCGGCGCCGACGTGGCGGCAACGGACTTGTTGGCGCGGCGCAGCTGGCTGTAGAGCGGAATGACCACGCTCACCAGCACCAGGCCGGCGCCGACGATCACGCCGATCAGCAGCGCGGCAATCAGCGCCACGCCGACGGACGTATTCAATTGGGTGAACAACAGGTTGATCGACATCGCGGTCATGTTGACCGCACCAATGATCAGCCCAAGGATCAGCACCGCCAGCAGGACCAGCAGACGAAAAACCTTCATGCGACAGCTCCAGTGGCAGGAGACCGTAGCTTATCCGACTCGCGGCTCGATTCGCACGCGGTGGCGCGACGGCGGGGCGGGCTCAGGCCGGATCGGCGTCCAGCGGCAGCACACTGCTGACCCGCTCGCGCAGTTCCTTGCCCGGCTTGAAATGGGGGACGTGCTTGCCCGGAAGGGCCACCGATTCACCGGTCTTCGGGTTGCGGCCCAGGCGCGGCGGACGGTAGTGCAGCGAGAAGCTGCCAAAGCCACGGATTTCGATGCGATCCCCGGCAGAGAGGGAACCGCCCATCATTTCCAGCAATGACTTGACCGCCAGATCGACATCATCGGCCTTCAGGTGCGCCTGCCGGCGCGCAAGGATTTCGATCAGTTCGGATTTGGTCATTACCGGCTCACATCAGGGGCATCTCAGCCTGAAACGGCCCGGGCAGTGCCCGGGCCGTCCAGGAAACAACGAACAGCGTAAGGCCGATTACTCGGACTTGTTGCCGCTCAGCTGCGCACGCAGCAGCGCGCCCAGCTGGGTGGTGCCGCTGGCAGCCGAAGAGGACTGGTATTCCTCCAGCACTTCGCGCATTTCCGCGTCGTCCTTGGCCTTGATCGACAGCTGCAGGGTGCGGCCCTTGCGGTCCATGCCCACGAACTTGGCTTCGACCTTGTCGCCGACCTTCAGGTGCTGGGTGGCGTCGTCAACGCGCTCGTTGGCGATGTCGCGGGCCGAGACGTAACCTTCGATGCCGTCAGCCAGCTCGATGATCGCGCCCTTGGCGTCGACTTCCTTCACCACGCCCTCAACCTTGGAGCCCTTCGGATTGGCAGCCATGTACTGGCCGAACGGATCCTGCTCCAGCTGCTTGACGCCCAGCGAGATGCGCTCACGCTCCGGATCGACAGCCAGGACAACCGCGTCCAGGGTGTCGCCCTTCTTGAAGTTGCGAACGATGTCTTCGCCAGTGGTCGCCCAGCTGATGTCGGACAGGTGAACCAGGCCGTCGATGCCGCCGTCCAGGCCGATGAAGATGCCGAAGTCGGTGATCGACTTGATCTGGCCCGACACCTTGTCACCCTTCTTGTGGGTGGCAGCGAAGGTTTCCCACGGATTGGCGGCAACCTGCTTCATGCCCAGCGAGATGCGGCGACGCTCCTCGTCCACGTCCAGGACCATGACTTCAACTTCGTCACCGACCTGCACGACCTTGGACGGGTTGACGTTCTTGTTGGTCCAATCCATTTCGGAAACGTGCACCAGGCCTTCGACGCCCGGCTCGATCTCGACGAACGCGCCGTAATCGGTGACGTTGGAGACCTTGCCGAACACGCGGCTGTTGGCCGGGTAACGACGGGCGATGTTATCCCACGGATCTTCGCCCAGCTGCTTCAGGCCCAGCGAAACGCGGTTGCGCTCGCGGTCGAACTTCAGCACGCGCACGTCCAGCTCGTCGCCGACGTTCACGACTTCGGACGGATGGCGCACGCGCTTCCATGCCATGTCGGTGATGTGCAGCAGGCCGTCGATACCGCCCAGGTCCACGAACGCGCCGTAGTCGGTCAGGTTCTTGACGACACCCTTCAGGATCGCGCCTTCCTGCAGCTTGTCCATCAGCTGCTCGCGCTCTTCCGAGTGCTCGCTTTCGACGACAGCGCGGCGCGAAACCACGACGTTGTTACGCTTGCGGTCCAGCTTGATGAGCTTGAACTCGAGCTCCTTGCCTTCCAGGTAGGCCGGATCGCGCACCGGGCGCACATCGACCAGGGAACCCGGCAGGAAGGCGCGGACATCCTTGATGTCCACGGTGAAACCACCCTTGACCTTGCCGCTGATGCGGCCGGTGATGGTTTCGTTCTTTTCCAACGCTTCTTCCAGCTCGTCCCACACCATCGCGCGCTTGGCCTTCTCGCGCGACAGGACGGTTTCGCCGAAGCCGTTCTCGATCGAGTCGAGGGCGACCTTGACGATGTCGCCTTCGGCGACGTCGATTTCGCCAGCGTCGTTACGGAACTGTTCGATCGGCACGATGCCTTCGGACTTCAGGCCAGCGTTGATCACCACGACGTCGCCGCGGACTTCAACAACGGTACCGCTGACGATGGCGCCCGGCTTCAGCTTGGCCAGGTTGGCCTGGCTGGCTTCAAACAGTTCGGCAAATGATTCGGTCATTAGATTTACTCTGTTGGACACATGGGTCGGTGGCGTCCCCTTCAGGGGAATGGCGACCGCCCGCCTGTTGGTCGACCCCGGAAACGCAGGTCGTGTGTAGTAGGAAAACCGCCACGCATCATTGCGCGACGGAGCTGGTACAGCACTGCTTTGCGCGACCACCACCGGTGTTGCTGGCAGTACTCCCGCGCGAACGGATCAGGCAGCCGGAACCGGAAGCAGATCCATCACTCGGGCAACGACATCATCGATGCCGATGCCTGTGGTGTCGATGAGGACAGCATCGTCTGCCGGCTTCAGGGGCGCCACGGTACGCTGAGCATCACGGGCGTCGCGGGCCATGATCTCGCGCAGGAGGTCATCAAAGCTAACAGAAACCCCCTTGTCTTTCAACTGCTTATGCCGGCGCTCGGCGCGCTCCTCGGCACTGGCGGTCAGAAAGACCTTGTAGGACGCGTCCGGGAAGATCACCGTGCCCATGTCACGGCCATCGGCGACCAGGCCCGGCAGTTCCCTGAATGCGCGCTGGCGCTCCTTCAGGGCGGCACGGACCTCAGGAATGGCGGCAATGGCCGAGGCCAGCGCCCCCGTGGTCTCCAGGCGCAGCTCGTCGGTGGCATCGGTGCCGTTGACCAGGACCCGCATGGCCTCGCCCTGCTCGACAAACTGGACGTGGGTGTCGAAGGTGCAGCGGACCAGCGCCGAGGCATCCGAGGTATCGATGTCGGCCCAGCTGGCAGCCACGCCCACCGCCCGGTACAGCGCGCCCGAATCCAGGTAATGCCAGCCCATCCGGCGCGCCACGATGCGGCTGATGGTACCCTTGCCGGCCCCGGATGGGCCGTCGATGGTCAGGACGGGAGCAAGTGGATTCATGGGGGTCCCAGAGCGTGTGAAGAGGCCATTCTAGCCTCTGCCAGATGCCCCCAGCAGGTTCTTTTGTGCAACCACTTGAAACCACGAGGAAAAGCCCGGTAGAATGGCGGGCTTGAACGAGCGTCAACTGCCGATTGTCTTTCGCATATCGCGGCCACGCTCCACCCGAACAACTACTGTTTACGCCGAGGTATGCCATGAAAGTCCTGTCCTCCCTGAAGTCGGCGAAGGCCCGTCACCGTGACTGCAAGGTCGTGCGTCGTCGTGGCAAGATCTTCGTCATCTGCAAGTCGAACCCGCGTTTCAAGGCGCGTCAGCGCTAAGCCTCACAGCCCTCGCGGCTGCGGCTGGCCCTACGCGGGGCCGACCCGATGCAAAAAGCCGCCTTCGGGCGGTTTTTTGTTTATGCGGCTTTTTCCTGCCGTTTTTGCTGTAATCGCCGTTCTTGACCACTGGGGAGTAGTTCGAGATGAAGCGTTACCTGTCCGCCCTGGCCATGCTGGCCACCCTGGCCGCCGCCACACCGGTGCTGGCCGATACCCTGCTTGTCGACCGCGCCCGCGAAAAACCAGCTGGTGCCCTGCCCGCGCGCGGCCAGAGCATGCAGCAGGTGCAGGCGCAGTTCGGTGCACCAAGCGAGCAGCTGCAGCCGCGTGGCGGGCAGAAACGGCAGTGGCCGACCATCAACCGCTGGGTGTACCCGCAGTTCACCGTCTACTTCGAGAAGCAGAAGGTGATCAACGTGGTGGCCAACCAGGCGGACCCGAACGAAATCGGCCCGAAACCGCCGATCCGATGATCCCTCTACCCGCCGTGCGCGGGCCTGTGTAGCGAGACCATGAACCAGACCCTTCGTTTTCCTGCCGAATGGGAAGCCCAGAGCGGCATCCTGATTGCCTGGCCCACCGCCGACACCGACTGGGCCGACCGCCTGGGCCAGGTGGAAGAGACCTACATCGCGCTGGTCGCGGCGATCACCCGCTTCCAGCCGGTGCTGATCTGCGTGGCCGACGACGATGTGGAGACCTATGCCGAGATGCGGCTGCGCTCCAACCGCATCGACATGGACAAGGTCCACTTCACCACGGCGGCCTACGACGATACCTGGCTGCGCGACTCCGGCCCGATCACCCTGCGCCGCGCCGATGGCGGCTTCCAGCTGCTGGACTTCCGCTTCACCGGCTGGGGCGGCAAGTTCGACGCGACCCTGGATGACCAGCTGGTGGGCGTGCTCGACCAGGCCGGCGTGTTCAACGACGCACCGGTGCGCAGCATCCCGTTCGCGCTGGAAGGCGGCGGCATCGAGACCGACGGTGAAGGCACCCTGCTGACCACCTGGAAGTGCCTGCACGAGCGCCACCCGGACCGCGACCGGGCAAGCCTGACTGCCGACCTGGCCGACTGGCTGCAGCAGGATCGCGTGCTGTGGCTGGACCACGGCTACCTGGAAGGCGACGACACCGACGCCCACATCGACACCCTCGCCCGCTTCGCCTCGGCCGACAGCATCGTCTACCAGGCCTGCGACGACCAAAGCGATTCGCACTACGCCGAACTGCAGGCGATGGGCAATGAGCTGGCGGCGCTGCGCACCAAGGACGGCCAGCCGTACCGCCTGTTCCCGCTGCCGTGGGCACAGCCGGTGATCGACGAAGGCCGCCGCCTGGCTGCGTCGTACGCCAATTACCTGATCGTCAACGGTGCCGTGCTGATGCCGGCCTACGGCGATCCGGCCGATGACCTGGCCCGCGACGTGCTGGCGCAGGCGTACCCGGGCCGCGAGGTCGTGCAGGTGCCGTGCCGCTCGCTGATCTGGCAGAACGGCAGCCTGCACTGCATCACCATGCAGCTGCCGGAAGGCCTGTTGAAGGCATGACGGTAGTGCCGGCCGCTGGCCGGCAACCATGCAATGCCTGATGGATCCACGGGATTGCCGGCCAGCGGCCGGCACTACCAGCACCCATTCAGCGCGCGACACGCCGTCGCCGTCCATCCGCGCTAACATGCAGGTTTTCCCCCGCAGGAACGCCCCGCATGAACTCGCGCAGCCCCCTTACCGTCGCCCTGATCCAGGAGCGCAACCACGGTGATGCCGCCGCCAACCTGGCGGTGATCGAAGCACGCGTGGCCGAGGCGGCTGCGCAGGGTGCCAAGCTGGTGCTGCTGCAGGAACTGCATAACGGTCCGTACTTCTGCCAGCACGAGTCGGTGGACGAGTTCGACCTGGCCGAGCCGATTCCGGGCCCGAGCACTGAGCGCCTGGGCGCGCTGGCGAAGAAGCATGGCGTGGTACTGGTCGGCTCGCTGTTCGAGCGCCGAGCTGCCGGCCTGTACCACAACACCGCGGTAGTGTTCGAAAAGGACGGCACGCTGCTGGGCAAGTACCGCAAGATGCATATCCCGGACGACCCGGGCTTCTACGAGAAGTTCTACTTCACCCCGGGCGACATCGGCTTCAAGCCGATCGATACCTCGGTGGGCCGCCTCGGCGTGCTGGTGTGCTGGGACCAGTGGTACCCGGAAGCGGCGCGCCTGATGGCGCTGGCCGGTGCCGAGCTGCTGCTGTACCCGACCGCGATCGGCTGGGACCCGGACGATGTGCAGGACGAGAAGACCCGCCAGCGCGACGCCTGGGTGCTGAGCCACCGCGGCCACGCCGTGGCCAACGGCCTGCCGGTGCTGAGCTGCAACCGCGTCGGCCACGAGGCTTCGCCGCTGGGCGCGTCGGGCATCCAGTTCTGGGGCAACAGCCACGTGCTCGGCCCGCAGGGCGAGTTCCTGGCCGAGGCCGGCACCGATGCCACCGTGCTGGTGTGCGACGTCGACCTGCAGCGCAGCGAGCACGTGCGCCGCATCTGGCCGTTCCTGCGTGATCGCCGCATCGATGCGTACGGCGACCTGCTCAAGCGCTACATCGACTGAGCCGGAGCCCGCGCATGGCCGTCCTCATCCGTGATGCCGGCCCGGCCGACATCGACGCGATCACCGCGATCTATGCGGTGGAAGTGACCGACTTCGTCAACACCTACGAGTACGACATCCCCGACGCGCCGGAGATGCTGCGCCGCATGCGCGACATCATCGACCGTGGCTTCCCCTACCTGGTCGCCGAGATCGACGGCCAGGTGGCCGGCTATGCCTACGCCAACACCTACCGCACCCGCATCGCCTACCAATGGACCGTGGAAAACTCGGTCTACGTCGATGCCCGCTTCCAGGGCCAGGGCGTGGGCGCCGGCCTGCTCCAGGCCCTCATCGACGCCTGCGTGGCGCGCGGCTACCGGCAGATGGTGGCGGTGATCGGTGAACCGACCAATGCCGCCTCCATCAAGCTGCACGAACGCTTCGGCTTCGAGCTGGTGGGCGTGTTCCGTGGCCTTGGCCGCAAGCATGGCCGCTGGCTGGATACCGTGCAGATGCAGCGCGCGCTCGGCGATGGCGCCGACACCGCACCTTCCAATGAATGAATCCATGACTGAAACCCTTCCTGACACCGGCGATGACCTGTTCGCCGGCCAGCCGGTACGCGTCGTTGAACGCGACGGCGTGCGCTACACCCTGCTCGGCACCGCGCACGTCTCTCGCGCCAGCGTCGAAGCAGTGGAAAAAGCGATCGACAGTGGTCGCTTCGACGCGGTGGCCGTCGAGCTCGATCCGCAGCGCCTGCAGGCCCTGAGCGACCCGGACACCCTGGCCAAGCTCGACCTGGTCGAGGTGATCCGCAAGGGCCGCGTCGCCCTGTTCGCCGCCAACCTGGCGTTGTCCGCCTACCAGCGGCGCCTGGCCGAGCAGCTCGACATCGAGCCGGGTGCCGAACTCAAGCGCGCGGTGGAACTGGCCCGCGAGCGCGATCTGCCGGTGCACCTGATCGACCGTGAAGTCGGCCTGACCTTCCGCCGTGCATCGCAGCGGCTGGGCTTCTTCGGCAAGCTGAAGCTGGTCGCCGGGCTTGGCGCCGGCCTGTTCTCGTCGGAGGAAGTGGGCGAGAACGAGATCGAGAAGCTCAAGCAGGGCGACATGCTGGAGTCGAGCTTCGGCGAGTTCGCCAGCGAGAGCCCGGCGCTGTACGAGACCATCATCGGCGAGCGCGACCGCTACATGGCCACGCGCCTGCGCGAAGCGCACGACCCGCAGCAGCGCGAAGTGCTGGCGGTGGTCGGTGCCGGCCACCTGGCCGGGCTGGCACGCTATCTGGAAACCGACACCGAGGCACCGGCACCGCTGCGCGCCGAGCTGGAATCGGTGCCGAAGAAGCGCAACATCCCGTGGTTCACGCTGGGCATCCTGGCCATCGTAGCGACCGGCATCGGCGTGGGCTTCTACCGCGGCGGGCTGGGCGTGGGCACCGAGCTGCTGGCGACCTGGGCGATGTACACCGGCGGTCTGGCCGGCCTGGGCTGCCTGCTGGCCGGTGGCCATCCGCTGAGCATCCTGACCGCGATCGCGGTGGCACCGTTCAAGCCGTTCCGCTTGAGCATTCCAACCGGCGCGTTCTCGGCACTGGTGGAAGCACGCCTGCGCAAGCCGGCGTACGAGGACTTCCTGAAGCTGCGCGACGATGCGCAGAGCCTGAAGGGCTGGTACCGCAACCGCGTCACCCGCGTGGTGCTGACCTTCATGCTGACCAACCTGGGCAGCATGCTGGGCCTGTGGCTGACCACGTTCAAGGTCTGGGGCAAGGTGGCGGGCTGATGGTCCCGCCACACGTGGCTATACTCGGCGTTTAAGGAGGAACACAGCGATGGATGCATATGACGCGCTGATGCGCGATGGTTACGTAGTAGTTCGCCAGGCCATCGCGCCGGCGCTGGTCCAGGACATCAACGAGCGCATCGCGCGCTTCAAGCAGCGCAACCCAAAAGCGGTAACGCGCAACCTGGACGATCACAATCGCATGTACCGGGTCGTCAACCTGCACCTGGCAGTGGATGCGATGACCCGCCTGCTCACCGACAACCCGGCCATCGACGTCTGCGACCGCTTCCTCGGTGAACCCACTACGCTCTACACCAGCCTCTACTACGAGCGCGGATCCGAACAGTCATTGCACCGCGATACGCCGCTGTTCTGCACCTCCCCGGGCGAGCGCTACATGGGGGTGTGGACGGCACTGGAGGCAGTTGATGACAGTAACGGCCCACTACGGGTGGTCCCGGGCAGCCACCTGCTGCCGCCCATTGATGTGCAGGCGCTGCGACGCACGGTCTTCGGCGACAGCCCGGTCGGCGCGATGTCGCCGGAGGGCTGGACTGCCTACCAGGATGCGGTAGCCCGCCAATGCGAAGATGCTGGCCTGCAACCGCAAGCGGTGCACGTGCAGGCGGGTGACGTCATCGTCTGGCACCCACAGTTGTTCCATGGCGGCGCCCCGCATCCTTCGTCCGGCACGCGCCGCAGCGTGGTGATGCATGTGACCCCGAAGTCGATGCCGGTCGGTCACATGGATGTCTTCTACGGACAGACCCACCCGCCGGAGAAGGCGCCATGGCGCTACTACCGACGCGGCCGGCGTGAGATCGCGCGGTTCGGCCATGTCGATTTCGGGCATGAATACACCCGGCGCACGCTGTTCCTGCGCAAGGCCTGAAAAAAAATGGGGGGAGACCGCCCCACTACGACCGGTCTCCCCCCACACCACAACACGTTGTCGTGCATTACAGCCGGGCAGCGCCCGGCTCTACCATCTCCAGACCGCGGGCGCGCCGGATCAGTCGCGTGACCGCACTGCGCAGGTCATCCAGCACCGCATAGATGGTCGGCAGGAACAGCAGGCTGACCACCGTCGAGAACGCCAGGCCACCGGCGATCGCGCGCGCCATCGGCGCGTACTCCGGGCCGTTGCCGAACATCTGCGTATTGGTCAGCGAGATCGGCACCATCGCCAGGATCGCCGTGCCCATGGTCATCATGATCGGGCGCAACCGCTCGCGCGAGCCTTCAACCAGTGCCTGCGTTCGGCCCATGCCGCCGCGCCGCAGGTTGTTGATGTGCTCGATCATCACGATGCCGTTGTTCACCACCACGCCCATCAGCACCAGGATGCCGATGAAGGACATGATTCCGAACGAGGTACCGGTGATCCAGAACAGCCAGAACACGCCGAAGATCGAGAACAGCACCCCACTCATGATCGCCGCCGGGAACAACAGCGACTCGAATACCGCAGCCATCACCACGTAGATCATCACCAGTGCGATCAGCAGGTTGAACACCATCTGCTGCATCGCTTCGTCGTCGTTGCCGTAGTCACCGCCATCGAAGGTGAAGCCATAGCCGGCCGGGAAGTTCATCGGCTTGAGCACCGATTCCATGGCCTTGCGGCCGTCCGGCGCGGTGACCTTCTCGGCCAGGTTGGCCTTGATGGTCAACGTGGTCTGGCGGTTGGTACGGCCGATCTGGGTGGCCGACGAACCGACGTCGACACTGACCAGGCTCAGCAGCGGCACGCTGCGGCCATCGCCGGTACGTACGCTGAAGCCGGCCAGATCCTCGGGGCTGCTCTGTTCGGCACCGGCGAAGCGCACCCATACCGGTACTTCGTTGTCACCACGACGGAACTCGCGCATCGGCGCACCGCGCAGTGCGAGGCCGACGAAGCTGGCCACCTGCTCGGCATTGAAGCCGAACGCCGCAGCGCGCTCGCGGTCAACGCGCACCTTCAGTTCACCGCCCTTCTCGCCGTTGTCGATGCGCACGTCGCGCAGCTCGGCACGCTGGGCCAGCAGCGGCACCACTTCCTGGCCGATCTCCTGCAGCATCGAACTGGAGTCGCCGACCAGCTGCACCTGTACGCCCTGATTGCCACCACCGCCGCCGTCGCCCCCTTGGTTGCCGACGAAATAATCGGTGCGGGCCGACTTCGGCAGCCCCTTGCGCAGCTCTTCCTGCAGCGCTTTGATGTCCTTGGCGTACTTCTCGTCGAGGGTGACCACGGTCGAGCTGCCTTCCTGCTCGCTGTACCAGGAGTACACCTGCTTCACGTGCAGGCGTTCGCGGTTCTGGTCGATCCAGCTCTCCACCCGTGCCACTTCCTCGGACATCTGCCGGTAGGTATAGGCGCCCTTCCACATGTAGCCGATGAAGATGTCCTTGCCGCCTTCGCCGCCGAACATATCGATCTTGGTCAGCTTCATCGGCACCAGGCTGACCAGCACCACCAGCAGGATGCCGAGCAGGCTCCAGCCGCGGTGGCGCAGTGACCAGTCCAGCAGCTGTGCGTAACGGCGCTGCAGGCGCGCGATCAGGCCGGTCTTCGAATGCACCAGCTTCGGCGTGGTCATGCGCGCGGACAGCATCGGGATCAGGCTGACTGCCACCAGCCACGAGGCCAGCAGCGAGACCGAGATGGTGATCGCGATCTGCGCCATGAAGATGCTGATGTTGTTGGTCTCGCCGAACAGGTTCGGTACGAATACGATGCAATGGCACAGGGTACCGGCGCTGAGCGCGATGGCCACGTTGCGGGTGCCGATGATCGAGGCCAGCCGTGGCTGCCCGGGCATGCGCTCGCGTTCCTGGTAGATGCTCTCCACCACCACCACGGCGTTGTCGACCAGCATGCCGACCGCCAGCAGCAGGCCCATCATGGTCAGGATGTTCAACGTCACCCCGACGAAGTACATGAACCCCAGGGTGATGGTGAAGCAGATCGGAATGGCCAGGGTCACCATCAGCGTGGATGGCCAGTGGCGCAGGAAGAAGAACAGCACGGTCACCGACAGGATCAGGCCGACGCCGCCGGCCTCGGCCAGTTCCAGCAACGAGGAGGTCACCGCCTTGCCCTGGTTGTCGATCACCTTGATCTGCACGTCGCGCATCGACGCCTCCCCGCGAATTGCCTCGACCTCGGCCAGCGCCGCGCGCGAAACCTCCACCAGATTGGCGCTGCGCTCCTTGAAGATGTCCAGGCCGACCGCCGGGTTGCCGTCCAGGCGGCGTCCATAGCTCATGCGCGCCGGCTTCAGCCGTATCTCGGCGATGTCACCCAGGCGCAGGCCCTTGGCGTTGATCACCAGGTCGCGCATTTCCTGCAGGTCGGTGATTTCGCCCACCGGCTGCACGCGCACGCGCTGGCCGTTGTCGTCGATCTGTCCGGCCGAGATCGAGAAATTCAGCGTGCGCAGGCGCTCGCTCAGCTCGTTGATGCTCAGCCCATGCGCGTTGAGCCGGTTCGGATCGATGGCGATCTCCACCTCGTTCGGCGGCGCGCCGGTGATGTCGACACGGGCCACGCCGGGAATGCGCTCGATGCGCCGCTTGAACTCGCGGTCGAGCATGTCATAGGCAGTGGTCAGATCGGTGGTACTGGCCAGGCGCACCTTCAGCACCGGCTGGTCACTGCTGGACCACTTGAACACGTTGTAGCGCTGCAGGTCGTCGGGCAGGTCGCTGCGGATCGCATCGATGCGCTCGCGCGCATCGGAAGCGGCAATCGCAATGTCGCGGTCCCAGTCGCTGAACTCGATGTAGATCAGCGCCGCCTCGGAGGTGGCCGACGAGCGCATGCGCTTGATGCCGGTCATCGTCGCCAGCGATTCCTCCACCGGGCGGATGATGGTCCGCTCCACTTCCTCCGGTGTCGAGCCGGTGTACGGGATCTGCACGAACAGGAACGGTGCCGAGATGTCCGGCAATGCTTCCAGCGGCAGCCGGAACGAGGCGATCAGGCCGATCACCACCAGCGACACGAAACACATGATGGTGGTGACCGGACGGCGGATGGAGAACTCGGCAACACTCATGCCGGTTCCTCCGCACCCGCCGCGCTGCCCGCTGCACCCGGCTCGATCCCGCCGGCATGCTTGCGGCCACGTTCGCGGTAATACACATCGCCGCGACGGTCCATCAGGTCATACACCACCGGAATGACCAGCAGGGTCAGCAGGGTCGACACCAGCAGGCCGCCGATCACGGTGATCGCCATCGGTGCACGCACTTCCGCACCCTCGCCCATCGCCACCGCCAGCGGCAGGAAGCCGAACAGCGTGCACAGCGTGGTCATGATGATCGGCCGCAGGCGTGAGCGGGCACCTTCCACCAGCGCCTCGTGCTTGGCCACGCCGGCCTCGCGCAGCTGGTTGACCTTGTCGATCAGGATGATCGCGTTCTTGGTGACCAGGCCGACCAGCAGGATCAGGCCGATGAACACCACCACCGAAATGGGCTTCCCGGTCAGCATCAGCGCCAGGATGGCGCCGACCAGCGCCAGCGGGATGGTGAACAGGATCACGAACGGGTGCAGCAGCGATTCGAACTGCGAGGCCATCACCAGGTAGACCAGGAAGATCGCCAGGCCGAAGGCGAAGATCAGCGACTTCGCCGCCTGCGCCAGCTCCTCACCCTGGCCACCGATATGCAGGCCGACGCCTGCGCCCAGCGGCTGTTCCGACACCATCTGCTGCACTTCGCGCATGGCCGCGCCAAGATCGATGTCGCGCAGGTTGGCCGACACCACCGCCACCCGGGTCTGGTCGGCACGGTGGATCTCGCTGGGGCCGGTGGTGGCGACCACATCGGCCACCGCGTCCAATGTGACCGGACGGGTGCTGCCCGGGTTGACGATCAGCCGACGGATGCTGTCCACGCTGGCACGATCACCTTCCTGTGCACGCACCAGCACGTCGATCTTGCGGTCACGGAAGCTGTAGCGGGTGGCGACGTCGCCGCGCACCTTCTTCACCACCACATCGGCGATCTGGCGCGTGGTCAGGCCCAGCGCACCTGCGCGTTCCTGGTCGAAGCGGATCTGGATTTCCGGGAAGCCCTCTTCCACGGTCGACTTCACATCGGCGTAGTGCGCGTTGCCGCGCAGCATCGCCGCCAGGCGCTGGCCGGCCACTTCCAGGGTTGCCATGTCCTGCCCGCGCAACTCGATTTCCAGCGGCGTGGAGAAGCTGAACAACGCCGGCCGTGCGAAGTCGACCTGTGCACCCGGATGCTGGCCCATGGTGTCACGCAGGCGCTCGGTGATCTCCGCTTCGGTACGCGCGTTGCCGCCGCCTTCCATCACCACGGTCAGCTTGCCGATGTTCTCGCCGCTCTCGGTGGGGCTGGCATCCAGGCGGGTGCCGCTGCCGCTGACACCGTACAGCGAAGCCACGCCCTGGCCCTTGCCGTGTGCCAGCTGCAGCTCGCGTACCAGTGCATCAGTCTGCTTCAGCGGCGTGCCGGCCGGCAGCTTCACCGTCATTTCGAAACGGTCCTGCGCCAGCTGCGGGATCAGGTCGGCACCGAGCATCGGCACCAGCGCCATGGTCGCCACGAAGATGATCGAAGCTACGCCCAGTACCTTGCCCGGATGCGCCAGCGCGCTCGGCAGCAGGCGCAGGTAGCCACGCTCGGCACCGGCATAGGGCTTCATCGCCAGATCGCTGGCCTTGCGCATCACCGGACCCACCACGGCCACCACGCCACGCCATACCCGCACCACCAGCCAGGCCAGTGCGTAGAAGCTCCAGCGCGCGGTCGCGACCACGCCACGGCGGCCCAGCGCGACCGGCTTCTGCCAGCGGTTCTGCGGCTGCCACGGTGCGTTCGGCGCCTCTTCCGGGAACGCCAGCGGCGGCCGTCCCTTCAGCGAGCTCAGCATCGGGATCAGGGTCATCGACACCAGCAGCGAGATCGCGATGGCGATCGCCACGGTCAATGCCTGGTCGCGGAACAGCTGGCCGGCGATGCCCTCGACGAACACCAGCGGCAGGAACACCGCGATGGTGGTCAGGGTGGAGGCGACCACCGCCATGCTCACTTCGCGGGTACCGACGATGGCCGCCTGCAGGATGCCCAGGCCACGCTCGCGGGCCTTGGCGATGCTCTCCAGCACCACGATGGAGTCATCCACCACCAGGCCGGTGGCCAGTGCCAGGCCGCCCAGCGACATCACGTTCAAGCTGAGGCCGAGCTGGCCCATGAAGAAGAACGTGGCGATGATCGAGACCGGCAACGACAGGCTGATCACGAACGTGCTCCAGCCGTCGCGCAGGAACAGGAAGATGATCAGGATCGCCAGCAGGCCACCGATCACCGCGTCCTTCTTGACGTCGGCGATGGCGTGCTCGATGAAGCGCGACTGGTCTTCAATGGTGGTCAGTTCAACATCGGACGGGAACGTGCCCTTGATCTGCTCCAGGCGCTTGCGCAGCGCTTCGGCGGTGGACACGGTATTGGCGTCGCCTTCCTTGTAGATCGCCAGTTCCACCGATTCCTTGCCGCCCAGGCGGATCACCGCTTCGCGTTCCTTGTAGCCCTGGCGCACGGTGGCCACGTCCTTCAGGCGAACCGGCACACCGTTGGCAACCACGCTGGAGCCACCACCGGACGATGCGCTCTGCGCCGCCGAGGCCGCCGCGATGGCCGCCGCCGAACCGGTCGACGCCGCGATGTTGAACATCTGCTGCAACGCCGAGTCAGCCGCGCTGCCGTTCGACGCCTGGGTGGTGACCAGCAGGTTGCGGATCTCTTCCAGATCAGCGAACTGGTTGACGGTACGCACCAGGAAGCGCTGCGAACCCTCCTCCAGGCGGCCGCCGGAGATGTTGATGTTCTCGTCCTTCAGGCGCTTGATGACGGTGTCGATGGGCAGGTTCAGCTGGGCAAGCTTCTGCTGGTCGATGTCGACCTGGATCTCGTCTTCCAGGCCGCCGCCGACCTTGACCGCCGCCACGCCGGTGACCGGCTCCAGCTTCTTTTTCAGGTCTTCATCGGCATAGCGGCGCAGGCCGGTCAGCTCGCGGATCGCATCGGCATCGGTGGCCGGCGCGTCCTTGCTCGACAGCACCAGGCGCATGATCGGCTCGGTGGACGGATTGAAGCGCAGCAGCACCGGGGCCTTGGCCTCCAGTGGCAGATTCAGCGCCTCCATCTTGTCGCGAACCTCCAGGCTGGCCTGGTCCATGTTGGTGCCCCAGGCGAACTCCAGCACCACATCGCTCTGGCCGGTGCGCGAGACCGATTTCAGCTTGCGCAGGTTCTTGACCACGCCGACCGCTTCCTCAACCGGCTGGGTGATCAGGGTTTCGATTTCGGTCGGTGCCGCGCCGGTGTATTCGGTGCGCACGGTCAGCGTCGGATAGCTCAGGTCCGGCAGCAGGTTGACCTTGAGGTTGCCCAGCGCGATCACGCCGAACAGCAGCAGGGTGACCGTGCACATGGCGATGGTCACGCGGCGGCGGGTGGCGAATTCCACCAGGCCGCCGCGCATGCCGGCGGCGGCGCCGTCGCTCGCCGGCGAGGCACCGTGTTCGTGGCCCGGGGCGGTCATTGCTTGCTCCCGGCCTTGTCCGCCGGCTTGGCAGCCGTTGCGACCGTCTTCGCCTTTGCCTTCGGATCGGCGATCACCTGCACCGCGGTGCCGTCGCGCAGGGCGACCTTGCCGGCGGTGACCACCTGATCACCGGCCGCCAGGCCATCACGGATCTCCACCCACGGGCCCTCGGCGTAACCCAGCTTGACCGGAACGCGTGCGACCTTGCCTTCGCGCACCCGGAACACCGCCGGTTCACCGTCGTCGAGGAGCGCCAAGCGCGGCACCACGAGCGCATCGGCACGCTGGTCGTAATCGATGCGGATGCGACCGAACATGCCGGGCTGCAGCGCGTGCGCGGCGCCGTCGAAGGCGCTGACCACGCGAAACGTGCCACTGCCCGAATCCACCACCGGCGCGATGCGATCGACCGTACCGGTGAAGCTCTGCCCCGGCAGCGCGTCGGCGGCCAGCGTCACCGGCTGGCCGGCGCGCAAGGTGGCCAGCTCGCGCTCGGGCACGTTGAGGGTGGCTTCCAGCCGCGAGTTGTCGACGATGCGGAAGATCGGCGTGTTGATCTGCACGAAGTTGCCGGTCTTGATCGAGCGCGAGGCGATCACGCCGGAAATCGGTGCGACCACGGTGGTGTAGGACAGTTCCAGCGTGGCCAGGCGGTACTGCGCGCGCACGTTTTCCAGGTCGTAGCGCAACTGGTCGACATCGGCGGCGCTGACCATCTGCTGGCCGACCAGTTTCTGCGCGCGCTGGTAGTTGTTTTCCAGCTTGCGCATCTGCGCTTCGCTCTGCGCCACGGCCAGGCGCGCACGGTCCGGGTCCAGCCGCACCAGCGGCTGGCCAGCGCTCACCCGCTGTCCCTCTTCGACCAGCACCGCCAGCGCCACGCCGGAGGTCTTGGCGACCACCTGCGATTCGGCGCGCGGCTCCAGCGCAGCAGTGCCGGTGTAGCTGGCGGCGACCGCGCGATGGCTGGCCACGGCCACCTCGACCGGAACCGCGTCGACCTTCTTCTCCTCCTTGGTCTCGGCGGCCTTGGCTTCGGAATTAGGCCCTGCGGCGCAACCGCCCAGCAGCAGGGAGGAGGAGATCAGCAGTGCGGCAGCGCAGATTCCGCTGCGACGGCCGGACAGGAGGGTTGGGTGCGACATCGTCAGATCCCTGGAGGATGCGTGGACAGGTGTGGTAGCAAAGTAATGCACCACTTCACGGCAACACCATATCCCAAAGGTCATGGTGCCTTCGTGCCGCTGGTCGGCCCGCCCCCCATTTCAGCTAGATGAAACCTGAGGCTATACTCGGGTCGTTCCGTACCCCACGCCGGAACGACCAGACCCGAATCCCCGGAAACGACACCATGCGCCCGCAGCCGCTCGCCGCTTGTCTCGCTCTGGCCGTCCTCCTGCCCCTCGGGGCCGCCGCACAGCCCGCTCCTGCTCCTGCCACACCCGCCCCGGCTCAGGCGCCCGCCGCCACGCCGCAGGCCACCGCTCCCACCGGCAATTTCGACAATGGCCGGGTACTGGCCTATACCTGCCAGGGGTGCCACGGCATCACCGGCTACAAGAACGCCTACCCCAGCTACCGGGTGCCGAAAATCGGCGGCCAGACCCAGCAGTACCTGGCCCAGGCCCTGACCGAGTACCGGCAGGGCAAGCGCAGGCATCCGACGATGCAGGCGCAGTCGATGAGTTTCAGCGAACAGGAGATCGCCGATCTCTCTGTTTACCTGTCCACCGTCAAGTAAGGCCCGCCCATGTCGAAAGCCGCGCATCCGATGCGTCACGCCATCGCCCTGTCCGTTGCCCTGCTGCTGGCCGCCTGTTCACAGTCGCAGGTGGAAAACAGCGAGAAATCCGCCGCCGACCCGGGCCATGCCAGCGGCGAACACGGGTCTTCATCCTCCGCCGGCCTGCCGCCGGGCCGCGAGGCCGCGGGCGCGGCCCGCGCCAAGGTGAAGAGCAAGGCCACCAACCAGAGCTGCATCGACTGCCACGGCGCCGACGGCAACGCGCCGATCGATGCGACCTATCCGAAGCTGGGTGGGCAGTACGGTGACTACCTGGCGCATGCGCTGCAGGCCTACCGCGCCGGTGACCGCCAGCATGCGCTGATGACGCCACAAGCGAAGGACCTGAGCGATCAGGACATTGCCGATCTGGCGGCGTACTTCGGCAGCCGGCCGAGCCAGCTGCGGGATCTGCACGGGGTCAAATGACCGCCGGCGCCCCGGTGGGTGCGGACCTTGGTCCGCACGGACCGTTGATTGGTGGGTGCGGACCGTTGGTCCGCACGGGTCCGGATATCCACGCATGGCGTGGATCTACTGAGCCGAGCGTGGGCTCGGCTCTACATCAATCGGCGCAACCGCTGGCGCCGACCGATACTCAGCCTTCCAGCTCTTCCCAGCGCGCGTAGGCCGCATCCAGCTCGGCCTGCACCTTGGCCAGCTGCTGGGTGTGCGCGGTCACTTCAGCGCTGCTGCGGGTGTAGAACGACGGGTCGTTCATCGCCGAGGTCAGCCCTTCGACGTCGCCCTCCAGCTTCTCGATGGTCTTCGGCAGCTGCTCCAGCTCGCGCGCTTCCTTGTAGGCCAGCTTGCGCTTGGGCGCTGCCGGCGTAGCGGCCGCTGCAGCAGGTGCGGCGGCGGCCGGCTTGGCGGCAGCCACCGCCGTCGGCGCGGCGGCAATGCTGCTGGCGTACCGCTGCCAGTCGCTGTAGCCACCCACGTACTCACCGATCACGCCGTCGCCTTCCATCACCAGCGTGGAGGTCACCACGTTGTCAATGAAGTCACGGTCATGGCTGACCAGCAGCAGCGTGCCGGTGTACTCGCCCAGCAGCTCTTCCAGCAACTCCAGGGTTTCCACGTCGAGGTCGTTGGTCGGTTCGTCCATCACCAGCAGGTTGGACGGCTGCGCGAACAGCTTGGCCAGCAGCAGGCGGTTGCGCTCACCGCCAGACAGGCGGGTGATCGGCGCACGCGCGCGCTCCGGCGTGAACATGAAGTCCTGCAGGTAGGCATGCACATGCTTGCGCTTGCCGTTGAACTCGAGGAAATCACGGCCCTCGGCCACGTTCTCGATGGCGCTCCAGTCTTCGCGCAGCACCGCACGGTACTGGTCGAAATAGGCGATCTGCAGGTTGGTGCCGGGATTGACTTCACCCTTCTGCGGCTGCAGTTCGCCCAGCAGCAGCTTCAGCAGTGTGGTCTTGCCGCTGCCGTTGGGGCCGATCAGGCCGATGCGGTCACCACGCAGGATGGTGGTGCTGAAGTCACGGACCATGGTGCGCTCGCCGAAGGCGAACGAAATGTCCTTGACGTCGATGACCTTCTTGCCCGAGCTGACGCCCTGGGCCGCTTCCATCTTGACGTTGCCACTGAGGTCGCGGCGCGCGGAGCGCTCGTTGCGCATCGCCTTCAGGCGGCGCACGCGGCCTTCGTCGCGGGTGCGGCGGGCCTTGATGCCCTGGCGGATCCAGACTTCTTCCTGTGCCAGCAGCTTGTCGAAGCGGGCGTTTTCCTGCGCCTGCGCGTTGAGGCGTTCCTCGCGGCGGCGCTCGTAGTTGGCCCAGTCACCGGGCCAGCTGGTGACCTGGCCGCGGTCGATCTCGACGATGCGGGTGGCCAGCGCACGCAGGAAGCGGCGGTCATGGGTGACGAACACCACGCTGCCGCTCCAGCCCTTCAGGAACGCTTCGAGCCAATCGATGGCTTCGATGTCGAGGTGGTTGGTCGGTTCATCCAGCAGCAGCACGTCGGGGCTGGACACCAGTGCGCGGGCCAGCAGCACGCGGCGCTTCATGCCGCCGGACAGGCGGCCGAACTCGGCCTCGCCATCCAGATCGAGCTTGGTCAGGGTTTCGCTGACGCGCTGGTCCAGGCCCCAACCGTTGGCGGCGTCGATCTTGGCCTGCACGTTGCCGAGCGCTTCGCCATCGAACACCTCGGCATGGCTGAGGTGGTGGAATTCGGCCAGCCACTGGCCCAGTTCGCCGAGACCGTCGGCGACGACGTCGAATACCGAGCCGGCGGCGCCGTGCGGCACTTCCTGCTCCAGGCGGGTGACGCGCACGCCCTGCTGCACACGGACTTCGCCGTCATCGGGCTTGTGGTCGCCGGACAGCAGCTTGAGCAGGGTGGATTTGCCGGCGCCGTTGCGGCCGATCAGGGCGATGCGTTCGCCCGGCTCGATCGACAGTTCGGCCTTTTCCAGCAACAACGGGCCGCCGACGCTGAAGTCGACGTTCTGTAGGGTAATCAGAGGCATCCGGCCATTGTACCGGTTGGGGGCGTCGGTCGGGTTGCACCCGGCACCCGCGGTAGTGCCGGCCGCTGGCCGGCAACCTCAACGGCAACGGCAGAAGCTGGTTTCCTGTGGGAGGCGGGACGGTATTCTGCTCTGGTGGGTGTCGACCTTGGTCGACACGGTAGATCTACGCCATGCGTGGATGAGCACTACAAGAAGTGTCGATGGATGGAATCGACTGGGAATCTGATGGCTTACCCCACCTCCCCCAGCAACGCCTGCAACCCCGGCAGCCATTGCTTGCCGGGGTGACGTACCAGCCACAGGGTGCGCTGCAGGGCAGGCAGCGGAGTCTCGAGCACGCGCAGGCGGCCGAGGGCCAGCGGCTCTTCCAGCGCATGACGCGAAAGACAGGCCAGACCCAGCCCGGCGATGGCGGCTTGCTTGATCGCTTCGGTATTGCCCAGCTGCAGGGTCTGGGCGAAGCCGCGCAGGTGCGGCAACAAGGCCTGCTCCACCGCTTCGCGGGTGCCGGAGCCCGGTTCGCGCAGCAACCAGCGGGCGCGGCGCAGTTCATCCAGCGACCAGCGCGCGGCAACGTCGGCGGCGGCCACGATCACCAGCGGGTCCTGCTGCCAAGCGGTGACCTGCAGGCCGCGCTCATGGCACGGGCCTTCGATCAGGCCGGCGTCCACATCCAGGCGCTGCACGGCAGCGACCACGCCGGCACTGTTGTCGATACGCAGGTCGACTTCGGCCTGCGGCGCCTGGCGCAGCAGTTCGGCGATGCGCGGCGGCAGCAGGTAGTTGCCGATGGTGGTACTGGCGGCCAGCACCAGCCGCAGCGGTGCACCCTGCGACGGGTCGCCGCCGGCAGCCAGCTGCCGCTCCAGATCGGCGGCGTTGACCAGTAGCGTGCGCGCCGGCTCCAGCAGTGCGCGGCCGTGGCCGTTCAGGGCCAGGCGGCGGCCGATGCGGTCGAACAACGGCGTGCCGAAGTGCGCCTCCAGCTCCTGCAGGGCGGCGCTGCTGGCCGATTGCGAAAGCGCAATGGCCTGGCCGGCAGCAGTGGTGCTGCCGTGGTCGGCGATGGCGACGAAGACCTGCAACTGGCGCAAGGTCAGGCGCATGGCGCTTACCTCCTTGATGGGTAGGTTTCACCCATATTATTCGTTTTACAGGTCATCGTCTGGGGCGCACGCTTGCCCCATCACTCCAGCCCTACCCTTGCCATGAACGCCCCCGCTCTCTCCCCCTGGTCCCTGCCCGCCCTGCGCCAACGCTGGCAACCGCGTCTGCCCGGCCTGCTGCTGGTGGGCCTGATCGCGGCGGCGTCACTGTATCTGGCCGAGCTGCCCTGGCTGCAGGCGCACGGGCTGAGTGCGCTGACCGTGGCCATCGTCGCCGGAATCGTGGTCGGCAACACCTTGTACCCGCGGTTGGCACCGAGCAGTGCGGCCGGTGTCGGCTTCTCCAAGCACTGGCTGCTGCGCGCCGGCATCGTGCTGTACGGCCTGCGCCTGACCTTCCAGGACATCGGCCATGTTGGCGTCACTGGCGTGCTGATGGACGTGCTGGTGGTCGCCAGCACCTTCGGACTGGCCTGCTGGCTGGGCATGCGCGTGTTCAAGATGGAACGCGAGGCGGCGATGCTGATCGGTGCCGGCAGCGCGATCTGCGGCGCGGCGGCGGTGATGGCCGCCGAACCGGTGGTGCGCGGCCGTGCTGCGCAGGTCACGGTGGCGGTGTCGACAGTGGTGGTGTTCGGCACGCTGGCGATGTTCCTGTATCCCGCCCTGTATGCGCTGGTGCAGTCGCACGGCTGGCTGGCGATGGACGCGCAGCAGTACGGCCTGTTCACCGGTGCGACGGTGCATGAAGTGGCACAGGTAGTGGCGGCTGGCCGCGCGGTCAACGAAGCGGCGGCCGATACCGCAGTGATCACCAAGATGGTGCGGGTGATGCTGCTGGCACCGTTCCTGGTGGCGCTGTCGCTGTGGCTGGCGCGTGGCGGCAAGGCCAGCGCCGACGGCAGCAAGGCGCGCATCGTGGTGCCGTGGTTCGCCTTCGGTTTCGTGGCGGTGGCCGGGTTCAACTCGCTGCATCTGCTGCCGGCCGGCCTGCAGGCCGCGCTGGTGCAGTTGGACACGGTCCTGCTGGCGATGGCGATGGCCGCGCTGGGCCTGACCACCCACGTCTCGGCGCTGCGCCAGGCAGGCCTGAAGCCGCTGCTGCTGGCGCTGATCCTGTTCGCCTGGCTGCTGTTCGGTGGGCTGGCGATCCACCAGGGCGTACTGGCCGCGCTGGGCTGAGCAGGAGAGTGCCGACCAAGGTCGGCACCCACATGGATGAAGGCCCTGGGGCAGGGAGCGGCCGCGCGGACGGGTACAATGCGCCATGACTGACTTCTCGACCCTGCCGCTGAGCCCGGCCCTGCAGCCCGGCCTGGATGCCCTCGGCTATACCACCCTCACGCCGATCCAGGCGCAGAGCCTGCCCGCCATTCTTGATGGCCGCGATGTGATCGCCCAGGCCCCGACCGGCAGCGGCAAGACCGCCGCCTTCGGCCTGGGCCTGCTGCAGGCGATCGACCCCAGCCTGATCCGCGTACAGGCGCTGGTGCTGTGCCCGACCCGCGAACTGGCCGACCAGGTCGGCAAGCAGATCCGCAAGCTGGCCACCGGCATCCCCAACCTGAAGCTGTTGCTGCTGGTCGGCGGTGTGCCGCTGGGTCCGCAGCTGGCTTCGCTGGAAGGCCACGACCCGCACGTGCTGGTCGGCACGCCTGGCCGTGTGCAGGAGCTGGCACGCAAGCGCGCGCTGAATCTGGGCGCGGTGCGCACGCTGGTGCTGGATGAAGCCGACCGCATGCTCGACATGGGCTTCGAGGAGCCGATCCGCGAGATCGCCGGCCGGACCCACAAGGACCGCCAGAGCCTGCTGTTCTCGGCCACCTTCCCGGACAGCATCCGCACCATGGCGCGTGACCTGCTGCGCGAGGCAGTGGAAGTGACCGTGGAAGGCGCCGACCAGGCACCGGCCATCCGCCACATGTTCTGCGAGGTGGAACCGGCACATCGCCAGAAGGCGCTGGCCGGCCTGCTGCTGAAGTACACGCCGGAATCGGCGGTGGTGTTCTGCAACACCCGCAAGGACGTGGACGAAGTGGCCAACTCGCTGCAGCAGTTCGGGTTCTCCGCACTGGCCCTGCACGGCGACATGGAGCAGCGCGACCGCGAGGAAGTCTTGTTGTTGCTGGCCAACCGCAGCTGCAACGTGCTGGTGGCCAGCGACGTGGCCGCACGCGGCCTGGACGTGGAAGAGCTGGCGGCGGTGATCAACTACGAACTGCCGACCGACGTGGAGAGCTACCAGCACCGCGTCGGCCGTACCGGCCGTGCCGGTGCCAGTGGCCTGGCGATCAGCCTGGTTGCGGGCCGCGAGAAGACCCGCGCCGAAGCCATCGAAGCGCAGATGGGTCAGCCGCTGGACTGGCAGAAGACGCCGCTGGCGACTTCGCGCCCGGCCGAGTTGCCGCAGGCCGCGATGCGCACGCTGCGTATCGACGGCGGAAAGACCGACAAGCTGCGCCCGGGCGACATCCTCGGTGCACTGACCGGTGATGCCGGCCTGTCGAGCAAGTTCATCGGCAAGATCGCGATCTTCCCGACCCGCTCCTATGTGGCGATCGCGCGTGAGCAGGCCAACAAGGCCGTGGCGAAGCTGGAAGCCGGCAAGATCAAGGGCCGTCGTTTCCGCGTTCGGATGATGTGATTGAAGCAGCGTTGCCAACCACGTTGGCAACGATCTGACCTGGTAGCGGCCAACCTTGGTTGGCCCGTCCATGGCGCCAGTCGCGAAAAGCGCTGCCAACCAAGGTTGGCAACTACCGGCTCCCGGCCATTCGCTCTGGTAGATGCCAACCTTGGTTGGCACCTACCCTCTAATCAGAACACCAGTTCGGTGTACAGCGGCAGGTCCGTTTCCCAGCGCGCGCGGCCGCCGAGGCCGTCGAGCTCGACCAGTACGCCGGCACCGACCACGTCAACGTCCAGGCGGCGCACCAGCGACAGCGCCGCGACCAGCGTGCCACCTGTGGCCAGCACGTCGTCGATGATCGCCACGCGGGCACCGGCCGGCAGCGCATCGGCGTGCACTTCGATGCAGTCGCTGCGATATTCCAGCGTGTATTCCTCGCGCAGCACCTGGCCCGGCAGCTTGCCCGGCTTGCGCACCGGCACGAAGCCGACGCCCAGTTCCAGCGCCATCGCGGCGCCGAGGATGAAACCACGCGATTCGATGCCGACCACCGCGTCCAGCTTCTGGTCGCGCCAGCGGTCAGCCATGGCAGTGACAGCACCGCGGAAGTCCTCGCCATGGGCGAGCAGCGGCATGATGTCCTTGAACAGGATGCCGGGCTTGGGGAAGTCGGCGATGTCGCGCAGGCGGGAGGCCCACTGCGGAGCGACGATGGCGTCGGTCATGTCACATTGGCTATCTGATGGCGGCATAGGGTACCCGTTCCGGGCGCCGCCTGCCTGTTGAGGGGTATCGGCCGGGCTGCGCCCGGCACCTGCAGAGGCTTCAAGCCAAGGCAACGGCAAAAGCAACGGCAACAGCGGGATTCCTGTGGGATGGCGGGGTGGGTCCGGTGGCGGGAGACGCCGTAAACCCCGCTCCGCGGTCCGGCCCAGCCGCTGGCGGCTGTGCGTTCGGGCGCTTGCGAAGCAGTGCTTCGCAAGCAAAGCACCCTCACCCTTGGGGGCTTGGCCGCGGCATCCATGCCGCGGACACTCCCGCCACCGGACCCACCGCGCCTTCGACAGATTTCTGCGATCTGTCGCGGATCCACGCCATGCGTGGATGAATCTCAATCGAAATCGAATATTTCGAAAATTGAACGAAGAGCATCCACGCATGACGTGGATCTACCGTGTCGACCAAGGTCGACACCTACCCACAGCAGCGGGAATCTGTCGGAGGTGGGGCGGTGTCGGATTGCGGGGTGTCAGCCGCATGGATGCGGCTGCCAAGCCTACACGGACGTACTTGCGGCGTCCCCGCAATCCGACACCGCCCCGCCAACCCACGGAATGCCGCTCTGGCTCTGGCTCTGGCTTTGGCCGTTGCCGTTGCATTGAGCAGGTGCAGGGCTGCAAGCCCTGCCGAAACACCACCAACCATGACTGCAGTCACTTGCCCGGAGGCGCCGCGCTGGCGAAAGTCGAGGAGTTGACGTGATCGGCTCGGCCTGTTGCCGGCTGCACGCAAGCGAGAGAGAGAAACGCTGTGCAACGACGTGAGTTCCTGGCTTTTTCCGGTCTGGGCCTGGCGGGCCTGCTGCTGCCGCATTCCCGTGCCATCGCCGCCGAGCAGTTGCTCGCCCCGGTCAACACCGCGCTGCGCAGGCGCTTGGCCGAGGTCGCCCTCGCTACCGCGCGCACGGCCAAGGCCAGCTACTGCGATGTGCGCATCGGCCGCTACCTCAACCAGTCGGTCATCACCCGCGAGCATCAGGTCGGCAACGTGACCAACCGCGAATCGTCCGGCGTGGGCGTGCGGGTGATCGTCAACGGCGCCTGGGGCTTTGCCGCTACCCATCAGCAGACCGAGGCCGCCGTACGCGCTGCGGTCGAGCAGGCCACGGCCATCGCCCGTGCCAATGCCAGCATCCAGACCCGGCCGGTGCAACTCGCACCAACGCCGTCGGTCGGTGAGGTCCGCTGGCAGACGCCGATCCGCCGCAATGCCATGGAAGTACCGATCCAGGACAAGGTCGAGTTGCTGCTGGCGCTCAACGCCGCCGCGCTGAATGCGGGCGCCGACTACATCAACTCCACCCTGTTCCTGGTCAACGAACAGAAGTACTTCGCTTCCAGCGATGGCTCGTTCATCGACCAGGACATACATCGCATCTGGCTGCCGTTCACTGCCACCGCCATCGACAAGGCCAGCGGCAAGTTCCGCACCCGCGCAGGCCTGTCCTCGCCGATGGGCATGGGCTACGAGTTCCTCGATGGCGATGCGCGCGGCAAGGTGCAGCTGCCCGGCGGCATCACCGCCTATCGTGATTCCTACGACCCGGTCGAGGACGCCATCGCCGCCGCCCGCCACGCGCGCGAAAAACTGAAGGCGCCGTCGGTGAAGCCGGGCAAATACGACCTGGTGCTGGACCCGTCCAACCTGTTCCTGACCATCCATGAGAATGTCGGTCACCCGCTGGAGCTGGACCGCGTGCTCGGCTACGAAGCCAACTACGCCGGCACCAGCTTCGCCACGCTGGACAAGCGCGATGCCGGTTTCCGCTGGGGCAGCGACATCGTCACCTTCTTCGCCGACAAGACCCAGCCGGGCAGCCTCGGTGCGGTCGGCTACGACGACGAAGGCGTCAAGACCCAGCGCTGGGATCTGGTGCGCGACGGCATCCTGGTCGATTACCAGGCCACCCGCGATGAAGCCCACATCCTCGGCCGCAATGCTTCGCATGGCTGCAGCTATGCCGATTCCTGGTCCAGCGTGCAGTTCCAGCGCATGGCCAATGTCTCGCTGGCGCCGGGCAGGAAGCCACTCAGCGTCGAGGACATGATCAAGGACGTGGAGAACGGCATCTACATCCACGGCCGCGGTTCGTATTCGATCGACCAGCAGCGCTACAACGCGCAGTTCGGCGGCCAGCTGTACTACCAGATCAAGGACGGAAAGATCGCCGGCATGGTCGAGGATGCGGCCTACCAGATCCGTACGCCGGAATTCTGGAATGCCTGTACCGCGATCTGCGACGAGCGCGACTTCCGCCTCGGCGGTTCGTTCTTCGACGGCAAGGGCCAGCCCGGCCAGGTCTCGGCGGTCTCGCACGGTTCGTCCACCACCCGCTTCAACGGCATCAACATCATCAACACCGCGCGCAGTCTCGGCGCTTGAGCCACCCATCGTTCGACATGGAGAGCAGCCTTGCAAAGACGTGACTTCCTGGCCCTGACCGGGCTTACCGCGGGCGGGCTGATCGTGCCCTCCTTCTTCGGCAAGGTGATCGCCGCCGAACAGCTGCAGTCCAGCCTCGACCCGGCGTTGAAGAAGCGCCTGGCCGACGCCGCCCTGCAGGCTGCGCGCAGCGCCGGCGCCACCTACTGCGACGTGCGCATCGGCCGCTACCTGCGGCAGTTCGTGATCACCCGCGAGGACAAGGTGCAGAACGTGGTGAACACCGAGTCCACCGGCGTCGGCATCCGTGTGATCGTCAACGGCGCCTGGGGCTTCGCTGCCACCAACGCGCTGGGCACCGCCGACGTGGCCAGGGCCGCGCAGCAGGCCGCGGCAATCGCCAAGGCCAATGCCGGCGTGCAGACCGCCCCCGTACAGCTGGCCAAGGCACCCGGCGTCGGTGAGGTGAGCTGGCGCACACCGATCCGCAAGAACGCGATGGAGGTACCAATCAAGGACAAGGTCGGCCTGCTGCTGGACGTCAACGCCGCAGCAATGGGCGCCGGTGCCAGCTTCGTCAATTCGATGCTGTTCCTGGTCAACGAACAGAAGTACTTCGCCTCCACCGATGGCTCCTACATTGACCAGGACGTACACCGCATCTGGGCCCCGATGACGGTCACCGCCATCGACAAGACCAGCGGCAAGTTCCGCACCCGTTCGGGCCTCTCCTCGCCGATGGGCCTGGGCTACGAGTACCTGGACGGCGCCGCCGCCGGCAAGGTGGTCAGCCCCAACGGCGTGGTCAACTACAGTTCTTCCTACGACATGAAGGAAGACGCCATCGCCGCCGCCAAGCAGGCGCAGGAGAAGCTGAAGGCACCGTCGGTGAAGCCGGGCAAGTACGATCTGGTGCTCGATCCGTCGCACACCTGGCTGACCATCCACGAGTCGATCGGCCACCCGCTGGAACTGGACCGCGTGCTCGGCTACGAAGCCAACTACGCCGGCACCAGCTTCGCCACCATGGACAAGCGCGAACAGCATTTCCAGTACGGCAGCGAGCTGGTCAACATCTTCGCCGACAAGACCCAGCAGGGCAGCCTCGGTGCGGTGGCGTACGACGACGAAGGCGTGAAGTGCAAGCGCTGGGACCTGATCAGCAACGGCAAGCTGGTGGACTACCAGACCATCCGCGACCAGGCCCACATCCTCGGCAAGACCGAGTCCGATGGCTGCTGCTATGCCGACTCGTGGTCCAGCGTGCAGTTCCAGCGCATGGCCAACGTGTCGATGGCGCCGGGCAAGAAGCCGCTGAGCGTGCCGGACCTGATCAAGGACGTGGAGAACGGCATCTACATCATCGGTGACGGTTCGTTCTCGATCGACCAGCAGCGCTACAACGCGCAGTTCGGTGGCCAGCTGTTCTACGAGATCAAGAACGGCCAGATCACCCGCATGCTGGAAGACGTGGCCTACCAGATCCGCACGCCGGAGTTCTGGAATGCCTGCACGGCCGTGGCCGACGAGCGCGACTACCGCCTGGGCGGTTCGTTCTTCGACGGCAAGGGCCAGCCGGGCCAGGTCTCGGCGGTCTCGCACGGTTCGTCGACCGCGCGCTTCAACGGCATCAATGTCATCAACACCGCACGCAGCCTCGGCTGACCGGTCAGGAGCCCTTACACCATGAGTATCTTTACCGAAGCCCAGGCCAAGGCCATCCTCGACAAGGTCATCGCCCTGTCCAAGGCCGACGAATGCACCGCCGTGCTGGCCGGCGCGATCAGCGGCAACATCCGTTTCGCACTGAACAATGTCTCCACCAGCGGCATCGTCGACAACACTGAGCTGGCCGTCACCGTCGCCTTCGGCAAGCGCGTCGGCACGGCCTCGATCAACGAGTTCGACGATGCCGCGCTGGAACGCGTGGTGCGCCGTGCCGAAGACCTGGCGCGCCTGGCCCCGGAGAATCCGGAGTTCATGCCGGCCATCGGCAAGCAGAGCTACCGCGCCAGCCCCACCTTCAGCGAATCCACTGCAGCAATCGACCCAGCCTTCCGCGCCAAGGTCGCCGCAGATTCGATCGCACCATGCCGTGGCCACGGCCTGATCGCCGCCGGTTTCCTTGAAGACGGCCAGGGCTTCCAGGCCACCGCAAACAGCAATGGCAACTTCGCCTACCAGCGCACCACCAACTTCGATTACACCTGCACCGTGCGTACCGAAGACGGTCGTGGTTCGGGCTGGGTCGGCCGCAACCTGAAGGACGCGGCGGACTTCAAGGCCGACCAGGACATCCGCATCGCCATGCGCAAGGCCACCGAGTCGGCCGAAGCCAAGGCGCTGGAGCCCGGCAAGTACACGGTGATCCTGGAACCGGCCGCGGCCGCAGGCCTGATCAGCTTCATGATGAACTTCTTCAGCGCACGCTCGGCCGATGAAGGCCGCAGCTTCCTGTCGAAGAAGGGCGGCGGCAACAAGCTGGGAGAGCAGGTCTACGACCCGCGCGTGACCATGTTCGCCGACCCGTGGCACCCGGATGCACCGGTGCTGCCGTGGGACAACGAGGGCATGCCACGCGAGCGCATCGCCATCATCGAAAACGGCAAGATCGCCAACCTGGACTACTCGCGCTTCTGGGCCCAGAAGCAGGGCAAGACCGCCAAGGCCTCGCCGGGCAACCTGCTGATGAGCGGTGGCGACAAGAGCACCGCCGAGCTGGTGCGCGGTACCCAGAAGGGCATCCTGGTCACCCGTACCTGGTACATCCGCATGGTCGATCCGCAGACCGTGCTGCTGACCGGCCTGACCCGCGACGGCACCTTCTACATCGAGAACGGCCAGATCAAGCACCCGGTGAAGAACTTCCGCTTCAACGAGTCGCCGGTGATCATGCTCAACAACATCGAAGAGCTGGGCAAGCCGGTGCGCGTGGCCGGTGATGAATCCAGCTACGTGATGATGATCCCGCCGATGAAGCTGCGCGATTTCACCTTCACCTCGCTGTCCGACGCGGTCTGATGGATCGCCGGGCCTGCCTGCGCTGGTTGGCCGCTGCCGCTTCGGCGGCGGCGCTGCCGGCCTTCGCGCAGGCAGGCCCGCGCAGTTCGCGCTACGACTTCTGGTTCACCCGCCTGCAGTACGACTCCGGCGACTGGGACGTGGACGCGCGCATGCCGTCCAACCTGATCACCTCGCTGATCGACTACACCTCGCTGCGCGTGGATCCGCAGGAACACGTGGTGGCGCTGGCCGACCCGCGCATGCTGGAAGCGCCGTTCTGCTACCTGGCCGGGCACACACTGGTGGAGTTCAACGCCGCCGAGCGGCAGAACTTCGTGCGCTACGTGCGCAATGGCGGCTTCGTCTTCGTCGACGACTGCAACCATGATATCGACGGCCTGTTCGCCACCTCGTTCGAGGCACAGATGGGTCGCCTGTTTGGACCGAAGGCATTGCAGAAGCTGCCCAACAGCCACGCGCTGTACCGCAGCTTCTTCCGCTTCCCCGATGGGCCACCGGCCACCAGTTTCGAGCTCAATGGCTGGGGCGATGACCTGGTACACGACTACGTGAAAGGCATCGAGGTCGATGGCCGCCTGGGCCTGCTCTACAGCAACAAGGACTACGGCTGCGAGTGGGACTACGACTGGCGCAACAAGCGCTTCCTGGCCGAAGACAACACCCGCTTCGGCGTCAACATCGTGATGTACGCGTTGAACAATTGATAGGACCTGCACGCCCATGACCACCGCTGACCTCGACTCCCTGCTGCCGCGCCTGCACGATCTGCGCGCCGCGCTCGCACGCGCGGTGGTTGGCCAGAACACCGTGGTCGAGCAGCTGCTGATCGGCCTGTTGGCCGGAGGCCACTGCCTGCTGGAAGGTGCGCCCGGGCTCGGCAAGACCCTGCTGGTGCGCTCGCTCGGCCAGGCGCTGGAACTGCAGTTCAGGCGCGTGCAGTTCACCCCCGACCTGATGCCCAGCGACATTCTCGGTACCGAGCTGCTGGAGGAAGATCACGGCACCGGCCATCGCCATTTCCGCTTCCAGCAGGGCCCGATCTTCACCAACCTGCTGCTGGCCGACGAACTCAACCGCACCCCGCCCAAGACCCAGGCCGCGCTGCTGGAAGCGATGCAGGAGCGCACCGTCAGCTACGCAGGCACCACGTATGCACTGCCTGCACCGTTCTTCGTGCTGGCCACGCAGAACCCGATCGAGCAGGCCGGCACCTACCCGCTGCCGGAAGCGCAGCTGGACCGCTTCCTGCTGCATGTGCTGGTCGATTACCCCAGCGAGGAAGAAGAGCGGCAGATCCTTGAACAGACCACCGGCGGTGCCACCGACGCGGTGCCCAAGGTGATGGATGCCGAAGCGGTGATTGCCCTGCAGGCCGCGGTGCGCCAGGTGCATGTCAGCCCCGATGTGCTGGCCTGGATCACCCGCCTGGTGCGCGCCAGCCGTCCCGGCGAAGGCGCACCGGCAGCAATCAACCAATGGGTGAAATGGGGCGCTGGCCCACGCGCCGGGCAATCGCTGGTGCTGGCGGCGAAAGCACGCGCATTGCTGCAGGGCCGTTTTGCCGCCACCCGTGAGGATGTGCAGGCCTTGGCCGCGCCGGTGATGCGTCATCGCCTGCTGTTGTCGTTCGCCGCCGAGGCTGAGCAGAAGCGTGCCGACGACGTGGTCGCCGCCCTGCTGCAGGCCGTGCCGTTCCCGGGTTGATCCACGCGTGAACGCTGGTATGTCGTTGACCCTGCCACCCGAACTGCGCGCGCGCCTGCGCCTGCTGCGGTTGCGGCCGCGCCTGGCCAGCGGTGCGAGCGGCATTGGCCAGCACGCCAGCCGCAGCCGTGGTGCCGGCCTGGAGTTCGCCCAGTACCGGGCCTACGAGCCGGGCGACGAACTGCGCCAGATCGACTGGAAGCTGTATGCACGCTCGGACCGCTTCTTCGTACGCGAATCCGAACGCGAAAGCCCGATCACGGTCTGGCTGCTGCTCGATGCCACCGCCTCGGCCGGCCAGGCCGATCGCGCCGCGCCGGAACGCACGCGCCTGGACCATATGCGCGGCGTTGCCGCCTGCCTGGCCGAGCTGGCCCTGCAGCAGGGCGACCGTTTCGGCCTGCTGGCGATCAATGGCGATGGGCTGCAGCTGGTGCCCGCAGCGAGCGGCGCACGCCAACGTGACCGCGTGCACCTGCAACTTCATGCGCTGCAGGCGCGCGGCGGCTGGCCTGCGGCGGATCGACTGCGCCCACTGTGGGAACGCGTGCGCCCGGGCGACATGCTGCTGGCCATTGGCGATGGCTTCGATGAAGCCGGCATCGTGCTGCTGGAACAACTGGCCAGCGCGCGCCGTGAAGTGGCCCTGCTGCAGATCCTGACTGCCGACGAACGCGACTTCCCGTTCGACACCGGCCACCGCTTCCGCGACCCGGAGACCGGCGAGGAACTGCTGGGCGATGGCTCGGCGATCCGCGCCGACTACCTGCAACGCTTCGCCGACGCACGTACCGCATTGCGGTCGCGGCTGCAGGCCAGCGGGATTGCCAGCGCAGCCGGCTGGCTCGACCAACCGCTGGACCAGCCGCTGCAGGCGCTGTTCGGTCGCGGGGGCGACGCGTGAGCCTGCTGTTCCCACTGGGGCTGGCAGCGCTGGCCGCGTGGCTGCTGCCACTGCTGATCCACCTCGCTCGACGCCATCCGTATACGCCGCTGGATTTTGCCGCGTTGCGCTGGCTGCGCGCACAGATCCGGCCGCGCCAGCGCATCCGTTTCGATGACTGGCCGTTGCTGCTGGTGCGCCTGCTGTTGCTGGCCGCGCTGGCATTGCTGCTGGCGCGGCCAGCGCTGACCGGCCCTGCTCGGGCCCCCGATGCGTGGACGGTGGTGGCACCAGGACTGGATGCCACGGCGCTGCGCGGCACGGCCAAGGATGGCAACTGGCATTGGCTGGCGCCCGGCTTCCCGGCCATTGATCAGGCGCCCCCCACATCCTCGGCAACCCTGCCCAGCCTGCTGCGCGAACTGGACGCGCAGCTGCCAGCGGGCACCGCATTGAACGTGCATGTTCCCGATCCCCTGCCCGGCCTGGATGGCGCCCGCCTGCTGCTGTCTCGCAAAGTACAGTGGTACCCGCAGCAGACGGCGATCAATCCGCCGCGGACGGCAGCCGCACTGCCGCAGCTGCGCGTGCACGGCGAGGCATCCGCCACTGCCCAGCATTGGTTGAACGCACTGCAGCGCGGCTGGGGCGTGCAGGCACCGCTCGCGCCGCTGGCAGCGAATGCGCTGCCCGAACGTGGCGAGATCGGTGTATGGAGCCGCAGCGATGCACTGCCGGCGAACTGGCAGGCTTGGCTGCATGAGGGCGGCAGCGTATTGACCGCGGCCAGGCCCGCCGCCAACGCCGCCGTCCTGCTGCGTGATACCGAAGGCGTGCCGCTGTTGTGGCAGCAGCGCATCGGCCAGGGTCGCCTGTTGTCGCTGACGGGCGAGTGGAACACCGCCAGCAACGCCGCGCTGCGCGATCCACAGCTGCCGCGTTCCCTGCTGCTGGCCCTGCAGCCGCTGCCGTCGCCACGCGTGGGCGATGCACAGGACCAGGCGCCGCGCCAGGTTGCACTGCCCGCAGCAGCATCGCCGGTGCGTGAGCCCACGGCGTGGCTTCTGCTGGCAATCGTGCTGCTGTTCGCACTGGAACGCTGGATGGCCAGCAGCGCGCGGCGCAGGGCGGTCGCATGAAGACGCTGCAGCATGCCTGGCAACGTGCGCGCCGTCGCCGCGCCGCCATCACCCTGCTGCTGGGCCTGCCGTGGGCGCTGGCCGCGACGGCGCTCGCACTGCGGCTGTCCGGTTTCGATATCGCCTGCGTGGTCGCCACGGTCAGCCTGCTCGCCTGCGCGGCCTTCGCCACTGCACGTGCCCGCCAGCTGGACCGCCAGTGGCTGCAGCGGCAACTCGATGGCAGCGGTACGAGCGAAGACAGCGCCGATCTGCTGTTCGCCGACGCCACCACGCTCAATCCGCTGCAGCAGCGCCAGCGCGCGCATGTGCTTGCCACGCTGGAACAGGCGATGCCGGAGCTGCGTCCACGTTGGCCACACCTGACGGTGGTGCTGTGCTGGATCGGTGGCTTGGCCGTTGCCCTGCTCGCGTTCGGCTGGCCGCGTTCGAACCCAGTCCCGGCAGCCGTCCATTCCGCCACGACCGGCAGCGTCGCGTCCGCGGGCCCGCTGCGGCTGCAGTCCACCCGGCTGCGCATCAACGCACCGGCCTATACCGGACAGGCCACGATCACCCAGAACACGCTGGATGCCAAGGTCGCCGCCGACAGCCAGCTGTCGTGGTCGTTGCGCTTCGACCGCGTACCGGCCAAGGCATGGCTGCAGTTCCACGATGGTCGACGGCTGCCGCTGAGCGAGCGCGATGGACAGTGGCAGGCACAGGATGTGGCGCGCACGCCGGTGCTGTACCGCGTGGTGAGCGAACCGGCGCTGGCCGAAACCCGCCTGCACCGGCTGGATGTGGTGGCCGACCGCGCGCCCAGCGTGCGCGTGCTGGAGCCGGCCGCCAGCCTGGTTCTGGGCACGCCCGGGCAACGGCGATGGGCGCTGCGCTTCGAGGCCAGCGACGATTACGGTGTCGCGGCGCAGGCAACGCTGTCGATCACCACCACCCAGGGCAGCGGGGAGAACATCACCTTCGTGAAGCGCAGCGTCACGCTTGCCGGCAGCGGCGAAGCCACCGCGCGGCGTTTCGCACATACCCTTGATCTTGCTGCGCTGGGCGCGCAGCCCGGCAACGATGTGATCGCCCAGCTGGAGGTGCGCGACAACCACGCGCCAACACCGCAGACCGGGCGCAGCAGCAGCGTGATCCTGCGCCTGCCCAGCGCCGAAGTCGCACTCGGTGCAGAGCTGGAAGGCCGCATCAAGAAGACCCTGCCGGCCTACTTCCGCAGCCAGCGGCAGATCATCATCGATGCCGAAGCGCTGATCCGACAGCGCCGCACTCTCGCCGCCGAGGACTTCGTGAAGCGCAGCGATGCGATCGGCGTCGACCAGCGCATCCTGCGCCTGCGCTATGGCCAGTTCTTGGGTGAGGAAAGTGAAGGTGCGCCGAAGCCACCGCCGACCAGCGACCTGCCCACCAGCGATACGCCCGCCGCAGACGACCACGATCACGACGACGATCACGACCATGACGCCGATGCCGGGGCGCACGACGCGCATGGCCACGATCACGGTGGCAAGCCGGCCAATGCCGATACGTCGCCGGTGTTCGGCAGCGCCACCGACGTGCTCTCCGAGTATGGCCACACCCATGACCATGCCGAGGCCGCCACTCTGCTCGATCCGCAGACCCGCGCGACGTTGAAGGCTGCGCTGGACCAGATGTGGTCGGCCGAAGGCGAGCTGCGCCAGGGCCGGCCAGAGCAGGCGCTGCCGTTTGCTTACAAGGCGCTGGCTTTCATCAAGCAGGTGCAGCAGGCCGAACGCATCTACCTGGCCCGGGTCGGACCGGAGCTGCCGCCGATCGATGAAGGCCGCCGGCTGGGCGGTGATCGCGCCGGGCTGGCCAGCCGCGAACTGCCGTTGGCCGCACGCACGCCGCCGGACCCGGCCATCGTCGAAGCCTGGCAGCGCCTCGGCGATGACACCGGCGCGCCCGATCTCGATGCACTCGCGACCTGGCAGCAGCGCAACACCACCTACCTGCCCGATGCACTCGATCTGGCTGCCGCCATCGAGCAGCTGCGCATCGAACCAGGATGCCGTGACTGTCGCCAGCGTCTGCGTGCGCAGTTGTGGCGTGCGCTGCAGCGGCCGCTGCCGCAGGCGATGCGGCGCAGTGCCGCCGATGCGATGGGCCAGCGCTACCTCGATGCGCTGGAGGCGCAGCCATGAACGCCTCCGCTGTGAACCTGTGGATTGCACTGGCACTCACTCTGATCGTGGTCATCGCCAGCGTGCGCCAGCTGCGTGGAAACACCGCGCTCTCTCGCCGCCGGTGGATCGTGATCGCACTGCAGATCATCGTCGCCGCGCTGCTGTATTTCTGCCTGGTGCCGCCCACCCGCCAGCAACCTGCAGGCGGGCTGGTGGTGCTCGGAACCGATGCCGGCAGGGCCGGCGCACTCCCGGCCAGCGAAGGCCCGCTGTTGCTGTTGCCGGAAGCTGCTGATGTGCCTGGCGCACAGCGCGTTCCCGACCTTGCCACCGCGCTGCGCCAGCATCCGGCCTCCGCGCTGACGCTGGTCGGTGCGGGCCTGGCGGCACGTGACCGCGACGCGGTGCTGCCACAGGATGTGCGCTGGCAGCCAACGCCCGCGCCGCGTGGCTGGGTCGCACTGCAGCCACCGGTCGACGTCGCCCCCGGTGCGCGCTTCGCCGTGCAGGCGCAGGCGCACGGCGTGGCAAAAGCGAAGGCAGAGCTGCTCGACCCGGCCGACAGCGTGGTCGATCGCGCGGTCGTTGACGACGACGGCCGCGTGCAGCTCAGCGGCATCGCCCGCGCGGCGGGACGCAGCGTATTCCGCCTGCGCCTGCTCGATGCAGATGGCCATGTGGTGGATAGCGTGCCGGTGCCACAGCAGACCGTGCCCGCGGCGCCGTTGCGTCTGCTGGTGCGCGCCAGCGCGCCGGGCCCAGAGCTGAAGTACCTGCGCCGCTGGGCGGCCGATGCCGGCATCCGTGTGCAGGTGCAGGCCGATACAGGCGCGGGCCTCAGCATCGGCGGTGGCCCGGTGTCGATCGATGCAGCATCGCTCGCACACACTGACCTGCTTCTGCTGGACGAGCGCAGCCTGGCGGCATTGAGCGCAGGCCAGCTGGCCGCCGTGCGCCAGGCACTGCGCGATGGAATCGGTGTACTGGTACGGAGTGCAGGCGCACCTTCGGCCAGCGCGCGCCAGCGCCTCCGCGATCTGGGCCTGCCAGTGCAGGGTGATGGCAGCAGCCATGCAGTCGAGCTTCCCGGCGACGGCGAAAGCGCCATCCTGGCCGCACGACGTGGCCCACTCGCCGCCGGCACACTGCCGACCGGCTACGGCGAAGACGCCGACCGCAGCTCGCACGGTGCCGCCCTGCCCGCGCTGGAAGCACTGGCGCTGCAGTTTCCGGGCGGCAGCGCGCTGCTGCATGATCGTGCTGGCAACGCCATCGGTGGCTGGCGCGCGGTCGGCAAGGGCCGCATCGGCCTGTTGCCGCTGACCGACAGCTGGCGCTGGGTGCTGGCCGGCCGCGATGACCGTCATGGCGAGCTGTGGAGCAGCGTGGTCGCCACGTTGGCGCGGGCACTGGGCAGCGGTGATGCACTGTGGTCGCCGCAGCCGATCAGCTGGGCAGGCGAACGGCAGTCAGTGTGCGGCGTGCAGGCACCGCTGCAGGCCCTCAATGAGCACGGCGAAGGCGCACCGCTGATCGTCGATGGCGCGACATCTGCAATGCGCTGCGCTGGCTGGTGGCCCCTCGAATCGGGCTGGCAGCGCCTGCAGCATGGCGACAGCGTTGTCTGGCGCTATGTGTTCGACTCAAAGGACGCACCCGCACTGCATCGGCAGGCGATGATCGATGCAACCACTCAGGCGTTGGCCTCCAGTACGTCGGCGAACGCGTTGGTGATGCAGCCCGTACCGGGCTCGCGTTGGCCCTGGTGGCTGGCGTTCGTGTTGTGCGCATCGCTGCTGTGGTGGCTGGAACGGCGGCGCTGATCCCGGGGTCGGATCGCAGACAGCATCCACGCATGGCGTGGATCTACTGGCCGGTTTCCCTGGTAGATGCCAACCTTGGTTGGCGCCTTTCCACGGGGTCAGCGCTTGCCCGCGCGCCGGTACACGCCATTGAAGCGCACGTTCATGCCACCGCATTCGCTGTTGTCGGCCACGATCAGCACCTCACCCAGAGAATGCACGCGCACGCTGCAAGTGTCCTCGACGAACTCGGCATCGGCACCACGGGGCGCCGCGCGCGCTTCCACCTGGCCCATGTTCGGCCCATACGGGCGCTGCTCCGGCGTGGGGTTGGCGGAGGGCCAGTAGGCGTCGCCTTCGACATGCAGCTGCCCGCCCTGCACGGTGATGCGCAGGCCGTTGTCGCCATCCTTCCAATTGCCCGTCCAGTCCTGCAGCGACGGCACGACCACCGGCAACGCCTGCAGCTTGCTGCGGTCCACCCAGCCAGCACTACCGCCCACCTTGTTCGGGAAGAACGCGCAGCGGTATCGGCCAAGATCACGCCCGGTCACAACGGTATCGCCGTTGACCACATAGCTGCGCTGGCGGCAGGCAGGTTCGCCTTTCGCCGGGCAGCCGTCCATCTCACCAAGCAGGTACAGACGGGGCGCACCCGTCACCTTGGCCAGCGCGAACCGGCTCTGTTCGGAGGGAAACGCACCGTTGCGGCAGGCGCCATCACCGGCGATGGCATCCGCGAAGGCGGACGCCGGCAGCAATGCGGCCAGCAGGCAGATCGAACGCAGAAACATGGCAGCACTACCGGAGGGGGAGCCGGCAGGATATACCGACCTACTTCACCGGCGATGCATCACCGGCATCCTGCTGCTGGGAGAACCGCAGCGCACGCTGCCGCTGTTCCGCGCTGAGTTCCGGCGGTGGCCGTGCGGTCGCGGCCTGGATCTGGTCCGGTCCCCCGGTGAGCTTGTTCAAGCCCCTGCCAGCCGCCAGCACGCCCTTGACCACGCCCATCATGATGTAGCCACCGCCCATGCTGACCTGCTCCGGCGACGGCGGCTCGCTCCAATCGCGACTGAAGCGGTTGTCGCCGAACTTGACCGGGTTCTTGAAGCGGTACAGGTCCAGCGGCTCGTCTTCGGGCTTGAGTGCACGCACTTCGCCGAGGGTGGTGACGTTGTCCTGCTGCGGGGTGGTGGAGACCGGCGCGGTGGTTGCCGCCGGCGCATCTGCAGGGGGCACGGGCGTTGGATCGGGCACCGCTACCGGCGTGGCCTGCTGCGCCTGTGCGATGCCGGCCAGCAGCATGCTGGCCAGGAGTGCTCCCTGCGTTCCACGTCGTGCCACAGCCATCCACCCTGTTGGTTGCGTCCAGCACCCAAGGATACGGATGCGGGCTTCAGATTTCGTTGCTGCACTGGCAGCTGTTCAGCCAAGGGAGATGCGGCGACGCCACCGGGCGCGGGCACTGAACGGTTCACGCCCTTCGCGTGCGGTGTCTCACATCCTGAGACGTGAATGTGGTGCCATGTGACCCCTCGAAAAACGTCCCGGCTCCATCTTCCATGGCTTACGAACTCGCCAAGCGCACCGCCGATGCCGAGCAGAAGCTCGCCACCCGTGATGGCCTGCCGGCCCGCGACGGCGCCCTGCTCAGTGCGCGCCTGCAGCGCCGCTACCAGGACCGCATCACCGGCAGCTTCGCCATTCCCGGCCGCGAAGGCCGCTATGCGCCCATTCCCGATTCGGTTCCGCCGGCCCTGGCTGCCGCCCTGAAGGCACGTGGCATCGAACAGCTCTACAGCCACCAGTCCGAAGCCTGGGAGGCCAGCCAGCGCGGCGAGCACGTGGCCATCGTCACCCCCACCGCCAGCGGCAAGTCGCTGTGCTACACCCTGCCGGTGGTCAGCGCGGCGATGCAGGACAAGGCCAAGGCGCTGTACCTGTTCCCGACCAAGGCGCTGGCCCAGGACCAGGTGGCCGAGCTGCTGGAACTCAACCGCGCCGGCGATCTGGGGGTGAAGGCCTTCACCTTTGACGGCGACACCCCCGGCGATGCGCGGCAGGCCATCCGCCTGCACGGCGACATCGTGGTGTCCAACCCGGACATGCTGCACCAGGCGATCCTGCCGCATCACACCAAGTGGGCGCAGTTCTTCGAGAACCTGCGCTACATCGTCATCGACGAGGTACACACCTACCGCGGCGTGTTCGGCAGCCACGTCACCAACGTACTGCGCCGGCTCAAGCGCATCTGCGCGTTCTACGGCGTGCAACCACAGTTCATCCTGTGCTCGGCCACTATCGGCAATCCGCAGGCGCATGCCGAGGCGCTGATCGAGGCACCGGTCACCGCCATCACCGAGTCCGGCGCGCCCAGCGGGCCCAAGCAGGTGCTGTTGTGGAACCCGCCGGTGATCAACCCGGATCTGGGCCTACGTGCCTCGGCGCGCTCGCAGAGCAACCGCATCGCCCGCATCGCGATCAAGTCCGGGCTGAAGACGCTGGTGTTCGCGCAGACCCGGCTGATGGTGGAGGTGCTGACCAAGTACCTGAAGGACATCTTCGATCACGATCCGCGCAAGCCACCCCGCATCCGCGCCTACCGCGGTGGCTACCTGCCCACCGAGCGGCGTGAGACCGAACGGGCGATGCGCGCCGGCAACATCGACGGCATCGTCAGCACCTCGGCGCTGGAGCTGGGCGTGGATATCGGCAGCCTGGACGTGGTGATCCTCAACGGTTACCCCGGCAGCGTGGCCGCCACCTGGCAGCGCTTCGGCCGTGCCGGTCGCCGCCAGCAGCCCGCACTCGGCGTGATGGTGGCCAGTTCGCAGCCGCTGGACCAGTACGTGGTGCGGCATCCGGACTTCTTCGCCGAAGCCTCGCCCGAGCACGCGCGCATCGCACCGGACCAGCCGCTGATCCTGTTCGATCACATCCGCTGCGCGGCGTTCGAGCTGCCGTTCCGGGTCGGCGATTGCTTCGGCCCGATCGATCCGGAAGTGTTCCTGGAAGCGCTGGCAGAGACAGAAGTGATCCACCGCGAAGGCGAACGCTGGGAATGGATCGCCGACAGCTATCCAGCGAACGCAGTCAGCCTGCGCGCGGTGGCCGACGGCAACTTCGTGGTGGTCGACCGCAGCGATGGCCGCCAGCAGATCATCGCCGAGGTCGACTATTCCGCTGCCGCACTCACCCTGTACGAGGGTGCCATCCACATGGTGCAGTCCACGCCCTACCAGGTAGAGACGCTGGACTGGGAAGGCCGCAAAGCCTACGTCACCCGCACGCACGTGGACTACTACACCGACAGCATCGACTTCACCAAGCTCAAGGTGCTGGACCGCTTCGATGGCGGCGTGGCCGGGCGTGGCGATTCGCACCATGGCGAAGTGCACGTGGTTCGTCGCGTGGCCGGCTACAAGAAGATCCGTTACTACACCCACGAGAACATCGGCTACGGCCCGGTGAATCTGCCCGACCAGGAACTGCATACCACCGCGGTGTGGTGGCAGCTGCCGCAGGCCTTGCTGCTGCGCGCCTTTGCCAGCAAGCAGGATGCGTTGGATGGCTTCCTCGGCGCGGCCTACGCGCTGCACATCGTCGCCACCGTGGCGGTGATGGCCGATGCGCGCGACCTGCAGAAGTCGGTCGGCAACGGTGATGGTTCCTGGTTCGCGATCGCCGACCAGAGCGGCCGCGGCCAGCTGCGTGGCAGCGAGGGCGATCCTGGCGTTGTCGAGCTGCTGCAGGAATTCGTGCCGACCGTATACCTGTACGACAACTTCCCCGGTGGCGTTGGCCTCAGCGAGCCGCTGTGGCAGCGCCAGGCCGAGCTGGTGCAGCGCGCGCGCGAACTGGTACAGCGCTGCGACTGCAAGGCCGGCTGTCCGGCCTGTGTCGGGCCGGTGCTGGCCGCGCAGGAAGAAGATGAGACTTCGCCGCGTGCGCTGGCGCTGCGCGTGCTCGACCTGTTCGATGCGCAGGCCTGCCAGCACGTGCCCGACGTGGTGGTGACCACGCGCGATCCCATGGAGCTGCTGGCCCCGTGAGCCTGAGTCTGGACAAGCTGCGACTGTTGCGGAAGCAGGCCGGTGACCCGAAGGCGGTTGCGGCGGCCGTGCCCGCGCCGCCGCCCGCAGCGCCGGCCCCGGTGGCCGCCAACGATACACGGCAACCACCGGCCGAACGTTCTGTGTTCGCCTGGGTCGAACAGGAAATCCGCCACAAGGCGACTGGCGCAGCGGCGCCCGTTGCTGCAGCGGCACCGCTGCGCCAACCAGAGGTGGGCAGCCTGCATCGGTTGCTCGGCCTGCGCACACGCAGTGGTCCTTTGCCAACACGTGCCAGCGCGCAGGATCGCCAGCTCCCCGGTAAAGAAATCGCACCAGGCCTGTTCCTGATCGAATCGCTGCAGCCGCAACCGATCCCGACTGCCCCGCTGTCACTGGCCTTCGCCAAGCGCGAAGACCAACGCGTGGCCGCGCGCGACCTGCTGTTCTTCGATACCGAAACCACCGGCCTGGCCGGCGGTACCGGCACCCGCGCCTTCATGATCGGTGCCGCCGACTGGCATGTGTGCCCACAACGCGGTGAAGGCCTGCGCATCCGCCAATTGTTGATGTCGACGATGGCCGCCGAGGACGCGATGCTGGCCACCTTCGCCAGCTGGCTGCAGCCGTCCACCGTGTTCTGCAGCTACAACGGCCGCAGCTACGATGCGCCCCTGTTGAAGGCGCGCTACCGACTGGCCCGCCAGCGTTGCCCGATCACAGCGCTGGATCACGTTGATCTGCTCTATCCGACCCGCCGCCGCTATCGCGGCACGTGGGAGAACTGCAAGCTGTCCACCATCGAACGGCAGCTGCTGCGCGTGGTGCGCGAGGATGACCTGCCCGGCTCGGAAGCGCCCGGCGCATGGCTGCGCTTCCTGCGTGGCGGCGACGCGGTGAACCTGCGCCGGGTGGCCGACCACAACCACCAGGACGTGGTGACCTTGGCCCTGCTGCTGCAGCGGCTGGTACGGGAAGAACAGCGTGAACGCGAAACCCTGGCACTGGTCGGGCAGTAGGCGTTGACGCGGCCTGACGGTGGCAGCGGTGACACTGCCGCCATCATCCACGCCTGGAGCCCGACGATGCGCCTCAATCCCCTGGTCCTGCTCGCCATCCTGCCCTTGGCAGCCTGCAGTCACGCCGGCAGCAGCACCACCCACGATCCCGCGCCAGCGCCAGTGGCCGACGCCACGCACGAATGCAGGCCGGAGGCGCTGGAAGCCTTCACCGGCAAGACCGCCGACGAAGCCACGATCAAGAAACTGGTGGCTGACAGCGGCGCGCGCGGTGCACGGGTGGTCAAACCCGGCATGGCGGTGACCATGGACTTCCGCCAGGATCGCGTGACCGTGCAGGTAGATGCGCAGAACCGCATCGAGCGCGCCAGCTGCGGTTGATGTTCCCAGGGTAGTGGCGGCCGCTGGCCGGCACCCCACATTGCCGGCCAGCGGCCGGCACTACCGATCAGAGTCGCTCGGCCTTGCCGCTGGCCAGTGCACGCGCGATCACCTGCTGCGCCTGCTGCGATGCCTGGGCCTGCACGCGTGCCTGGCGCTCGCCCAACGCGGCCTGCTGGCTGCCCAGTGCCGCCTGACGGCTGGCCAGTTCGGACTGCTGGCTGGCCAGGCGCTGCATGTCACGGGTGCGGCCGGATTGCGCGGCCTCGCTGCGGGCTTCCTGCATCGCACGACGTGCCTCGGCGGCAGCCTCGCGTGCAGCCTCTCGCGCAACGGCCACATCGTGGGTCGTACCGCGCGCCGCTTTCGCCGCTTCCGCGGCGGCATCACGGTTGATGTCATGGGCGGCCATCGCATTGCGTGCTGCCTCGGCGGCGGCCAGTGCGATGCGGCGCGACTCCTCGCCCTGCAGGCGGCCCATTTCACCCATCTGCCTGCCGAGTTCGCCCTGCTGGCGGCCCAGCACGCTCTGTTGGCGGCCCAGTTCGCTCTGCTGGCGGCCCAGGTCTGCGGCGCCGCTGTAGGCGCGCTGCAGGGTCTGGATCAGCATCGGGTCACGCACCACATAGCGCTTGTCGCCCTGGCGGAACCACAGCGCCGGCCCCTTGCCGAGCTGCCTGCGGGCCACCGTTACATCGTCGATGCCGCCATTGGCGAAGGTCGAATCACCATCGACAAGCACGTAGGCCTGTCGCGGTGATTTGCCGAGATCCAGACGGCCATAGGTGGTGATGGAGGTGGTGTGGGAGGTCGAATGCTCACTGTCCATGTCGGTATCCACATCGACATCCACGTCGACCGCCACATCCGCATCGTCCGGGCCTGACAGCGCCTCGACATCGGCCGGCTCGGCCGGTGCCGCAGGAGCCACCGGAACGGCTGGCACTCGCGCGGACATCGGAGGCGCTGGCGGTGCCTTCGGTGGCGGCGGCACCACGGCCTTCGGTGCGGCCGGAGGCGCCGGCGGTGCCGGCGGCACTGGCGCCGCCACCAGCCGCATCGGTGCCACGCCCACCACAACGACGATAGCGGTCAACGCCATCGCCAGGATGCGCGGGCAGGACCGGCGCGACTGCAACGAAAGCAGGCGGCGCTTGAGGCTGGTGGTATTCGGCGCGGCGCTGGCCACGCCCAGGTGTGGCTGCGGTGCCACGCCCAGCTGCAACAGCAGGCGGCCATAGGCCTGGCGACTCGCGCCGTGCTGGCCGACCACGGCCGCATCCACGGCTTCCTCGCGGGCCTGTGCGTATTCGCGCACCGACAAGCGCAGCAGCGGGTGGAAGAAGAACAGGTGCTGGGCCAATGCGGGCAGCAGGCCCCACTGCAGATCGCGCCGCTGCAGATGCTGCAGCTCGTGGGTCAGTGCCAGGTCCAGCGCATCGCCCTGCAAGGCGTTGTCGCCGGCCGGCAGCAGCAGCACCGGGCGGAACGGGCCGACCAGCTGCGGTGCGTCCACCTGCGTGCTCATCCAAAGCCGCGGTGCAGGGCGCACGCCGTGCGCATCGGCGGCCAGCTGCAGGGCCTGCACCAGCGCCTGGTCCTCGCACGGATAGGCCGCTGCCAACAGCGCGCGGCAGCGACGCCACTCACCGAAGGTACGCAGTGCCATCAGCAGCACGCCGGACATCCACAGCGCGGCCAGTGCGACGGTCCACCATGCCACCGCCGGCACATCCGCGGCAGGCATCGGCATTGCGGCCAACAGCTGTGCCGAGGCCTCCGGGGCCAGCGGGTAGACCAGATCCGCGGCAACGTCAGTGGCGGTGATCGCCACCGCCTGCGGTGCCGGCAGCCAGGCCAGCTGCAGCGGCTGGCTCCAGAACAGGCCGAGCACGGCCTGCAGCGAAACCAGCCACCACAGGCGGCAGCGGGTGGCCGCCGACAGGGACGGCAGTGCGCGGCACACGCCGTACACCAGGGCCACCAGCAGCACGGTCTGCAGGCTGGTCCAGCCCAGCCGTTCCAACAACAGGATCAGCATCGTGGTGTCCATGGCTCAGCCCTCGTGGCGGCGCGATTGGAGTTCGGCGACCAGCGCTTCCAGCTCGGCCAGCTCGTTGTCGCTGACCTGCTGGCGCTGCGACAGGTAGGCCACGAACGGCGACACCGAGCCCTGCAGGGTGTTGTCGACGAACTGGGCCACCGCGCCCTGCAGCACGCTTTCCGGGCCACGGGTGGCCTGGTAGCGGTAGACGCCGTCCTGCTGCTGGCGACGAAGATACCCCTTCGCCCGCAGCCGCTCCATCATCGTCAGCACGGTGGAGCGGGCCAGGCCACGGGCCTCGCCATAGCCACTGGCAACCTCGCCGACCGTGGCCGGCGCATGTTCATCGATGTACTGCAGCAGGGCCAGTTCCTGGTCCCCGATCGTCTTGCCACGCATGACACCACTCCCTTGACTACACGTGTCGCCAATTTCTGCTTGACGACAACTGTAGTCAACCCCCCGGAAGTCATGGGCCGACGAACGGTAGGCGCGACAATGCCGTTAAACCTTTTCCGTGCCCCCTGCATCCGATCCTCGACGCCCCGCCGGAATCCCGCATGTTCCGCCCAACGCTTCGAGTCGTGCTCATGCTCATCAGCGCCCTGCCCTTACCCGCTGTGTCCGCCAGCCAGGACCACCCCAACGACCGGACCCGTCGCCTGATCCGCCAGACCATGCTGGAGCAGCGCATCCCCGGATTGCAGATCGCAGTGGTCAAGGATGGGCAGGTCGTGCTGTCCGAGGCCTATGGCCTGGCCAATGTCGAGAACGGGGTGCCGGCCTCGCGTGATACCCGTTTCCCGCTCAACTCGGCCACCAAGGCGTTCACCGGCGTGGCCATCGCGCAGTTGGCGCAGCAGGGCCGGGTGGATCTGGATGCCCCGGCATCGCGCTATCTGGATGATCTTCCGGCCACCTGGCAGGACGTGCGTGTGCGCCAACTGCTGGCCCATACCTCGGGACTGCCCGACATCCTCGATGCGAGCGGACTGCTGGGCGGTGGTACCGAAGCCCAAGCGTGGGCGGCGGTCACCGCGCTGCCGATGGAGGCGGCCTCCGGCCAGCGCTTCGCATACAACCAGACCAACTACGTGCTGCTGGCGCGGATCATCGCGCAGCAATCGGGCATGTCCTATCAACGATTCCTCGCCACCGGCCAGTTCAGCAGCGCGCGCATGGCACGCACCACCTTTGGCGACAGCTACGACCTGATCCCGGATGTGGCGACGATGTACAGCCTGGCCCCGCGTGCCACCGACGCAGCCGATGCACCGCCGCGCCTGTCGCACTGGTTCTACGACATTCCGCCTTCACTGTGGGCCGGTGGTGGCATCCTCACCACCGCCGATGACACCGCGCGCTGGCTGGTTGCGTTGACCGAAGGCCGCCTGCTGCCGGAGACGGCCCTGCGGCGGATGTGGAGCGCGGAGCGCCTGGCTGATGGCCGTGCCGGCCCGTGGGCGGGTGGCTGGCCGGTACTGCGCGCATCGCCCGACCTTCAGGTGGCCGGTATCGGCGGTGCGCGCTCGGCCTTCGTGGTCTATCCCGACCGCGACGTCGCGGTGGTGGTGCTGACCAATCTGGTCGGCGCCAATCCACAGCAGTTCATCCCCCGCATTGCCGATTTCTACGCGCGTGACGCCTCACCGCCCGCTTACGAACGGGTCCCCCTTGCACGGCAGCAACGGGCTGTCGTCGCAGGGCCATAGGGCGGCGGGTACGGTCCTGGCCACTTCGAAGTGATCCTGGTTCCAGCGCAGGAAACCACCGTGGATGGCATTGCCATGGTCGAAGCTGCGCGCCTCGACGGCCAGTGGCTGTTCGGGGTCTGCTTCGGCCACCCAGCGCAGCACCGGCACCTTGTCCAGCGCCCCGATGAAGGCGAACAGATCACCCGCGCCCTTGTCCTGGTAAGCCGTCATGGTCGCCGCGTCGGGCAGCTTGGCCTGCGCCAGCAACGACGCGGTGACATCCTGCAGCGGTGCGGCTCCCTGTGCGATGTAGGCGCGCATGCCCGTGGTGGTTGCCGGGCAGTCCTGCAGCTGCACCAGATACCCGGTGGTACCGCCACGACCGGAGAACGACCGCATCCAGTAGCGGAAACGCGGCCCGCTGCGATCGGTGACCATGAAATCCTGCTGGCCATCCTGCGCGGGAATGGAAAGCACCTGCACCTTGCTGACGCTCTCCACGTCGCACTTCAACTGCGCCAGCACCTGCCTGGCAGGTTCGGGCAGCGCAGCGTAGCGACCGCCGGGATGGGCGCTGCCGGAGGCTTCCGGCAGTGCGGGCAATCCACGATCAGTGGGCAGGGTCTGCGCAGGCAAGGCCTCCGGTTTCGCCGCCGAGCTGGCGGTGGGCGCTACCGGCGCGACGCGCTCCCCAGCGGGCGCGCAGGCGCTGCAGGTCAGCAACAGCATCAACGAAACGCTCGGCATCAGGTGTGATCGGATCATCGCTCAACGCCCTCCCATCGCCGGCGCTTCCTGCGGGTGTGCAGGCGCGGGTGTGGGTGCCGCCTGTTCGCGTGATTGCTGCTGCAGCTGACGCAGGCTGGTTTCCACCGAAGTTTCGCGCACCTCGGCTGCATTGACCCCTGCGCGCAGCACCGCAGGATCGCCCGGACTGCCCTGCACCAGGAACAGTGTCTCGCCCGCCGCACGTCCAGCACTGGGATTGCTGGCCACGATCTGGTCGACCCGGGTGATGCCCGCAGCCTTCGCTTCGCACAGCATCACCAGGCTGTAGTCATCAGCATGCTCGGCGTAGCGTCCGCCCAGGGCCTGCAGGCGCGTGCTGATCTGCTGCTGCAGGGCATGATCGCGATGCTGCGGCTGACGGGGATCGTCAGTGGCCGCGAGCGGCATGTCCTGCCCCAGCTCGCGCGCCTGGCCGGGGGCGACCGAGGTCAGCACGTACTGCCAACGGTTCTGCCCGGGCGTGCCGCGCACCGTCGACACGAAGTCGTCGTACTCACCGCCGCCGATGGTCTGGCAGCCGGCCGAATCGGTGTTGGAGCGGCTGCCACGATGGATCTTGAAGGTGTCGTTGAGGTCCTGCACGCCCTGGGTATCGCGCGCATCGAACCAGCCGTCGCCATTGCTGTCGCGCTCCACACGGCCGGCGCCTGCGGTGATCGCATCCTGCGAGGGACGCAGCGCGAACTCATCGGGATGGCCATTGCGCGGATGGGTCGTTGCGCGCATCTCGGTGGTGCCCTCGCCCAAGCGCCCCAGGTCCTTGACCCGGTCGCCGTTGACGTCCTCACCCTCGGTCTTGGTACGCGGTGCCACGTTGCCGAAGCCCGGGCTGCGCGGCGTGGTCTTGGCATGGCCGTCGTACTGGGCGGTCGGTTCGGTCGTCGCCTGGTTGAACTCACGCACATGGCCTTGGCCCTGCGCATCCTTCCACAGCACCACGATACGGTCGTCGTAGACGCCACGCCCGCGCGCCTCGGTGGTGCGGTTCTCGTCGCGCAGCCCCAGCACCACGCGGTCCTGCGTTGCCATCGCGTCATTCGCCGCAGTGTTGCCGCGCTGGGCCACGATGCTGCCATACACATCGTACTGCTGGGCCTGGCTCAGCGCTGCGGTCTCTGCCGCATCGGGCATCCGCGGTGGCCGCGTCGCCTCGCCCAGGCGATCCAGCATCGGGTTCACCGTGGCCGCATCCGCTGCGGCAACACCACCGCTGCGTCGCAACGCCTCGAGTTCGGTGGCGGCACGCGCCGAAATGTAGCGATCCAGCGATTCCTGCACCACGACACTCTGGCCGTCGTGCAGGGCCTCCAGGCGAACGGCGGCACCGCGCGCGTCGTTCTGTCGTAAAAGCGCGACGACTTCATTGGCCGCCGCGTTGATGTCCATCCCGGGCATGGTCGGTCCTTGAACGTGATCGGTTGGGAGTCAGCCTACCCCAGCCGCCCGGCGGAGCTTTTGACACAGCGCACACCCCGCGCCACGCCCCATTCAGGCAGCACATGCCGCGCCCGGCCTCACCCCCGCGGCCCGCCCATCACCGGCAGGATCACCCCGCTGATGTAACTGGCACAGACCGGCGAAGCCAGGAACACATAGGCCGGCGAGAGTTCTTCGGGCTGTGCGGGCCGGCCCATGTCGCTGTCCTTGCCGAACTCCGCCACGTCCTCCGCCGGCTTGTCGGCCGGGTTCAACGGCGTCCACACCGGACCCGGTGCCACGCAGTTGACCCGGATGCCACGCGGCAGCAGCTGGCTGGCCAGCGCCTTGGTGAAGGCATGAATGGCGCCCTTGGTGGCCGAGTAGTCGATCAGCGCCTTGCTGCCGAAGATTCCCGTTTCCGAACCGGTGTTGATGATGCTGGCACCCTCGCCCAGATGCGGCAGTACCGCGCGCGCCATCTGGATGTAGCCGCCGATGTTGGTCTGCAGGGTTTCCTGCAGATGGGCGTCCTCCAGATCCTCCAGGCGCTCGCAATGCAGCTGGAAGGCAGCATTGTTGACCAGGATGTCGATGCCGCCGAAGGCCTTGGCCACCTGCTTCACCGCCTTGTTGCAGAAGCGCGGATCGCGCACGTCGCCGGCGATCACCACGCAGCGGCTACCTTCGCGCTCCACATGCTGGCGGGTGATGTCGGCGTCTGCAGCCTCGTCCAGGTGCAGTACCGCCACATCGGCGCCTTCGCGTGCGAACAGTACCGCCACCGCACGGCCGATGCCGGAATCGCCACCGGTGACAATCGCGCGCATGCCCTGCAGCTTGCCGCTGCCGGCGTAGTCCGGTGCAAGGAAACGCGGCGCCAACTCCAGTTCGTGTTCATGCCCGGGCTTGGCCAGCTGCTGCGCCGGCATCACCTCCGGTTGTCGGCGTATGCCGGCCTGGGTTGCGGTCTTCTTCGTGGCTTTCTTTGCCGCGCGCACGTCCTTGGCCTTTTCCTGGTCCTGCAGGCGTCGCTGTCGGGCCGCGACGCGCGCTGCCCGTGGATCGCTGGCGGCCGCCTTGCGGGTTGCCGTCTTCACCACCCGTGGGCGATCGGGGTCGGCAGCGGTCTTCGTCGCGGTGCTGCCTTTACGCACCTTGGGCGAGGCTTTGCGGCGAACGGGGGTTTTCTTGGTGGTGGCCATGCAGGTCTCCTCGGGAGGGAAGGGGGCTGCCGGCCAGCGGCCGGCACTACCGGGGGCGGCGCACGCCGCTCCTGCAGTGTCTGCACCTATCCTGTTAGCGGCAGTGAGCGCACCGTGTCCACGATGTGCACGGTATTCATTCCGCCACCACGTGCGGCGTCGCACGCTGCACGCAACCACACAAGGAACGCCTCCATGAAACATGCCATTGCCACCGCCGCCGTCTGCTTTGCCCTCGCCGCCTGCAGCAGCTCGCCGGTGGCCCAGGTGCAGCCAATCGACGGCGTCATTTCCGGGCAGTGCCACAGCGACATGGTGCGCGGCGCACTGGGCCTGGCCGCTTCGGATGCCACCGTGGCCCGCGCACGCGTGGACAGCGACAGCCTGCACGTGCGGGTGCTGCGCCACGACGGTCCGCGGGTGCCGCCGGCCAGCGAGGGCGGCGACCGCCTGACCATAGAGAAGGGCCGCACCAACAACATCACCGCGATCTACTGCGGCTGAGCCTGCGCGCCCTGCGCAGCACGCGCAAGGTGGCCTGTTCCCACTGGCGCGGCCCACGCAGGCCGGCCAGCTTGGCCAGTTCGCCGCGCTCCCAGCCGGCGAACACGCAAGGGTCGATGTAGGCCTTGCGGCATACCGCCGGGGTGTTGCCCAGCAGCGACGCCACTTCGCACACCACCGCGCGCTGTGCCTGCGCCAGCGCGCGCTGGCTGGCCGGTTCCGGCAGCTCGGTGGCGGCGAACGCCTGCACCGCCGTCACCGTTCCGCCCCAGGTGCGGAAATCCTTGGCAGTGAAGTCCTCGCCCATCACCCCGCGCAGGTAGTCGTTCACCGCGCCGGAATCCACCGGCTGCAGCGCACCGTCGTCATCGCGGTACTGGAACAGCGCCTGCCCCGGCAACTGCTGCAGGCGCCGTACCAGCAGTCCCAGCCTGCGATCGCCCACCGTCACTTCCTGCAGCTGGCCGGACTTGCCACGGAAACGCATGCGTACCCGGCCGCCGCGCAGCAACTCCAGATGGCGGTTGCGCAGTGTGGTCAGTCCGAACGAACGGTTCTGTTGTGCATAGGTTTCATTGCCGACCCGAACCAGGGTGTCCGCCAACAGCGCGACCACCATGGCCAGCACCTTTTCCTTCGGAAACCCAGGTCGCTTGAGATCCCGCGACAACCGCCGCCGCAGCGCGGGCAAGGCCTCGCCAAAGGCGATGATGCGGTCGAACTTGCCGGCGTCGCGCTCCTTGGCCCAGTCGGCGTGGTAGCGGTACTGCTTGCGGCCGCGTGCATCGCGGCCGGTGGCCTGCAAGTGGCCGTTGGCGTGGGCGCAGATCCACACGGCGGTATACGCCGGCGGAATCGCCAGCGCACGGATGCGTTGCAGGGTGGTGGCGTCGCGTATCGCGTGGCCATCAGCATCGCGGTAGCTGAAACCCTTGCCTGCGCGGCGCCGGCTGATGCCCGGCTGGGTGTCGTCGACATAGCGCAGGCCGGCCGCGCGTGCGGCCTGTCGTTCGGGGGTGGAGGGGGTTGGCATCCCTGTAGTGTCGCCGTCGCCATGCCGCGATCCTGTCGATAACACAAGACAAACACGTGAGGGCCGGTTCGCCGCTATGCTCGGGTCTTCACAACCCCTTCCGGAGTCATGATGTCGTTCCCGATTCGCGCCCGTTCGCTCTCCGCCCTGTTGCTGCCGGCCATGCTGGCCCTGACCGCCTGCCAGGCACCGGCGCTGGATGAACAGGATTCGGCCACGGCCCACGCCCAGCAGGCCGCCGAAGCAGCCAAGGCGCCGGCCGACGAAGCCGGCAAGGCCACCGAGGCTCCGCCGGTCGGCACCTGCGATGCCAGCCAGGTGCAGAGCCTGGTCGGCCAGGCCTACACCGATGCACTGGGCAAGCAGGCACAGGAAGATGCCGGCGCAAGCCAGGTGCGCGTGCTCAAGCCCAACGACGTGGCCACGATGGAGTTCCTCGGCGACCGCCTGAACATCGAAGTGGACGCCAAGGGCGCCGTCAGCGGCGCGCGCTGCGGCTGAGTCCGGCCCCGCGCCGGCACCGTGTTGCCGGCGCGTTCTGTTGCACCTGCAACCGTGTATTGCGGCGTTGCAGCAACCTGTGATCTAGTCGAGGCATCCGGTGGCCTCACGATGCGCTCCAGGGATTGAGCGGGCTTGAGTGTCCCCGTTCAATTCATTCCGCATCGAGGTAGAGATGGCCCCCCGCAACCGCCAAGGGCTTTACGACCCGCGCTCCGAGCGCGATGCCTGTGGATTTGGCATGGTCGCCCAGCTCGACGATCAACCATCGCGCCTGTTGGTTGATACCGCCATCGCCGCGCTTTCGCGCATGACCCACCGTGGCGGTGTCGCCGCCGATGGCCTGACCGGTGATGGCTGCGGCCTGCTGCTGCGCCGCCCCGATGCCTTCCTGAAACTGCTGGCCAGCGAAGCCGACATCACGGTCTCCGCACGCTTCGCCGCCGGCCTGGTGTTCCTGCCACACGATGCCGATTCCGCGCAGGCGTGCCGTACGCAGCTGCAGGCGCAGCTGGAAGCGGTGGGCTGCAAGCTCGCCGGCTGGCGCGAGGTGCCCACCGATGACAGCGTCTGCGGCCAGCTGGCGCGCGACACGCTGCCGCGCATCGAGCAGGTGTTCGTCGACGCCGGCGTCGGCCAGGATGATGCTGGCTTCGCGCTGGCGCTGTTCCTGGCCCGCCGTCGCAGCGAACAGCAGCTGCGCGAGCATGCCGATTTCTACGTCACCACCCTCACCCCGGATGCGATCAGCTACAAGGGCATGGTGCTGCCAGACAAGCTCAGCCGCTTCTTCCTGGACCTGCAGCGCCGCGAACTGGCCTCCAGCGCGATCGTGTTCCACCAGCGCTTCTCCACCAACACGCTGCCGCGCTGGCCGCTGGCACACCCGTTCCGGATGCTCGCCCACAACGGCGAGATCAACACCATTGAAGGCAACCGGCGTTGGGCGCAGGCGCGCAGCAAGGTGTGGAAGACGCCGCGCTTCGACATCGGTGAATTCGACCCGGTCATCTCCATGCATGGCTCCGATTCGCAGAGCCTGGACAACATGCTGGAACTGATGGTCGCCGGTGGCATGGAGCTGATCCAGGCCCTGCGCATCCTGGTGCCGCCGGCTACGCAGTCGCTGGAATTCAAGGACCCGGACCTGGCCGCGTTCTACGAATTCCACGGCCTGAACAGCGAGCCGTGGGACGGCCCGGCCGGCATCGTTGCCTGTGACAGCCGCTATGCGGTGTGCACGCTGGACCGCAACGGCCTGCGCCCGGCGCGCTGGATGCTGACCGCCGACCGCCATTTCCTGGTCGCCTCCGAAGCAGGCGTATGGGAAGTGCCCACCGAGCGCGTGGTGCGCAAGGGCAAGCTCGGCCCGGGCGAGATGATCGCCATCGATCTCAAGCGCGGCGACCTGCTCGATTCGGATGCGGTGGACCGCATCAACCGCGGTCGCGCGCCGTACAAGCAATGGCTGCAGCAGGGCGTGACCTACCTGCAGACCGAATTGATCGATCCATCGCTGGTGGAGGAACCGTTCGACGAAGGCACCCTGCGCAGCTACCACAAGCTGTACCAGCTCAGCAGTGAGGAAGTGGAGCAGGTGCTGCGGCCCTTGGCCGAGACCGAGCAGGAAGCCACTGGCTCGATGGGCGACGACACGCCGATGGCGGTGCTGAGCCAGCGCAGCCGTCCGCTCTATGACTACTTCCGCCAGGCCTTCGCGCAGGTCACCAACCCGCCGATCGATCCGCTGCGCGAAGACTGCGCGATGTCGCTGTCCACCCAGCTCGGCAGGGAGACCAACATCTTCCATGCCGGCCCGGAGACGGTGAACCACGTCATTCTCAACTCGCCGGTGCTGAGCCAGCGCAAGCTGCGGCAGCTGCTGAAGATGGACCAGTACGTGCAGGCCAACCGCCTGCTCGACCTGTCCTACGGCGAGGATGAAGGCCTGCGTGCCGGCATTGAGCGCATCTGCGCCGAAGCCGAACAGGCCGCGCGCGATGGCATGGTGATGCTGCTGTTGTCCGACCGCTACCCGGTGGCCGGGCGTCCGATGGTGCATGCCCTGCTGGCCACCAGTGCGGTCCACCACCACCTGTCGCGCCTGGGCCTGCGCTGCGACGTCAACCTGATCGTGGAAACCGGTACCGCGCGCGATCCGCACCACATGGCCTGCCTGCTCGGCTTCGGCGCCACCGCGGTGTATCCGTACCTGGCCTACCAGACCCTGTTCGACCTCGGCCGTCGTGGCATCCTCAAGCTCAGCAAGGGCGGCGAGCAATCGCAGATCGGCCGCCGCTACCGCAAGGGCATCTACAAGGGCCTGTCCAAGATCATCTCGAAGATGGGCATCTGCACCGTGGCCAGTTACCGCGGCGCGCAGCTGTTCGAGATCATCGGCCTGGAGCCGGAAGTCGTGGACCTGTGCTTCCCCGACACCGCCTCGCGCATCGGCGGCGCCGGCTTCGCGCGGCTGGATGCCGACGCCCGCGAACTGTGCGCTCAGGCCTGGGACGCGCAGCAGGGCGTGGATGTCGGCGGCCTGCTGAAGTATGTGCACGGCGGCGAGTACCACATGTACAACCCGGACGTGGTGACCACCCTGCAGCGCGCGGCGCGCAGTGGCGACCCGCGTGCGTGGCAGCAGTACTGCGATGCGGTGCATGCGCGCCCGCCATCGGCGCTGCGCGACCTGCTGGAACTGGTTCCAGCCGCTGCGCCGACACCGCTGGATGACGTGGCTCCGGCCAGCGAACTGTTCCCGCGCTTCGACACTGCCGCCATCAGTCTCGGCGCCCTCTCCCCGGAAGCGCATGAAGCGCTGGCCATCGCCATGAACCGCCTTGGCGGCCGCAGCAATTCCGGCGAAGGTGGCGAAGATCCCGCACGCTATGGCACCGCGCGGCGCAGCAAGATCAAGCAGGTGGCCTCGGGTCGCTTCGGCGTCACCGCCGAATACCTGGTCAACGCCGAAGTGCTGCAGATCAAGGTCGCGCAGGGCGCCAAGCCCGGCGAAGGCGGCCAGCTGCCCGGCCACAAGGTCAACGAACTGATCGCGCGGCTGCGCTATGCCAGGCCGGGCATCGGCCTGATCTCGCCGCCGCCGCACCACGACATCTATTCCATCGAAGACCTGGCGCAGCTGATCTACGACCTCAAGCAGGTCAACCCGACCGCACTGGTGTCGGTGAAGCTGGTCAGCCATGCCGGTGTGGGCACGATCGCCGCAGGCGTGGTCAAGGCCGGTGCGGACCTGATCACCATCTCCGGACACGATGGCGGTACCGGTGCGTCGCCGGTCAGCTCGATCCGTTATGCCGGTGTGCCGTGGGAGCTGGGCATTGCCGAAGCACACCAGGCGCTGGTGGCCAACGACCTGCGCGGGCGCACGTTGCTGCAGACCGACGGCGGCCTGAAGACCGGCCTGGATGTGGTCAAGGCCGCACTGCTGGGCGCGGACAGCTTCGGCTTCGGCACCGCGCCGATGATCGTGCTCGGCTGCAAGTACCTGCGCATCTGCCACCTCAACAACTGCGCCACCGGCGTTGCCACCCAGGATGAGCGCCTGCGCGAGAACCACTTCACCGGCCAGCCCGAGCGCGTAGAGAACTTCTTCCGCCTGCTGGCCGAGGAAGTGCGTGGCTGGCTGTCCTACCTGGGCGTGCGCTCGCTGGAAGAGATCGTCGGCCGTACTGACCTGCTGCGGCAGATCGAGGCCGCGCCACGCGACGGCGTGCGCGTGGACCTGTCGCGCCTGCTGGCCGATGCCCGTTACGAAGGCAGCCACTGTGCCGCGCAGCGCCTGTACGAATCGCCGGACAGCCTGGCCACGCAGATGGATGGCCTGTTGGCCGATTCCATTGAGCACAAGCGCGGTGGCGAACACCGCTTCCTGATCCACAACACCGACCGCAGCATCGGCACCCGCCTGTCCGGTGCGGTGGCACGCGCGCATGGCAACCAGGGCATGGCCGAATCGCCGCTGGAACTACGCTTCCGCGGCAGTGCCGGGCAGAGCTTCGGCGCGTTCAACGTCGGCGGCCTGCATCTGGAGGTGGAAGGCGAAGCCAACGACTACGTCGGCAAGGGCATGGCTGGCGGCCGCCTGGTGGTGCGTCCGCCGCGCGGCGCGCGCTTCGAGGCACGCAGCACGGCCATCATCGGCAACACCTGCCTGTACGGCGCTACCGGCGGCGAACTGTTCGCTGCCGGTCGTGCCGGCGAACGCTTCGCTGTGCGCAATTCCGGCGCGCTGGCGGTGGTCGAAGGTGCCGGTGACCACTGCTGCGAGTACATGACCGATGGCGTGGTGCTGGTGCTGGGCAAGGTCGGCCTGAACTTCGGTGCCGGCTTCACCGGTGGCCTGGCCTACGTGCTGGACGTCGACCGCGATTTCGTCGACCGCTACAACCACGAGCTGATCGACATCCACCGCGTATCGGCCGAGGGCTTCGAGAACTACCGCCAGCACCTGCATCGCCTGATCGGCCGCCACCGCGAGCTGACCGGCAGCATCTGGGCACAGCAGATCCTGGACGAGTTCCGCGATTACATCGGCAGGTTCTGGCTGGTCAAACCCAAGGCCGCCAGCATCGAATCCCTGACCGAAACCCTGCGCCGCGCCGCATAACGGTAGTGCCGGCCGCTGGCTGGCAACCGGAAAACACCACAGAGCCCGCCATGAGCCGCAAGCACGCCTTCCAGTTCCTCGACCTGCCCCGCACCATGCCGCAGCGCATTCCGGTGGAACTGCGCACCTCCGGCGACTGGGGCGAGCTGTACGGAAAATTCGGCAAGGAAGATGCCCAGTACCAGGCCGGGCGCTGCCTGGACTGCGGCAACCCCTACTGCAGCTGGAAGTGCCCGGTGCACAACGCCATTCCGCAGTGGCTGCAGCTGGTGCAGGAAAACCGCATCCATGAAGCGGCCACCCTGTGCCACAGCACCAACCCGTTGCCGGAAGTGTGCGGCCGGGTGTGCCCGCAGGACCGGCTGTGCGAAGGCAGCTGCACGCTGGAGGAGTTCGGTGCGGTGACCATCGGCGCAGTGGAGAAGTACATCGTCGATACCGCGCTGGCCACCGGCTGGCGGCCGGACATGGCCGCCGTGCAGGCCACCGGCCACACGGTAGCGGTGATCGGCGCCGGCCCGGCCGGTCTGGCCTGCGCCGACCGCCTCGCGCATGCCGGCATCGCCGCCGTGGTCTACGACCGCTACGAACAGGTCGGCGGCCTGCTGCAGTTCGGCATTCCCAGCTTCAAGCTGGACAAGGACGTGATCCGTCGCCGCCGTGAGGTGCTCGAAGGCATGGGCGTGCAGTTCCGCCTGGGGGTAGAGATCGGCCGTGACATCAGCCTGCAGCAGTTGCTGGATACGCACGACGCGGTGTTCCTCGGCACCGGCGCCTACCGCTACACCGATGGCGGCCTCGACGGCCAGGACCTGAAGGGCGTGCTGCCGGCGTTGCCCTTCCTGGTGCAGAACAGCCGCATCGTCGGTGGCGATGATCCGCAAGGCCGGGCGATCGCCGGCTGGGAAGACACCATCGCCCTGCCCGATCTCAACGGCAAGCGCGTGGTGGTGCTCGGCGGCGGCGATACCGGCATGGACTGCGTGCGCAGCGCAGTGCGCCTGGGTGCGGCCAAGGTGACCTGCGCCTACCGCCGGGACGAAGCGAACATGCCGGGCAGCGCGCGCGAAGTGGCCAATGCGCGCGAGGAAGGCGTGCGCTTCCTGTTCAACCGGCAGCCGCTGTCGATCGAAGCCGGTGCCGATGACGAAGTGATCGGCGTGACCGTGGTTGAAACGCGGCTGGGCGAGCCCGATGCCAATGGCCGCCAGAACGCGGTACCGATCGAGGGCAGCGAATCGCTGCTGGAAGCGGACGTGGTGATCATCGCGTTCGGTTTCTCGCCGAGCGTGCCGGCGTGGCTGGCCGAACATGGCGTGGAGGGGCAGTCCAACGGCCGCATCCTCGCCGGCGGCAAGGACCGCCTGCCGTTCCAGACAGCACATCCGCGCCTGTTCGCCGGAGGTGATGCGGTGCGCGGTGCCGACCTGGTGGTGACTGCGGTAGCTGAAGGCCGCGACGCCGCCGCCAGCATCGTCCGGCTACTGGCGCACTGAGTCCGGCGCCAGCAGCGCCGCAAGCAATGCACGCAGTTCACGCGGCTCCAACGGCTTGGCCAGGAAGTGATCGATGCCAGCGTCGCGGCAAGCCTCGCGGGTACGTTCCAGAACGCTGGCGGTGAGCGCGATGATCGGTACCCGCGCGCGGTGCTGGCAGCTGTCAGCACGGATCGCCCGTGCCAGCGCGAAGCCATCCATGCCCGGCATGTGGCAGTCGGTGATCACCAGTTCGAATGGCTGCGACTGCCAGGCCCGCAGGGCCTGCGCTCCATCGGCGCAGGCATGCACCTGCAGCCCCAGGTCGTGCAGGCGCTGCTCCAGCAGCTGCAGGTTGGTGGGATGGTCTTCGGCCACAAGTACCCGCGCCGGCGGCAACGGCGGTTCCTCGGCGATCGCAGGTGATGGCGCGCCAGCAGGCAGCTCGCAGGCACTCAGGTCCAGCTCCAGCCACACCGTGGTGCCCTCGCCGGTCGTGCTGTGCAGCTGCAGGTCTCCCCCCATCGACACGGCCAGCTCACGGCAGATTGCCAGGCCCAGTCCACTGCCGCCGAAGCGGCGCGTGGTCGAAGCCTCGGCCTGGGTGTAGGCAGCAAACACCGCCTGCTGCCGTTCCGCACTGATGCCCACGCCACTGTCGCTTACCTGCAGGCGCAACCGCTGCCCCTGTGCGTGCTGCTGCAGCACCTGCACCCGTAGTTCCACCCCGCCATGCAGGGTGAACTTGAGCGCATTTCCGACCAGGTTGAACAGGATCTGGCGCAGGCGCAGGCTGTCGGCCAGCGACCCGGCCTGCAGCGCAGGATCGAGATGGATTCGCAGGTACAGGCCTCGGCTGGCAGCCACCGGCAGCAGCAGCTGCTGCACTGCCCGCAGCAATGCGGCCAGATCGGTCGGCTGCCGTTGCAGTGGCGCGGGTTGCAGGCGCTGGCTGTGCAGCACGTCGTCGAGGATCTGCCGCAGCATCTGCGCGGCGTCGCCGATGGTGGCCAGCACCTGTTGCTGCCGCGGGTCCAGATCACTGGCGGCCAATCGTTCGAGCATGCCCAGCAGCGTGCTCATCGGCGTGCGGATCTCGTGACTCATGGTCGCCAGGAAATGGGTCTTGGCCAGCGCGGCCTGTTCGGCCTCGCGCCGTGCATCTGCAAGCGCCTGGGTACGTGTGTGCACCTCGCTGACATCCATCCAGTAGCCGCTCCACTCAACGTTGCTGTCATCGCACGCCAGCGTGCGGCCCTGCGAATGCACCCAGCGCCAGCCCTGTGGCGAGCGCGTACGGAAGGTGACGTCGATCGGTCCACGGGCCAATGCAGCCGCTTCGACACAGCCCATCACCACAGTCCGGTCATCGGGATGGACCGCAGCCAGCAGCCGCGGGTGGTCGATCCGCGCGGTCTCCACGCTCACCCCGAACAGCGCCTGCACATCGCCGGCAATCTGCGGAAAGCTGTAGTCCCCGGTAGCGGTGCGGCGCGCCTGGTAGACCACAGCCGGCAGGTTCGCGGTCACTTCCTGCAGGCGTTGCGCGGCGATGCGACGCCTTGCGCTTTCGCGATGTACGCGCCAGTAGCCGAAGGCGTAGACCAGCGCGAGCGCCAGCAGGATCAGCGAGGCCGGCACCAACCAACGCAAGGGGGACGACGACGGCGGGTTGCGTGGCCGGTCCGGCAGCCATGCTGTGCGGATCGCGTCGCGCTGCGTGTCGGTCAGCTGCGACATTGCATGCTCAAAATCGGGGATGACGCCGGCGCAGGCCGGTACGGTGGCCAGCACCAGCGCGTCGTTGAACCCGGCTGGCGCGGCAATCACCAGCCGATCACCCTGGTAGCGGCGCAGCGCGGCCTCGACCTCGCCGAGATTGGCGATCACCGCGTCGATCAGACCGGTGCCCAGCAGCGACAGCGCATCATCCAACGGCGCCGGCGGCAGCAGCTGTGCACCCGGAGCCTGCTCGGCCAGCAGCGTGGCCAACGGCAACCGGTCGGGACTGGCCACCGCGTGCTCGCGCAGGTCGTCCAGCCCCAGTACCGGCCGCGTATTGGCGCGGCGCACGATCACCTGCGGCAGCTGCAGGTACGGTGCGCTGGCCACCCAGCCGGCAGGCAGCTGCGAGTGCGGCCAGCCCAGCAACGCCTGGGTGGCGGGCGGCAACAAGCCTTCGACGACCGCCGTGGCCGGCAGCAGTTGCGCCTGCAGCGGCCGTTGTTCGCCCAGCAGGTTCAGGTAGGTCGCGCTGACCCCGTCCGCCTGGCCCTCGACCACGGACGACAACGGCGCCCGATCGGAGGGCAAGGCAATGCGCAGCGGTGTCTCGCAGCCAGCCGCAGACGCAGTTGCGGGCAGCATCAGGCAGACCATGACAGCAACAGCTGCAGGGAGGCCGGCGGCATTCACGGTGGACTTCCTCATTTCGCAGGCGGAAACAACGGCCGCGCAGCGGTACCGCTGCGTGACACGCTATCGACCTGCGGACGGGCGGCAATGAAGAAAGTTGCAAAAGCATCCGGAAGCGCTAATGGCGACATACACTGCCGCCTTCACCCGTACCTGCGGAGCTCTTGATGCGTATCGGCCTGGCTGCCAACCGTCTCCACCACCACGACGTGCGCGCCGCCCTGTTTCGTTGGCTGCGTGCCAGTGAGGCTGGCCTGCGCGAACTCGGTGTATCGCTGCACGCGGTCGGGCGTACCCATGATGCGATCGAACGGCACGGCTTCCTGGCCGGATACGGCGGCCTGCACCGTTATCCCTATGGCCGCGAAGGCGGGTTGATGAAGCTGGTCGCCGAGGTGGTCGGCATGGGGCCGGATCGGACACTGGATGGTGCGATCTATCTGATTGATCCGGTCGATCCGTCCTCGGTGTTTCCGGAAGCCACGGCATTGAAACGGCAGTGCGTGATCCACGGCAAGCCGTTCATTTCGACGGTGGCGACGGCGCGCGACTGGGTCGAGGTCGAACGCATCCACGCCGGGCTGGCGGCCGATGCCGGCGCCGACGATCTGCATGCGTTCGAAGACCAGACACTGGCGCTGATCGCGCACGATGCGATGAAGCCGGCGATGCTGGCCTTCGCCGATGAGCACTTCGATGTGCTGGCCCGGTTCGGCGAACGCGTGGCAACCGGCACCACCGGCCAGCGCTTGAACGAGCTGGCCTGGAGCCGCGGTTGGCCCAGCGATACGCCGTGGGTGACGCGCTACCAGAGTGGCCCGATGGGCGGGGATGCGCAGATTGCTGACCGGGTGCTGGAAGGCCGCTGCCAACGCGCGATCTTCTTCGAGGATCCGCATGTGGCGCGCCAGCATGAGGCGGATATCCAGCTGCTGGAGCGTGCGGTGACGACGGTGACCGACCAGGCGGTGTGCATTACGGCGCCACGGGTGGCGGCGCGTTGGGCGACGGCGGCGGCGCTGCGGGCGAGGTGAGGGTTTCGGCCAACGGCTGAGCCCCTCTTGGTGGGTGACATCTGAAGGCAAAGCCGTGCTTGGCCGGGCGGGGTGAATTGCGCAGGGGTCGCTGCAAGTCCCCCTCCGGGGCCCGGCCCAGCCGCTGGCGGCTGTGCGTTCAGGCGCTTGCGAAGCAGTGCTTCGCAAGCAAAGCGCCTTCACCCCTGTAAGCTCGGTCACCGCATCCATGCGGCTCACGCCCCTGCGCACCCCCCCCCACCCGGCCACGGACAGATTCCGGTGTGCCCAGCCACGGAAGAAAGAAAGAAGAGCAAGAGCGGGTCGCGCACTGTGCGCGCTCCTGGCCCATGCTCGCTTGCATTCAACGGCAGCCGAGCGTGGGCTCGGCTCTACAGTTACAGAAGCTGGCGAAGCATGGCTTTCAAGCGGCGCCCTTCCAGCTGGAAGTAGTCGCGCTGTTCGCGCCAGGCGGGGAAGCGTTGTTCCACTTCGTGCCAGAACGCGGGCGAGTGGTTGGCCTGGATCAGGTGGCAGAGTTCGTGCACCAGCACATATTCGAACGCTTCCGGTCGACCGAGCACCAGGGCCAGGTCCAGCGCCATGCTGCCATCGGGTGCCAGCGAGCCCCATTGCGAAGACATCACCTTCAGGCGCAGACGGCTGGGTGCACGCGGCAGGCCCGGCAGGTACTTCGGCAGCCAGCGGCCGACGTCGGCGCGGGTCTGCGCTTCGTAGAACTCGCGCAGCAGGCGGCGCAGTGTGGCATCACCGGCACGGGTCGGCCATTGCACGCAGGCACCGTGGTCGTCGATCTCCAGGCGCGCGTAACGGCCTTCCTGCCAGCGCAGTGGCAGCAGTTCACCGCGCAGTGGCAGCACGCCGGCTTCGCCCGGCTGCAGGGGTGCTGGCAGTTCCTGGCCCTGGTACTGGCGTAGCTGCAGTGCCAACCAGTCGCGGTGCTGTTCCAGGAAGCGTTCGCCCATCACCAGGCTTGCACGCGGCGGCAGGGTCAAGCGTGCGCCGCGCTCGTCCACGCTCAGCTTGATGCGGCGCGCACGCGGATCACGCACGCGCAGCACCTCGATCTCGGCATCCTCCAGGCGCAGGCGAACCGTGTCGCGCTGGACGGTGGCGGGCGGGGTCGGGCTGATCAGGCGGCGCAGCAGACGGCTCATGTACCCAGCATAGCGCCGCTTCGGGCCGCCGGATGACCGGCGGCCGTCGGGCTGCCTGTTCAGTCAGCCTTGCTGAGCTTGAAGGCTTCTTCCAGCAACAGGAACAGGCGGCGGATCTCGGCACTCTGCAGGGCGAAGCGGGCATCAAACTCGGCGCGTCGGCCGTCTTCGTCGGCATGCTCCAGCTGGTCCAGCGCGCCGTCGAGGAACTTCAGCTTGCGTACGATCAGGTCGTCGCCGATGACGAAGGACAGGTTGTCTTCGAAGATCAGCGCCAGCCTGGTCACCTGCTTGCCGGCGTCAAGATGCTTGTCGATCTCGTCGCAGCGCAGTTCCTGGTGCTGGCACTTGACCACTGCACCACCTTCCACCGGGTCCTTCATCTCGCACTCTTCGCCCAGGCTCAGCCCGGTCGGCAGCGGCTCGCCGGCGATCCAGCCGGTCAGGATCGAGCGCGGCGCGACTTCGGCGTTCAGCGGCATCGCCGGGAAGCTGCCGAGCAGGCCACGGATGTCGGACATGAAGTACTCGCCGGTCTTCCGGCTGGAGGTATCCACCGCGACGTAGCCGTGCTGCAGGTCGATGAAGGCGTCGTTGCGCGAAGACTTCACGAAGGCGCGCGGCAGCAGTTCATGCAGCAGGTCGTCCTTCATGCGCTTGCGCTCGCGGCCACCGGGGCGGCGGCCTTCCTTCTCCTCGATCTCCTCCAGCTTGCGCTCGAGCAGGTCGTTGACCACCGCTGCCGGCAGGATCTTGTCTTCGCCGCCCACGGTCAGCCACAGGTGCTCGGCGATGCGGTGGGAGAGCAGTTCCTTCTCCTCGCGGCCGAACGGCGAGATGAAGCCGCGCGAATTCATTTCCAGTGCGCCGACCGGCTTCAACAGGGCATGCGGCAGCAGCGTGTCGACTTCGGAAAAATCGGTGGTGGTCGGGAAGCGGAAGAACGTCAGGTTGCGAAAGAACATGGAATTCCGGTGTCTGAAGGAGAAGGGCGCCTGACCTTAAACGGCAGGCGTCTCGGGGACTGCGTCGGCCAGCCAGGCATCGGCATGCGCCGCACGCCCGCTGTGGCCCAGGGCCCTGAAATCGAACAGGGTGGCATCGGCCAGTTGCGCTGGCCGCACATCGGCCATGGCGCGTGCGATCTGTTCGATGCGGCCCGGATGGTCCTGGTCCCACTGCTTGAGCATCAGGCCGACCTGCCGACGCTGCAGGTTTTCCTGGCTGCCACACAGGGTGCAGGGAATGATCGGGAAACGGCGGGCCTGCGCATACTCGGCGATGTCGCGCTCGCGCACGTACGCCAACGGGCGGATCACCACGTGCTGGCCATCGTCGCTGAGCAGCTTCGGTGGCATGGCCGCCAGCTTGGCATGGTGGAACAGGTTCATGAACAACGTAGCCACCATGTCGTCGCAATGATGGCCCAGCGCGATCCGGGTGAAGCCATGTGCCTTGGCGTGGTTGTACAGCGCACCGCGGCGCAGGCGCGAGCACAGCGAACACATCGTCCGGCCTTCCGGGATGACCCGGCTGACGACCGAGTAGGTGTCCTGCTCGATGATCTGGTACGGCACGCCCAGCGCGGCCAGGTACTCCGGCAGGACATGCTCGGGGAAGCCGGGCTGTTTCTGGTCCAGGTTCACCGCGACCAGTTCGAACGGCACCGGCGCCTTTTTCTGCAGCTGCAGCAGCATGTCCAGCAGGGTGTAGCTGTCCTTGCCGCCGGACAGGCAGACCATGACCTTGTCGCCCGCTTCGATCATGCCGAAGTCGGCGATGGCCTGGCCGACCTGGCGGCGCAGGCGCTTGCCCAACTTGTCCGCCCCGGGCCCGGCCACGCGCGGATCGCGCGAAGCGCGCTGCGGGGGATCGGGAAGGGAAATCACGGCGGTCATCGGCCCATTCTAACGGCTTGCGGCAGCCTGGACCCCGTGTCGGGATTCCCCTCTCCCGGCAGTCATCATCGCTGTGTATGCTCGGAGGCTGTGGACACCTACAGCCCCGCCGAGATCGTCGAACACCTCGCCGCCCTGCGCGCCGAGCACCGCTTGCTGGATGAACAGATCACCCGCATGGCCGCCAACGGCGAGGACGAGCTGGAATCCAAGCGCCTGAAGCGGCGGAAGCTGCAGCTGAAGGACTGCATCGCCAAGCTGGAAAGCCTGCAGATTCCCGACGAACCGGCCTAAAGACGGCCCTGGTAGGTGCCAATCCTGGTTGGTACCTTTGCTTGCGGTAGCTGCCAACCTTGGTTGGCCTCCTGCTCTGGTAGGTGCCAACCTTGGTTGGCACGGCTGGAAGGTGTGTGGACCAAGGTCCACACCCACCGCATGGCCCGGCGCTAGCCTCAATCCTGCGGCGCAGGCTCGTCCGGGCGTGCCGCTTCCGGGCTGACCCGTTCGATGGTGTGGCGCAGCTCGCGGCCGAGGATGAACTTGGCATCCTTGGCCCAGGCATCCAGGCGTTCGTCGAACAGCAGCTTGCTGTTCTCGTCCGGCCATACCAGGCGCAGCTCGCGCAGCTTCTGGATGAAGCCGCGGAACAGCGACTTGTCGAAGAACTCCGGCGCGGCCGGTGCATAGAGCAGGCTCAAACGCTGCGCGGCCTGCTGACACAGGCTTTCCAGCTCGGCCGCACCCAGCACGCCGGGGCCGTTCTTCACCAGCACCGAGATGGCGATGTAGTAGCGCTCGAAGGCCTGCTGCAGCGAGTGGCCGATGGCCCGCAGGCGGAACACTTCATCGGTCTGCCCGGTGTTGCGGGCAAGGATGCCGCCGTCGTCCTCGTTGACGTTCTGCAGCAACCCTTCGCGCACGAACACGTCGATGGTCTGGTCGATGCGCTGGGCGAACTCGTCCTCGGTCCACGGCAGGAACAGTTCGGCCTGCAGGAACGGGTACACCGTGCGGCCCAGCTGGACCAGGCCGGTGCGGCTCATGCGGCGGTTGTTCTGGAAGCAGCAGGCCACCCACGACGATGCGGTGAACAGGTGCACCACGTTGTTGCGGAAGTAGCTGAGCAGCACCGCGGTGTCGCCACTGACGCTGAGCACATCGCCCAGCGGGTGCTTGATGCGGGTGAGGACGTTGATTTCCTCGGCGTGGGCGATGATCCGCTCCGGCGAATGCGGGGTCACCGTCACCCGGCCCGAGTACGGCATTTCCACCAGCAGGGTCTTGCACAGCTCGATCTGCGCGATCAGGTCGGCCTCGCCCATCGCGTGCTTCGGCGTGGACAGCAGGGCCAGCGCCAGCAGGTTGATCGGATTGACGTCGGCGGCACCGTTGATGCGTACCTGGATGCGCTCGGCCAGCGTATCGACGGTGGTCGACAGCCAGGACGGCTTCTCATCCTCGGACACCGCTTCGCCGCCCCACTCCGGGGCCTTCTCGGCCAGCACGTCGTTCAGCGCGATCGGCTCGCCGAAGTTCACCACCACCTGGCCGTAGTTCTGCTTGAGCACCTTGGGGATGCCCCACAGCAGCGACCAGATCGATTCCTTTTCCTTCGGCCGCCCGGACAGTTCATCCAGGTAGCTGCCGCCTTCCATCAGCTTCTCATAGCCGATGTAGATGGGCTGGAACAGCACCGGCTTGCGCGGCTGGCGCAGGAACGCGCGCAGCGTCATCGAGATCATGCCGCCCTTGGGCTGCAGCAGGCGGCCGGTACGCGAGCGGCCACCCTCGACGAAGTACTCCAGCGAGTAGCCACCGGCCACCAGCTGCGCGACGTACTCGCTGAGCACCGCCGAGTACAGCGCGTTGCCACGGATCGAGCGACGGATGAAGAACGCGCCGCCCTTGCGCAGCAGGGTGCCGACCACCGGCAGGTTCAGGTTGATGCCGGCCACGATGTGCGGCGGCACGATGCCACGGTCGTACAGCAGGTAGGACAGCAGCAGGTAGTCCATGTGGCTGCGGTGGCTGGGCACGTAGACCACTTCGTGGCCCGGCGCGGCGGCCTTGAACTTGTCCAGGTGGTGCACCAGCACGCCCGCATAGATGCGGTTCCACACATGGCTGAGCATGAAGCTGGCCGAGCGCACTACCGGGCTGGAATAGTCCGCGGCGATTTCCCAGGCATAGGCATGCGCCTTCTTCCAGGCATCGGCCGGCTTCGAATTGTCGCGCTTGGCCTGTGCGGCGATCGCTTCGCGCACCGGTTCGGCCGCCAGCACCTGGTCGACCAGCAGGCGCCGCGTCGACAGGTCGGGACCGATCACCGATTCACGGATGCGGCGGAAATGGGTACGCAGCACGCGCTGCAGCTTGCGCACCGTGCGCTCCGGCTCCAGGCCTTCGTCCACGGTGCTGCGCAGCGAGATCGGCGGGGCGAAGCGGACGATGGTGCTGCGGCCGTTGAGCAGCACCGCCAGCAGTCGGCGGAAGCGGCCCACCAGCGCCCAGTTTTCCGAGAACAGCACGGCGAACCAGCCGCTCTGCTTGTCCGGCGCGCGGCCGACGAAGATCGACACCGGCACCAGGTGCACGTCCAGGTCATCGCGCACGCGATGTGCCTGCAGGACCTTGGCCAGCGAATCGGAGTGGGTCTTGGCGCCGCGCTGCTCGGGGATCAGCGAGTTGCTGGAACTGCGCCGCGACAGCGCCAGGTAGGCGCGCTTGCGCCCGGTCGGGTCACCGGCCAGCGGCACCAGTGGCGACGGCAGTCCGGCCTGGCGGCAGGCCTTGTCCAGGATCAGCGCATTGGACAGGCCGTAGTCTTCCAGCACGTACATCACCGGGCGGCCATCGTTGTACTGGCCCGGGTCTTCCGGCTCGATCTTCAGCGACAGCCACGGCTCGACCAGGCGGCCGAGCAGGCGCGCCCACAGCGGCCGACGGCCGGCCGGCCGCGCATGCGCCGACGGCGGTACCGGATTCGGGCCGGTACCGGTCGAGGGGGACGCCGGCGCCGTATCGGCGGGCGTCGACTGGGATTCTTCGCCGGGGAACGGCAGCGGGTTCTGTTTCGACATCGGCGCCATTATGGCTTAGGCGGCGGCGTTGCCGCTTCCCCACCCTCGATGGGGGCGTCGGCAGGCGTTGGAGCCGCCGCTGCCCGGGCAGCATCGGCCTGGCGCAGCAGGGCATCGGTATCGGCCAGGGTGCGGGTCAGGTACCAGTGGCCCTCGCGCCGACTCAGCGGCAGCTGCAGGGTCATCTCGCGGCCGGCCAGGTCGTAGCGCAGGCGCACCAGCGCGTTGTCGCCCTCCACCGACAGCAGTTCGCCACGCACACTGCGCAGCGCTTCGTCCACACCCAGCCCGTAACTGCCAAGCACGGCCTTGAGCGTGTGGATGAACGGTGCCAGCTGCTGCAGGCTGCCTTCCATGCCCGCGGCCTGCAGGCCGGCCTCATCGTCGAAACCGACCTTGCCCGCCGCACCGACCAGCGCGGCGATGGTGTTGCGCGCACGGGCGCGGTCGCTGATGGGTGCTCCCTGCGCCCACTCGGCGAGGGTTTGCACCAGGGCGACGTAATGGGCCTGCTGGCCAGGCGTGTAGCCCTTCTGGTGGCGCAGGTACTGCACGCCGAAATTGCCCATCGACTGCGCCGCCTGGCGTACGGCGCTGGCCTGGCCTGCCAGTTGGCGGTCGAAGCTGCGCTGCAGTTCGGTACTGGCGTTGGGCTTGCGCAGTGCGGCCAGCATCGGCAGCAGCTGGTCGCCCAACGGCAGCTCGGTCAGCGGCCATTGGCTGTGGCCGTCGGCCCAGGCCTGCTGCAGGCGCTGGTACTGGCTGGGTGGAACCGACAGCTTCGCGTAGCCGATCAGATCGTCCTCGGCCAGGCGCAGGGCCATCGCCTGTACCGCCGCCACGGGTTCGGCCGCGGGCTTGGCCGGATCGTCGGCCGATTCGCGGCACGCGGCCACGGCCAGCAGCAGCATGGCTGCCAGCCCCCATCCACGCGCAGACCTTCCTCGCACCGCCACGCTCATGCAATCGGACTCCCCGGACCGGTCCGCATCTTGCGGCCTGCGACGTGACAGCGGCAAGCCGCCCGGTCACGGTTCCGTCAGCAGAGGGGTCAGATCCCGCTGCCAGCGGCAGGAGGCTCTGACCCCGCGCGAAAAAAAAGAGCCCGGATCACGAGGATCACAGGCTCTTCAAGCCGGCGCGAGGCCGGTGGACAGTGTTGTGGCACATGTCCGGTCCGAGGACCGGATGGCGGCGATCCTACGCTGCCCCGCAAGTTAAGGCAACACATGATGTAATTCCATTCAACTTGTTGATTTATTTAAAAATCTAGAGCCATAGGCGAGACCGGAGGACTTCTCCGGCGCGATTCCTGCCGATTCGGGCACAACACCTGCGTGGAGCAAGGTCGGCGACAGCCTCAGCGCGCTGCCAGTGCCGACGCGATTTCCTGCTGGATCGCCCGCGCTGCGGCCTGCGGATCGGCGGCCAGACGGATCGGGCGGCCGACCACGATGGCGTCGGCGCCATCGGCGAAGGCCTGGGCCACGCCGACCGTGCGCTTCTGGTCATCGCCGACCGGGCCACCGGGGCGGATGCCCGGGCAGACGATCGAGAACCCGGCGCCGGTGGCGGCGCGGATCGGGCCAGCCTCCTGGCCCGAGGCGATTACGCCATCAATACCGGCGGCCTGGGCGGCCAGCGCGCGTTCGACAACGACGTCCACCGGCTCGCGGTCGATACCCATCTGCGCCAGGTCCGGGCGCCCCATCGAGGTCAGCACGGTCACCGCCAGCAGGCGCATGTCGCTGCTGTTGGCGGCCGCGCAGGCTTCCATCATCGCCGGGTGCCAGCCATGGATGGTGGCGTAGCTGACCGGCCACTGCGACAGGCGCTTGATCACCGCAGCGGCAGTGGCCGGGATGTCGAAGAACTTCAGGTCGACGAACACGCGCTTGTTACGGCGAGCCAGCTCGTCCAGCACCTGGAAGTACTCGCCGGAGGCCAGCAGTTCCATGCCGATCTTGTAGAACGCCACGCTGTCGCCGAGGCGCTCGACCCAGTCCAGCGCCTGCACGCGGTCAGGCACGTCCAGCGCGAAGATCAGGCGCTCTTCATCGCGCAGCGGCAGCGGCGCGCGGCTCACGGTGCATAGTCCAGGGCAGCGCGCTTGGCGTCGTGGCGGGCCTGGCGCGACTGGCTGTAGTCGTTGTTGAACTGCGCCGGTTCGAAGCCGCCGTAGGTCGGGTTCGGCAGCATCCACCAGCGCTCGCCGAACCAGTCGTGGTACTGCTGCAGCAGCGCGTCGCGGCCGTCGTTGGTGTTGGCGGTCACTTCGACGAAGTCACCCAGCTGGTCGCCGAACTGCATCAGCACGCGGTACTTCTGCCCGGCCAGGCGGCGGCGGCAGTTCTTCTCGCTGCCGGCCTGCTCGCAGCCTTCAACCACGGTGCCCAGGCCGAGGAACACGCTGTCGTCGGCCACCGGCAGGCCCTGCTCGCGCAGGTTGGCCAGGGTCGCGTCCTTCAGGTGCACGGCGCGGTTGGAGATGTACAGCAGGGTCACGCCCTTGGCGTTAGCGGCCTTGGCGAAATCGACCACGCCCGGGATCGCCTTGGCCTTCTTTTCGGCCACCCACTGGTCCCAGGTCATTTCATCGTATTCCTTGCCGTCGCGGACCAGGCGCGCCTGGTAGGGCGAGTTGTCCAGCACGGTCTCGTCCACGTCCAGCACCACCGCCGGCTTCAGGCCCTTGGCCTCGTTGCCGCGTTCTTCCGGCACCAGCGCGTCCCAATGGGCTTCCTTCAGCGCCACATCGAGGTGGTCGGCGGCAGCACGGTAGGTCTGCTCGGTGATCGCCTTGTACTCCTGCGCGCGCTGCATCCACAGCACCGCGTTGAGGTTGTCGTTGGCGGTCAGATCGGGCGTGCCTTCAGCCTTGGCAGCGGCGGCGGAAGCCTCCGGCGCAGCGGCGTCGGCGGCAGGCGCGTCCACGCGCTTGCAGGCGGACAAGCCCAGCGCCGCGGTGGCGAGCAGGGTCAGGGACAGGGAAACGGGACGACGCATGAAGATCACCGGCAATCAGATATACCGGCCCATTTTACCGGCAAAGGCGGCCCCGGGACGGCTATGCTTGATGGTTGACCCGTTGTCCCTGCGAAGGCCGCCATGACCGATTCCACCCCGACCCCCGACGTTCCCCTGCTCGACGCCGTGCAGGCCCGCCTGCTGGGCTGCCTGGTGGAGAAGGAAGCGACCACCCCGGACACCTATCCGCTGACGGTCAACGCCGCGCAGTCGGCCGCCAACCAGAAGACCGCCCGCGAGCCGGTGATGAACGTCGATGCCGGTAGCGTGCAGCATGCGCTGCGCCAGCTGGAGACGCTGGGCCTGGCCCGCCAGCACTTCTCCTCGCGCGCCGATCGCTACGAACACCGCCTGCAGGCCGCGCTGGACCTGACCCGGCAGCAGACCGTGCTGCTGGCGCAGCTGCTGCTGCGCGGGCCGCAGACCCTGGGCGAGCTGGTCACGCGCAGCGAACGCCTGCACCGCTTCGCCGACGCCGACGAAGCCCGCCACGCCATCGAGCGCCTGCAGCAGCGCGCCCTGCTGGTGGTGCTGCCGCGCGCCAGCGGCCAGCGTGAGGACCGCTACATGCACCTGCTGTGCGGTGAGGTGGATGGCGCTGCATTGGCGGCGAAGTACGCCAGCAGCGGCGGTGGCAGCGAAGCAGCCGATCCCGGCCTGGCCGAGCGCGTGGCCCAGCTGGAAGCGGCGGTGGCCGAACTGCAGGCGCAGCTGGCCGAACTGCGCGGCTGAAACAGTCCATCGGGATCGGATCCCGCGAGGCGGGCTCCGACCCCGTGCGCATCAGGTAGTGCCGCACCCGGCGTGGCATACAACCGACTGGGCGAGTCGACACCCGGCAACTGGACCACACCGCGCTCCTGCATGCCCAGCCCCAGCAGGATCTTCCCGGAAACCACGTTGTCCAGGTCGGTGATGCCATACAGATCCTGCAGGTCCAACTCAGCGCGCGCATGCGCGAACACCGCCCGCGCCGCCTCACCGGCATAGCCCTGCCCGGCGAATTCGGACAGCACCGCATAACCAATATCCGGCCCCGGCAGGCCATCACGCCGCACCAGCCCGGCATTGCCCAGCCACGCGCCATCGGCCAAGCGCTCGATCGCATACATGCCGAACCCATTCAACGCGTAGCTGTGCAGCACCCGCAGTGCGATGTACTCACGCGCCTGCTCCTCGCTGCGCACGTTGCGGTCACCAATGAATCGCACGAAGCCCGGATCGTTGAGCAGCGCCAGCATCGGCGCCGCATCGCGGTCGGGTTCGATCGCACGCAGGCGCAGGCGTTCGCTTTCAATGAGATGCACGCGCAGACCTCCAACCGAAACCCCGATTGTGCCCCAGCCCCCGGCTGTTGAATTTGATTTTCTTTTTTCTTTTCCGTGGCTGGCACGCACGGAAACTGTCAGAGGCCGGGCGGGTGGGCTGGGCGGGACCGTCCGCGGCATGGATGCCGCGGCCGAGCCCCCATGGACGGGTTTACGGCGTGTCCCGACCAGCCCACCTGCCCGGCCCACCACGAATGCACTGCGAACGGCGCCAACCACGAGGGGCTGTGCCGTTCGCCGGTCAATCGAACAGCGCCTCGATCGCCGCCAACCCGGCACTCGCCCGCTCCTTCTTGCGCGCCGCATCCGCCACCGGATCAGCGCCATCGCGCTGGATCTCCTCGGCCGGAATTTCCTCGAAGAACCGGCTCGGCTTCAGCCGCACGTGTTCACCGAACTTGCGGGTCAGCTTGCTGTAACTCATCCACAGCTGGATCTTGGCGCGGGTGATGCCCACGTACAGCAGGCGACGTTCTTCCTGCAGGTTGCCCTCGTCCAGGCTCACCTGGTGCGGCAGCACGCCGTCCTCGCAACCGACGATGAACACATACGGGAACTCCAGGCCCTTGGAGGCGTGCATGGTCATCATCCGCACCTGGTTGCCGCCCTCGTCCTTGTCACTGCGCGACAGCAGTGCCAGCTGGCCGGCAAGGTCGGCGGCAGTGGCGCCGCGCGGGCCGCCCTCGAACCACTGCGCCAGTTCCTCGATGTTGTTGGCACGGCGCTGGTAGCTGGCCTCTTCCTTGGCCTGCTGGCGCAGCTCGCTGAGCAGGCCTGACTCCTTGGCCACCTTGCGGATCATGTCGCCGGAGCTGATCTGGCGGGTCTGCGCACGCAGGTCACGCAGGATGTCGGTGAAGCGCGCCAGGCTGTTGGCCGCGCGCGGCGGCAGCTGCTGCAGGGCACCGATCGCTTCTGCGGCCTGGGCCATCGGCATGTCCTTTTCCTGCGCCAATTCGGCCAGCTTGGCCAGCGTGCCGGCGCCCACATCGCGCTTGGGCGACTGCACCGCACGCATGAACGCGGTGTCGTCGTCCGGGTTCACCAGCAACCGCAGCCAGGCCAGCGTGTCCTTCACTTCCTGGCGTTCCAGGAACATGGTGCCACCGGTCAGGTGGTACGGAATGCGCAGCAGCTGCATGGCCTTTTCCAGCGGACGCGACTGGAAGTTGCCGCGGAACAGGATGCAGAAATCGCTCCACGGCACCTTGCGCGACTGCGCCACGAAGGCGATCTCGGCGGCGACCTTTTCCGCTTCGTGTTCGCTGTTGCGGCATTCCCATACGCGGATGCGCTCGCCATCAGCCTGGTCGCTCCACAGCTTCTTCAGGTGCTCATGCGGGTTGTTGGCGATCAGCGCGTTGGCCGCGCGCAGCACGCGGTTGGAACAGCGGTAGTTCTGTTCCAGCTTGATGATTTCCAGCGCAGGGTAATCGCGCCCCATCTGCTGCAGGTTTTCCGGGTTGGCACCGCGCCAGGCGTAGATCGACTGGTCGTCATCACCCACGCAGGTGAAATTGCCCTTGTCGCCGGCCAGCTGCTTGAGCAGTCGGTACTGCGCATCGTTGGTGTCCTGGCATTCGTCCACCAGCAGGTAACCGATACGCTCGCGCCAGGCCACGGCGATGTCCGGGTTCTCTTCCAGCACCTGTACCGGCAGACGGATCAGGTCGTCGAAGTCGACCGCATTGAATGCAGTCAGGCGCAGCTGGTAGCGCTCGTAGACGCTGGCCGCTTCCTTCTCGCGGTTGCTGCGAGCGGCCGCCATCGCCTGTTCGGGCGACAGGCCGGCATTCTTCGCGCGCGACACCAGGTTCTTCATGTCCTCGATGTCATCGGGCTTGGCCCCGTACATCAGGTCCTTGATCTGCGCGGCGGCATCGTCGGCATCGAAGATCGAGAAGCCGCGCTTGAGGCCCACCGCCGCGTGCTCGATCTGCAGGAACTTCAACCCCAGTGCGTGGAAGGTGCAGATGGTCACCTCGTCGGCGTCCTGCTCGCGCAGTCGCTTGGCCACGCGCTCGCGCATTTCCTTGGCCGACTTGTTGGTGAAGGTGATCGCCGCGATGCGCCGGGCGGGATAACGGCCGCAGCCGATCAGGTGGGCGATCTTTTCCACGATCACGCGCGTCTTGCCGCTGCCCGCGCCGGCGAGCACCAGCAACGGACCTTCGATGTGCAGGACGGCGGCGGCTTGGGGGGGATTGAGACCGTGCATTGGATGGGGATTGTAGCGGGGCGGCGACGGGCCGACCTGACTTGCACCGCAGCGCGCCGTAAGGTATTGAATCGGCTTCGGAACACAGGAGCGTGGTCCATGTCATCGATTGTCATCATCCGACCGTTCGCGGCCGCCCTGCTGGGCCTGCTGGCGGTACCCTCCCTCGGGTCGGCGCAGGCGCCGCGCGCCGATGCCTATGAAGCGATCGTGCTGCAGTCGCACGAATTCCTGACCTACCACCCGGACCTGCGCTTCCGCGGGCTCGGCATGGATGCCCGTGAACGCGGCCGCGACGAAGAAGCCCGCACCCAGTTCCGCAATGCCGCGCGCTATGGCGACAAGCTCTCCCAGGCGGCGCTGGCGGACATGCTGTGGAACGGCCAGGGGGGTCCCGCCGACCGCGCGCTGGGCTATGCCTGGATGGACCTGGCCGCCGAGCGCGGCACCGAATGGCTGGTGGTGCAGCGCGAGCGCTACTGGCAGGCGTTGACGCCCGAGGAACGCGAGCGCGCCGTGCGCGAGGGTCGCACGCTGTACACCGAGTTCGGCGACCCGGCAGCCAGCCCGAGGCTGGAGCGCGAACTGCGGGCCGGCAGCATGCAACAAACCGGCAGCCGCGCCGGCTGGAGCGGTGCCATGCGCAGCCAGGGCCGCGGCGATGCCGGGGCACGCGTGCTGCAGCCGGAGAAGCATCAACTGGCGCGCTACTGGGATCCAGTGGCCTACCGGCAGTGGCAGGACGAGGAGCTGGCCCGGTCCGGACGATGACCCTCATCCCACGTGCAATCGGCGCCGTCGCGCTGATGCTGCTGGCGCCCTTCTGCGCCACCGCCAGCCCCTGCGCTCCCGACCCTACGGCGTCGATCCCGTCGGCCCTGCTGACCGAAGGCTTCCTGCAGGCCCACCCTGACCTCTACTGGCGCGACCTGGGCCAGCTGTCCTGGCGGCGCGGCAAGCCGGCACAGGCCTTGATGCGCTTCCAGCGCGCGAGCCTGTACGCCGACAAGTTCTCGCAATCGATGGTCGCGCGCATGTACCAGGAAGGTGTCGGCACCGAGACCGACCTGGTACTGGCCTACATCTGGATGGACCTGGCCTCCGAACGCGGCTACCGCGACCTGCTGGTCGAGCGCGAGCGGTACTGGCAACGGTTGGATCCTGCACAGCGCCAGCGGGTGCTTGCCGAAGGCCCGGCGTTGTACGCGCAGTACGGCGATGACGTGGCCAAGCCACGCATGGAGACCGTTCTCCGGGTCGCGCGCAACAGCATGACCGGCAGCCGTACCGGCTTCGTCAACCCCGGTCTGCGCATGGAGCTGGGCGAAGGCCCGGAAGCCAACCGGATGATTACCGGCGATGATTACTACCGTGACGCCTTCTGGGAACCGGACAGCTACTGGTGCCTGCAGGACCAGATCTGGCAGAACGCTCCGCCGACACCCAGCGTCGAGATCGGCACCCTGCGGCAGGTGCGCGACGAGGAGCCGGGTGGCGACTAGAATTGGCCGATGGCCAAGCTCTATTTCTACTATTCGGCGATGAACGCCGGCAAGACCACCACCCTGCTGCAGAGCGCACACAACTACCGCGAGCGCGGCATGCGGGTGGCGATCCTGACCCCGCGCCTGGACGATCGTGCCGGCGCCGGCGTGGTTGCCTCGCGCATCGGCCTGCGTGCGGACGGCATGGCCTTCGACCGTGACACCGACCTGCAGCGCTGGGTCGAGCAGGACCTGGCGACGAACGGGCCGATGGGCTGCGTGCTGGTGGACGAAGCGCAGTTCCTCAGCCGCGCCCAGGTCTGGCAGCTCAGCGAGGTCGTCGACCAGCTGCGCATTCCGGTGCTGTGCTACGGCCTGCGCACCGACTTCCGGGGCGAGCTGTTCGAAGGCAGCCAGTACCTGCTGGCCTGGGCCGACGAAATGCAGGAGATCAAGACCATCTGCCACAGCGGCAAGAAGGCGACGATGACGGTGCGCGTGGACGAGCATGGCCACGCCGTGCAGGACGGCCCGCAGGTGGAGATCGGCGGCAACGACCGCTACGTGTCGGTCAGCCGCGCGGAGTTCAAGAAGATCACACGCGGCGAAGGCCGGATCGATCCGGCGCAGGCGCCGCTGCCGCTGTAAAGGGTGTTCGGCAGGGCTGCGCCCTGCACCTGCCGAGGCCGGAGCCAGAGCAACGGCAAAAGCGGGCTATCCGTGGGATGGCGGGGCACTGTGGGTTTGCGGGGACGCCGTAAACCCGTCCATGGGGGCTTGGTCGCGGCATGAATGCCTGCTTTTGACGTTGATCTGGCTTGTAAGCAGGTGCAGGGCTGCAAGCCCTGCAACCCACCACCCCTCTTAGTACAGCGTGCGCTCCGGCGCACCCGCCGGCGGCGGGGTGTACTGGTACAGCCAGGTCTCGGTCAGCGTCTTGCCACCACTGCGCAGGAACAGGCGGATGTCGATCTGCTCGGTGCTGCCTTCCGGCGGGACCAGGTCGAACATCGCGCGGTAACCGTTGATCTCGCGCAGCGGTCGCGCCGACACGATCTCGACCCGGCCGCGGCTGGCTTCCACCACTGCCTCGACCTCGCCCTTGTCGATCAGCCGGGCCAGTTCGCCGCCCTCGAAGTCCACCGCGAAGCGCCAGCTGAAGTACTCGCGCTTCTTGCCGACCACGCCACCCAGGCCGGTGCGGCTGGCCACGCAGTGCGCCAGCGGCGGCCGTGCGGGCGGCTCGGCACCCCAGTACAGGCGATACCCGACCAGCAGTTCCTGGCCCGGCTGCGGCTTTTCCTTCGGGTTCCAGAACGCCACGATGTTGTCGAAGGTCTCGTCCACGGTGGGAATCTCCACCAGCTGCACCGAGCCTTCGCCCCATTCGCCCTTCGGCTCCACCCACAGGCAGGGGCGCTTCTCGTAGAACACGCCGTCGTCCTGGTAGTGGTCGAAGTTGCGGTCGCGCTGCAGCAGGCCGAAACCACGCGGGTTGCGGTCCACGAACATGTTGAAGCGCAGGTTGCGCGGGTTCAACAGCGGCCGCCAGATCCACTCACCGGCGCCGGTCCACAGTGACAGGCCGTCGGTGTCGTGGATCTCCGGGCGCCAGTCCCATGCCATGCGGCGATCGTTCTCGCCCACCTGGTACATGCTGGTGCACGGCGCGATGCCCAGCCGCTCGATCGCCTTGCGCGGGTACAGCGCGCTGTCGATATCCATCAGCAGCACGTCGCCATTGGTGATCGCGAAGCGATAGGCGCCGGCCACGCTGGGCGAATCCAGCAGGCCGTAGACCACGATCGTCTCCGAATCAGCCGACGGCTGTTCCAGGTAATAGGCGATGAAGTCCGGAAATTCCTCCGGCTTGCCCATACCGGTGTCGATCGCAAGGCCGCGCGCGGACTGGCCGTACTGGCCTTCCTTGCCGACCGCACGGAAGTAGCTGGCGCCGAGGAAGGCGGCAAAATCGCGGTCGGTGTCCTTGCGGGTGTTCAGCCGGAAACCGGCGAAGCCAAGGTCGGCCGGCAGCTCGCCGTCCTTGATGCCGCTCTTGCCGTAGTTGAACGCTGCGCCGTCATAGGCCAGTTCCTGCGCCTTGCCGTCGACCACGTCGAACATGCGCACCGGCGAATGGAAATACAGGCCCAGATGGAAGAACTTGGCCTGGAACTTGCCCGGCTGGTCGGCCCACAGTGCGTGGTCCTGGCGGTAGCCGATCGACTGGTACTGGTCCCAGTCCAGGCCTTCCAGGCGGCCCGGCAACACCCGCTTGTGGCTCTTGTAGGGCGCCTGTGCCAGCGCGCGCGCCTGGCCCTTCAGGGTGGCGAAGTCGAACGGCTGCGGCTGGCCGAGGCGGCGCAGGCCCATCTGGCCGCTCTTGCTGGCCGCACACGCGGGCAGGGACGGCAGGCCGAATGCAGCCAGGGCGAGGGAGGCATTGCGGATGAAGTCGCGTCGTTGCATGCAGGCGCGTCGGGCACAGAGGGAAGGTCGGCCATCATAGGCAGACAAACGTTAACGGGCAGCGGAGACGCGCCCTGCCCGTTCAGCTGCCGCTGGCCGCGCGCCTCAGCGCTGGCAGTGGCTGCACCAGACGCTGGCGCGCTGGCCAATGGTGGCGTGCTTCAGCGTGCGGCCACAGTTCGGGCAGGGCAGGCCGTCGCGGCCGTACACCAGCAGTTCCTGCTCGAAGTAGCCCGGCGCACCATCGGGACTGATGAAATCACGCAGCGTGGTGCCGCCACGGGTAATGGCGTAGCCCAGGATCTCCTTCACCGCGTCGGCCAGCCGTTGGTAGCGCTCGCGCGAGATCTTCCCGGCCTCGCGCAGCGGGCTGATGCCGGCCTTGAACAGGCTCTCGGCGGCGTAGATGTTGCCCACCCCCACTACCACCGCCTGGTCCATCAGGAAGGTCTTCACCGGCGCGCTGCGTCCACGGCTGCGGGCAAACAGATAGCTGCCGTCAAAGGCATCATCCAGCGGCTCCGGACCCAGCCCCTGCAGCAGCGGGTGGACCTCGCCGGCGGGTTGCCAGAGCAGGCTGCCGAAGCGGCGCGGGTCGTTGAAGCGCAGCAGGCGACCGTTGTCCAGGCTGATGTCGACGTGGTCGTGGGCACGCAGCGGGGTATCGCCAGGCAGCACGCGCAGGCTGCCGGACATGCCCAGGTGCAGCACCGCGCTGCCGATGGCGGTATCCAGCAGCAGGTACTTGGCGCGCCGACGGATGTCCTCGATGCGCTGCCCTGGCAGCAGCTCGGCTACTTCCGGCGGAATCGGCCAGCGCAGGTCGGCGCGGCGAAGGATCACGCCGTGCACGCGGCGGCCCTGCAGGTGCGGCGCCAGGCCGCGGCGGGTGGTTTCTACTTCGGGCAGTTCAGGCATGGGGCGATTCTACGCCCGCCCCTCATGCTATCCGTCACCGACCGGTAGCGCCGGGCCATGCCCGGCGGGGTGTCCCGTCCGCGCGGCGCGCTCGCCGGGCATGGCCCGGCGCTGCCAGGCGTGCTCAACGCGGCGGTGCCGCCAGCTCTCGCGCATCCAGGAATCCATCACCGTTGGCATCCTGCTTGTGGAAGCGCTGCACGATCACCTGCCGCTGCTGCTCGCGGCTGATCGCCCGGCCCTTGCCGCCTGGCAGCTCATCGGCGCTCAGCACGCCATCGCCATTGCGGTCCATGCGGTCGAAGGCATACAGCATCCACTGCACGTACTCGGATTCACTCACCCGGCCGTCGCCATCGCTGTCCATCCGCTGGAGATAGCTGGTGGTGTCGGTGACCTGGGCCAGCGCCACGCCCGGCAGCAGCACCGCAAGCAGAACCCCGTACCCTGCCCTCACGCGCCCACCAGGCTGTAGCCCTTCAAGCGCGCGGCGTAGGCCTGGAGCGCGGCAATGCCACTTTCCTCGGCCTCGCGGCACCAGGCCTGCAGCTGGTGCAGGCGCTCGGCCGCATCGTGGCCGCGGGCTTCCAGCAATGCGGCCAGGCGCCCGCGGTATTCAACCAGGGTGCGGATCCGCGGCCGTTGCGACACCCATTCGCTGAGCTGGGCGCGACCATCCGGCTTCAGCCAGCGGCCATCGTTGACCAGGCCACGGCGCAGCCGGCGCGGCAGCAGGCGGCGCAGCTTGGCCCCGGCCTGTGCGGCCTCCTCGCGCAGGGCCGGCATGAACACGTTGCGCTGGTAGTCGGTCATCGCCTGGAAGCGGTGCGACAGCAGCGCCTTCAGTGTTTCGGCATCGGGCACGGCGATGTTCGGGCGCACGTCCATGGCCGGCGCCACCCGCAGCACCTTGGCAAGGCGCAGCGCCTGCAGCACGCGGATCGCGCCCCAGCCGATGTCGAATTCCCAGCGCCGCATCGCGAAGCGCGCCGAGCTGGGGAAGGCATGGTGATTGTTGTGCAGCTCCTCGCCACCAATCCAGACGCCCCACGGCGTAAGGTTGGTGGAGGTATCGGCCGATTCGTAGTTGCGGTAGCCCCACCAGTGGCCCAGGCCGTTGACCACGCCGGCCGCCCAGAACGGGATCCACGCCATCTGGATCGCCCACAGGGCCACGCCGGGCAGGCCGAACAACACGGTATTGATCGCGAACAGCAGCACCGGCCCCAGCGTGGCATGCGGGGTATACAGGCGGCGCTCGATCGCATCATCCGGAGTGCCGCGGCCGTACTGCTCGATGTCCGCGCGCTGGCCGCGCGCTTCCCGGTACAGCTCCACGCCGTGCCAGAACACCTTGCCGATGCCGCGGGTGACCGGGCTGTGCGGGTCGTCCTCGGTCTCCACCTTGGCGTGGTGCTTGCGATGGATCGCCACCCACTCCTTGGTGATCATCGAGGTGGTCAGCCAGGTCCAGAAGCGGAAGAAGTGCGCCACCACCGGATGGAAGTCCACGCCCCGGTGCGCCTGGCTGCGATGCAGGTACAGGGTCACCGAGAAGATGGTGATCTGGGTGAAGACCAGCAGCACGACCAGCATGGCCCACCAGCCCAGGCCGAGCACACCACCGGTCAACAGGGACATCAGGACATCAGGCATGACGGCTCTCCGGATCGACGCGGGGATGGCAGACATCATGGGCGCTTGCGTTGCAAACTGCATCCCCGCGGCGGTGCTTCGCATCGCCATCCGAGGCACCGTTCACAGTTGGGGACCTGAGTTGTCGAGCCTTGATCCGCGCGCCTGCGCCGTTTCCGTTGCCCCGTCCGCCGGGGAACTGCCGCCGTTGATCGAACTGGACCGCGCCACCGTGGTGCGCGGCCAGGTGAAGGTGCTGCACGGACTCAGCCTGCGCATCGCGCAGGGCCAGCACACCGCCCTGCTCGGCCCCAACGGCTGCGGCAAGTCGACCTTCATCAAGCTGATCACCCGCGAGCTGTACCCGCTGGCGCAGGCCGACGGCACGGTGGCGGTGAAGGTGCTGGGGCAGAACCGCTGGCAGGTCGACCGGCTGCGCTCACAGCTGGGCATCGTCACTGGCGACCTCAGCAGCAACCTGGCCGACATGCCCGGGCTGACGGTGGAGCAGGCGGTGCTGTCCGGCTTCTTCGCCAGCTACGTGGTGCCGGCCTTCCGCGAAGTGACCGCCGACATGCAAGAACGAGTTGGCGAGACACTGGCGATGACCGGCGCCCTGTCCCTGCGCGGGCGCGCGTATGCCGAGCTGTCCGCCGGCGAAACCCGCCGCGTGCTGATCGCACGGGCGCTGGTCAACCGGCCACAGGCGCTGCTGCTGGACGAGCCCTCCACCGGCCTGGACCTGGTCGCCCGCGAGCAGCTGGTGGCGACCATGCGAGTGCTGGCCCAGCAGGGCATCACCCTGGTGCTGGTGACCCACCACATCGAAGAGATCATTCCCGAGATCGAGCGGGTGGTGCTGCTGCGCGACGGCCGCGTACTGGCCGACGGCACCCGCGCAGAGCTGCTGCGCAACGAGCCGCTGTCGGCGGTCTTCGGCGGCGCGATCACGGTGGTCGAGCAGGAAGGCCGGCTGACCGCCTACGCGGGGTAGACAGACGCATCGCTTTCCGTAGCCGTCTGTAGCGTCCAGCCATGCTCGACTGCCGTTCGCCGCGAGCAGAAGCAGCCGAGCATGGCTCGGCTCTACAAGGAGCATTGCAGCGGGCCGGAACCCGGCCCGCTGCACGCAACCTCAGAACCGCAACGCCAGTGCGCGCGATTCAATCGGTGCCATCCGGCTCTGGTCCTGCAGTTGCAGGTCGCGCAGCTCGTACGGTGCGCCGAAGCCAGCCGGCAACGCAGCCTGGTCGAACGGCAGCACCAGCTGGCCTGCGCCCGGGCCATCGAACCACGCCGCCGCGTGCGCCTGTGCAACCGGCTTCAATTGGCCATCGCGGGCAGTGGCGTACAGCGTGCCGCGCGCTTCGTAGCGACCGGCCGCAGCCACCTGCAGGGGCAGTGCCACCTGGCGGGTGTCCGGGTCCGGTGCGGCCTGTCCACTGAAGCGGGCAGTCGGCCGTGCCACCGCGAAGGCGACCTTGCCATCGCGCAGCACACCGTCGGCCTGCGCGAACACCTGCAGTTCCCACAGCCCCTGAACGGTTCCGACATCGGCCGGGATCCTTACCTGCGCGCGCAGCGCACCATTGGTGGTGCGCAGCAGCCGTTGCGGCCAGCTGCGGCCATCCGGTGCGACCAGCAACGCTTCACCGCCCAGGCTGCCGCGACGCGCCGCCAACGCTGCGGCGGAGGTACCGTCTTCCAGCAGGCGTGCCTGCAGCTGCACGCTGCCGCCGGCCAGCACCTGCGCCTGGTTGGCCTGCACCTCCAGCCGCAGCGGGCTGTTCGGTTCCAGTACCTGCACCACATAGCGACCCTGCGCCTGCGCGCTCTGCAGCGTATACGCACCGACTGCACTGGTCGCGCCGGTACGCAGCATGCTGCTGCCATCGCTCACCGGCATGCCGGCATCCTGCAGCGCGCGCGCATCGACACTGCGCGCCACGCTGCTGCGTCCGGCCGGGTCGCGCACCTGCAGGGAGTTGGCCGGCAGTGCGCGGGCACCGTCGGCCGGGCTCAGCTGGATCACCGCATCCGGCGCCGTCAGCGGCAGGTCCAGGCCGCGTTGCAACTGCGTGCCATCGACCTGCTGCCAGTAGCTGCGACTGACCGAGGCATACGGCGTGGTCGGCTGCAGCGGTTGCGCCGGGTCCAAGGCCCAGGCAAAAGCCAGCAGCGCGTGTTCGCTTTCATCGGTGGGCAGCGGCGCGGCCACCAGGGCGGCGGGCACCTGATCGCCTGCGCGGACGGCCTGCAGCGGCTGTGCGGCCTGCGCTGTGGACAGGGACAGCACTGCCAGCACGGCGCTGGCCAGCAAGGTGGAATGGATCGTCATGGTCGTTTCCCTCACTGGGTCAGGTCGTTGCGCAGAAGGGTGCCGAGGCCGAAGCACTCGCGGCGGCTCTGGTTATGGCTGAGCGGTTCTGCACCCTGGGTACGCGCCTTGTCGGTGAACCAGGTGGTGCCGGCAGCCTTCTGGCTGCTGCACTCCAGGAAGCCATCGGAGCAGGACGACAACCAGTTCTGGGTGAATTCCAGGCCGACGTTGGCGGCATAGCCACCGCAGTAACTGTTGCTGTCCCACACGGCCGACTCCACGTCGCTGCCGACCACCGCACGGAACGGCTTGGGCAACGCAGGGCGACCGGCGGTGCCGTAGAGGTTCTGCGCGTTGTAGGTGGCCATGCTTGCCACCTGTTGCTGGCGCACCGCGTCGTTCTTGTAACCCAGCAACCAGCCCAGCGAGGTTTCGAAGGTATTGCCGTTGAGCACCGCATCGGCCAGCGGTGTGCCGGCAGAAGACGGCGCCAGCGCGTTGACCTTGCGCACCGTGCGGATGATCTTCGGATAGCGGCTGTCGTAGGTCGGATTGGACAGGATCCAGCGCATCACGTTGCCGCCATTGGAGTGGGTGATCACCACCAGCTGGGTGATGCCGCGGCTGTCGATGAAGCCGGTCAGCTGGTTGGCCAGGCAGCCGGCGGCTTCCGGCTTCCACATGTACTGGGTGAAGTCGCAGTTGATGACCACATAGTTGCTGCTGTTCGGCAGGCCCTGGCGCACGGTGTCGATGATCGCCGGCTGCCAGTAGTCCTGGGTGGCATTGGTCTGCGCGCCGGTGCCATGCACGAAGGCCACGCCGACCACGTCGGCGGCTTGCGCTTGGGCGGTTGCCAGCCCGAGGAGCAGGGCCAGGACGGTACTTCCTGTTGCGGTGCTGCGCATCGCTTCTCTCCCTCTGTCAGCGGATCCCCCCGACCCGGCTGGAACTGGACGGCGTCTCGATCACCGTTGTGCCGATGCTCACGGCGCGGCCGCGTGAAAGTCCGTGCGCTCCGCCCGGATTCAGGAGACTGACGACACTCGATGACGTTTTTCATACTGCTGCGATGACCATGCCGGGTCTGGCCGTATGACCGATGGCCACTGCGGTGTCGCATACGGGCTGCGATCATGAAGCGATGTTTTTCCTCCGGAGCCCGTCCATGTCGCTGATTTCCCACCCCGCCCGCCCCCTGCTCGGCCTCGCCGTTGCCGTGGCCCTGGCTGGTTGTGCCGCCACCGCCGCCAAGCCGACCGCCGTCGAAGCCAACATCACCACCAAGGCGGTGGGCTATCTGGACAAGAGTGCGGTTCCGGCCAGCCTCGACCTGGTGCCGGCCCCGCCGGTGGCCGGTTCGGCCGCCCTCGCGCTGGACGAACAGGTCAGCCGTGAAGCCCGCGCGCTGCGTGGCAGCCCGCGCTTCGCCCAGGCCGGCGTCGATGCCGAACTCGGCTTCCCCGAAGGCGCCAACCACTTCTCCTGCGCCGCCGACATCGACGTCGATGCAGTGAAGACCCCGGCGCTGTACCGCCTGCTCGAGCGCAGCCGGATCGACGCCAGCGCCGCCACCAAGGCGGCCAAGAACCACTACCAGCGCCCCCGCCCGTTCATGGTCAACGGTGAGCCGACCTGCTCGCCGAAGGACGAGGAAGGCCTGCGCAAGAACGGCTCCTACCCGTCCGGCCACACCTCGATCGGCTGGGCCTGGGCACTGATCCTGTCGGAGATCGCACCGGACCGCGCCGATGCCATCCAGGCGCGTGGCCGCAACTACGGCGAGAGCCGCCTGGTGTGCAACGTGCACTGGCAGAGCGACATCCTCGAAGGCCGTTTCATGGGCGCCGCCGCCGTGGCCCGCCTGCACGACAACGCCGCGTTCAACAAGGATCTGCTGGCCGCACGCAAGGAGATCGCTGCCGCGCGCAAGGCCGGCCTGCACTCCAGCCGCGACTGCGCTACCGAGAATGCGGTGCTGAAGGTGCGCCCGCAGAGCGCGCTGTAAGCGGCGATCCGGGGTCGGATCCCTTTCCGCAGGAAAGGGCTCTGACCCCATACAGCAGAAGGGCCGGCATTGCGCCGGCCCTTCTTCATTGCATCACGATCGACCGCATCAGAACTTCGCGGTGAACTCCACGCCCCAGGTACGCGGCTCGTTGAGGAAGCCGGTCAGGTTGTTGAAGTCGATCGCGCCGACCACGCGGGTCTGGTTGGTCAGGTTGCGGCCGAACACCGCCACGTCGTACTGGCCGTAATCCCAGTTGTAACCCAGGCGCAGGCCACCTTCCAGCGAACTACGGCCGCGGAATTCCGGCGACTCGTAGATGAAGAAGTTCACCGCGCTGCGGTAGGCCCAGTCGGTGTAGGCATACAGCTCGCTGCCATCGCTGAGCGGGAAGCCGACGCGCAGGGTCGCGTTGTGGATCCACTTCGGCGCCTGCGGCAGCGGGTTGCCGTTGACCAGCGCATAGGTGCCACCGTTGATGACGGTGGTCGGATCGTTGATGGTGCAGCCACCGCCGCAGATCGCCACCGCCAGATCCTTGTCCTTGATCTCGGTGTCGTTGTAGCTGCTGCCGAAGGTCAACAGGACGTTGTCAGCCAGGTAGGCTTCCAGGTCCAGCTCCACGCCCTGGCCGATGGTCTTGTCGGCGTTGAGCAGGGTGGCGGTGTTGTTGGTGCCGCCCACCGCGATCAGCTGCTGGCCATCGACGTTGTAGCGGAACACGCTCAAGCCCAGGCGCGCGCGACGCTCGAACAGGTCGGCCTTGATGCCGGCTTCGTACGAGATCACCTTCTCCGAATCGGCCTGAGACAGGCCCGGCGCGAAGGCCAGGCGGCCCTGGATCGACGGCGCACGGAAGCCCTTGGCCACGCGGGCGTAGGCATTCACGTTGTCGGTCAGCTTGTACACGCCGCTGACATCCCAGCTGACGTCGTTGACGTCGGTGTTGGCCAGATACGGGCCACTGACCGGGGTACCGAACGGCACGGCCTGCAGCACGCTGGCGCTGAAGTCCTTCTTGTCCTGCGTATAGCGCACGCCGGCACGCAGCTTGAAGCGGTCGGTGACATCGAAGTCACCCGAGGCGAACACCGCCCACGCCTTGTTGCGCTGGTTCTGCACCACGTGGCCGGTCTGCGGGTTGCCCGGGGTCAGCGAGTCGTAGTTGAAGTTGTTGATGGTCACGTCTTCATCGAAGTAGAAGACACCGGCCTGCCAGTCGAAGCGACCCCACTCGTTGGATTCGACGCGGAATTCCTGGGTCCACTGGCGGTGGTGCGGCAGGCCGTCGGCCGACTCGGACGAGAACGGGATGAGGCCCGGGCCGGAGTTGCCCGCGCCCAGGAACGCAGCGCCGTAGCCACCGTCGATATCACCGCGGTTGAGCGATTCGGCGGTCTCGTAGCCGGTGATCGAATGCAGGGTCACCGAGCCGAGGTTCCACTGCAGGCGTGCGCTGCCGCCCCAGGTCTTCAGGTCGGAGAAGTTGACGCCGTCGTTGGCGACCTTGTCGCGGTCGAAGTTCTCGACCAGTGAATTGCCACCCTTTTCGATGATGTTGGCGCGGAACAGGCGAGCGGTGCCGTTGAGCTTGCGCTTGTGCAGGTTGAACAGTGCTTCGAAGTCGTCGCCTTCGTACAGGAACTGCACGCGGCCGGCAGCTTCGTCATAGCCTTCGAAACCGCTGTTGGGCGCACCGGCACGGGTGTTGTCGACCCAGTCGTCACGGCGCTGGTAGATGGCCGACACGCGCGCCGACCAGCGATCGGTCAGCGGGCCGCCGTAGGCACCCTGCACATTCCAGCTGTTGTAGCTGCCATAGCCCACGCGCACGTAGCCGTCGGCATCCTGCGACGGGCGCGCCGAATCGAACTTGACCACGCCGGCCGGGGTGTTGCGGCCGAACAGCGTGCCCTGCGGGCCGCGCAGCACTTCCACGTTGGCCAGGTCGAACAGCGGGAAGCCCTTCAGCAGCGGGCTTTCCTGCACCACGTCGTCGTACACCAGCGACACCGGCTGCGACGCGTTGAGGTCGAAGTCGGTGTTGCCGAGGCCGCGGATGTAGAAGCGCGGGAAGGCACGGCCGTAGGAGGACTCGATGTTGAGGCTGGGCACGCGTGCGGCCAGGAAGCGGATGTCATCACCCGCCGAACCCAGCACATCGAGCTTCTCGCCCTGGATCGCGCTGATCGCAACCGGCACGTCCTTGGCGTTCTCGACACGGCGCTGCGCGGTCACCTGCAGGGCATCGAGGGCAACCGGATCCTTGGCGGCGGGGGTTTCCTGGGCGGCTGCTACCAGCGGCAGCAGGGCGGAAAGAGCAGCAACGAGGGGGCGCGCGACCGGAAGGCGGCCACGGGAAGTGCGGGTCGGAGACATGGCGGTAGGCTGTGTTTGGAGGGGTGGTAAAACGGCGCTACCAGATAATTGTTGCAATACAGCACCTGCCCCGCAAATGCCGGCCGTTCATGGCCGCGTCGCCCGGCGGCCGGGTCGCTCGCTAGACTCGGGGTTTTCCAACCCTGCGGAGCCACCGCGATGACCCAGTGGTACTTCCATGCCTCCGCCCAGGCCGAGCGTATCGGCCCGCTTGATGACGAGGCCGCGCGCCGATATGCGCAGGCCAACCCGCGCGCTCTGGCCTGGTGCCAGGGCATGAGCGGATGGACCCCTATTGCCGATGTGGCCGAGCTGCAGTCCGCGGCCCCGGGCATGCCCAACACCCCACCGCCAGTCCCCGCCGCCGCCAGCGGCCGTGCCGACGACATCGAATTCCGCATCGTCGGCCATGAAATGCAGTTCGTCGAAATCGAGCTTGATCCCGGCGAGAGCGCCATTGCCGAAGCCGGCGCACTGATGTTCAAGGACGCATCGGTGCAGATGGACACGGTGTTCGGTGCCGCCACCGGCGACCAGGGCGGCGGTTTGATGGGCAAGGTGATGGCCGCCGGCAAGCGCGTGCTGACCGGCGAGAGCCTGTTCGCCACCGTCTACACCCAGAGCGGCCACGGCAAGGGCAAGGTCGCCTTCGCCGCGCCCTACCCCGGCACCGTGCTGGCAATGAAGCTGGACCAGCATGGCGGCCGCCTGATCTGCCAGAAGGACAGCTTCCTGGCCGGCGCGCGCGGTGTGCAGATCGGCGTGCAGTTCCAGCGCAAGATCATGACCGGCCTGTTCGGCGGCGAAGGTTTCATCATGCAGAAGCTGGAGGGCGACGGCTGGGTGTTCATCCACGCCGGTGGCTGCGTGGTGGAGCGCGAGCTGGCGGCCGGCGAGCGGCTGGATGTGGATACCGGCTGCGTGGTGGCCTACCACCCGACCGTGGACATGGATGTGCGCCGGGTCGCCGGCATCAAGAGCATGCTGTTCGGTGGCGAAGGCGTGTTCCTGGCCACGCTGACCGGTCCCGGAAAGGTCTGGCTGCAGTCGCTGCCGTTCTCGCGCCTGGCCGGCCGCATGTGGATGGCCGCACCGCAGGGCGGTGGCCAGAACCGCGGCGAGGGTTCGGTGCTGGGCGGCCTGGGCCGGATGCTGGACGGCGACAACCGGTTCTGACCACAGGATCTCGGTGGGTGCCGACCTTGGTCGGCACTGGAATCTGCGCGTGCCGACCAGGTCGGGACCTACCGGCCCCCTTTCCTGAATGGGCGAGACTCCCCACCCTGCCCGGCCCACCACGGCTTCGGTATGCTGGCGCCCTTTCCTGAATCCGGCGCCACGAGCGCACTGCCGATGAGCCTGTTCCGCCCCCGCATGCTGCTGTCCGTCGCCCTGATCGGCCTGCTGGCCGCCTGCGGTGGCGACCCGGTCCGCCCCACGCCGCCGCCGGCGCCGACCGTGGTGCCGCAGGCCAAGCCGGTGAAGATCGGTATCGCCCTCGGCGGTGGCGCAGCCAAGGGCTTCGCCCACATCGGCGTGATCAAGATGCTGGAGGCCAACGGCTTCGAGCCGGCCGTGGTGTCCGGCACCAGCGCCGGCAGCGTCGTTGGCGCGCTGTATGCCAGCGGCATGGACGCGTTCCAGATGCAGAGCAAGGCGGTCGCGCTGGACGAAGCCAGCATCCGCGACGTGCGCCTGTTCTCCGGCGGCCTGGTGCAGGGCCAGAAGCTGCAGGACTACGTCAACGAGCAGGTCGCCAACCGTCCTGCCGAGCGCCTGAAGAAACCGTTCGCCGCGGTCGCCACCCAGCTGGAAACCGGCGAACGCGCGATCTTCGTGCGCGGCAATGTCGGCCAGGCCGTGCGCGCGTCGAGCAGCATTCCCGGCGTGTTCGAGCCAGTGAAGATCGGCGGTCGCAACTACATCGACGGCGGCGTGGTCAGCCCGGTGCCGGTGGATGCCGCGCGCCAGCTCGGCGCCGACTTCGTGATCGCCGTGGACATCTCCAGCAAGGCAAGCGGCAAAGCGCCGAACGATATGCTGGGCATCGTCAACCAGTCCATCTCGATCATGGGCCAACGCCTGGGCGAGCAGGAACTGGCGCGCGCCGACATCGTCATCCGCCCGAAGGTGCTGGACATCGGCGCTGCCGATTTCAGCCAGCGCGGCACCGCCATCCTGGAAGGCGAAAAGGCCGCAATGGCGGCGATGCCGCAGATCCGCGCCAAGATCCAGCAGCTGCAGCGCGCACGCGCCGCCGCGGCGGCACCGGCGCCGGTGGCCGCGGCGAAGTGCGAGGAAGCCTCGCGCCTGGGCAAGCTGATGGGCCGCAAGGACAAATGCTGACGGCGTGATGCCTGGCCACCGGGTTCGCCCGGTGGTCGCTCAGGGCTCCAGCTGCGAGAGCGGCAGTGCCTGGAAGCCCTTCACCGTGCGCAGCACGAAGCTGGAGTTGGCATCGGCCACGCCACCGGCATTGAGCAGGCGGTCCAGCAGGAAGCGCGAGAAGTGCTCCAGGTCGCGCACGTAGACGTGCAGCAGGTAGTCCATGTCGCCGGTCAGCGCATGGCAGGCCACCACTTCATCCCAGGCCTGCACGCTGTCGACGAAGTGCCCGATCGCGGCCTGGTCGTGCTTTTCCAGCTGCACGCGCACGAAGGCCTGCAGGCCCAGGCGCAGCTGCCGTGGTTCCAGCCGCGCGCCATAGCCGACGATGACGCCCTCGCTTTCCAGCCGCTGCAGGCGCCGCAGGCAGGCCGAGGGCGAGAGATTCACCCGCGTTGCCAGCTCGGCGTTGGTGGCGCGCCCATCCCGCTGGATTTCAGCCAGCAGACGTATATCCGTGCGATCGAACTGGACTTCTCCGGCCATTGTTGCCCCGCAACATGGTGAGTACGCAAGGATATTGCGCCAACAAGGCCAATCGACGCAACTTTTGCAACCCTGTTGCGCGCGCCCTGCCCTAGCATCGTGGGTATCTCATCCCGGAGTGCCCCATGGACCTCGCCCAGCCCCGCCGCGTCGAACACCAGCAGACCGACAAGGGCTACGTGCCGGTGTATACCACCGCGCTCGTCGAGCAGCCGTGGGACACCTACAGCGCCGACGACCACGCCACCTGGAGCACGCTGTACCAGCGCCAGCGCGAGCTGCTGGTCGGCCGCGCCTGCCAGGAATTCCTGGATGCGCAGGACGAGATGGGCATGAGCGCGCACATGATTCCGCGTTTCGACCAGCTCAACGAAGTGCTCGGCGCCGCCACCGGCTGGACCCTGGTCGGTGTCGAAGGCCTGCTGCCGGAGCTGGATTTCTTCGACCACCTGGCCAACCGTCGTTTTCCGGTGACCTGGTGGATCCGTCGCCCGGAACAGATCGACTACATCGCCGAGCCGGACCTGTTCCACGATCTGTTCGGCCATGTGCCGCTGCTGATGAATCCGGTATTCGCCGACTACATGGAGGCGTATGGCCGTGGCGGCGTCAAAGCCCACGCGATCGGTCCGGACGCGCTGCAGAACCTGACCCGCCTGTACTGGTACACGGTGGAGTTCGGCCTGATCGATACGCCCGAAGGCCTGCGCATCTACGGCGCCGGCATCGTGTCGTCGAAGGGCGAATCGCTGTACTCGCTGGAATCGGCCGCGCCCAACCGCATCGGTTTCGACCTGCAGCGGATCATGCGCACGAAGTACCGCATCGACACCTTCCAGAAGACCTACTTCGTCATCGACAGCTTCGAACAGCTGATGCAGGCAACGTCACCGGACTTCACCCCGATCTACGCCGCGCTGGCCGATCAGTCGCATCTGCCGGCGGGTGACGTGCAGGACGATGACCGCGTGTTCCAGAAGGGCAGCGGCGAAGGCTGGGCCGACGGCGGCGACGTGTAAGCACGCGCAACCTGCCTGCACTGCTGCTGCGGTGCAGGCGAGGGCAGGGCAGTCAGCCGTCCACCGCCCGGCAGGAACCGCGCACCATCAGCTGTGGATGCACACTGGCCGCAGTCGGCGCATCCGGCACGTCGGTCTGCACCAGCATCGCAGCGGCCATGCGGCCGATGTCGGAGACGTGGCGGCGCACCGAGGTCAGCGGCGGCCACAACCGCGACGCCAGCGGGCTGTCGTCGTAGCTGACGATCGACAACTGCTGCGGCACCGCGATGCCCGCACGCAACGCCACCTGGTACACGCCGGCCGCCATTTCATCGTTGCCGGCGAAGATCGCACTGGGCCGTCCTTCGCCCATCAGCAGGCGCTCGGCGGCATGCACGCCGGACTCGAACGTATCGCCTGCTTCCAGCACACGCTCACCCGGCAGGGTCAGCCCCACCTGAGCCAGCCGATCGAGGAAACCATGGGTACGCTCGCGTGCGGTACGGCGGTCGCCCGGACCGGTAATCACCGCAATGTCGCGGTGGCCGAGCGAGAGCAGGTAGCCCGCCGCAGCGGCTGCACCGTCGCGATCGTGGGTGACCACCGCCTGTGCTTCGTCGTCAGAGGCATGCGCGTTGATGCGGATGTAGCGGCATTCGATCTCGTCGAGCATTCCAGTCAGCGCCACCGACTCGGAGGCGCGCGGGCCAAGGATCACGCCATGCAGTTTCTGCTGCTGCACGAAGCGCCGCACACCCTGCGCGCAGTCCGCGGACTGGCTGTCGCAGGGGTGCACCACCAGCTCATAGCCGGTGCCGCGCAGCGCTTCCAGTGCGCCCTGCTGCAGGTCGACGATGCATTGGGCGCCCGGGTCGTCATACACCAGGCCGATCAGGAAGGAGCGGCGGAACGCGAGTCCGCGCGCCAAGGGGTCGGGCACGTAACCGACCTCGCGCATCAACGCCTCGACCTTGTCGCGGGTGTCTTTGCGCACCAGCGGCGAGTTGTTGATGATTCTTGAAACCGTTTTCTTGGAAACTCCCGACAGTCGTGCGATGTCGTTGATCGTGGCAGCCTTGCCCTTCGATGCCGGCAACGCGGCATCGCTAATAATTCGCACTGACATGTATAGAACCAGGTAAGTCGGAGAATTCTAGCCTTGCGCCGTTGGGGCGCGAAGTTGCGGAATGTCGCAGCGAAGATGGATCGCGTCGTGTTCGACCGCTTCTGCTCCGCGAGGTTCCATTGTGATCGCTCTACTTGATGTGCATCTGAACCGTTCTTCCGCGCGTGTTCACCATGAATGCGGGCGCGACGCGCGCGAACGCCAACATTCCCTTAACCAGGCTCCGCTACAGTCGGGGCATGGACCTGCAGACTTCTCCGTTTCCGGCGTTCCGTGGCCGCGATCGGTTGATCGCCGCCGTCGACGCGGCGATGACCTCCGGTGATGCCGGGCGCATCACCGCCGATCTGCAGTTGGCACTGCAGGACGCCATCGCAGACAGCCGCATCGAACTTCCCGAGTGCGTGCATCGTCCGGTCGGTGATCATTACGCGCGACGCCCGCTCTACCACAGCCGCGAACACGGCTACAGCGTGATTGCCATGAGCTGGGGCCCAGGGCAGGGCACGCCGCTGCACGACCACGATGCCATGTGGTGTGTGGAGGGAGTGTGGTTGGGCGAACTGGAGATCACCCGCTATGAACTGCTGGAGCGCAACGGCGAGCGCTGCCGCTTCCGTCGCCATGCCGCGCTGCGCGGGGGCTGCGGCAGTGCTGGCAGCCTGATTCCACCGCATGAGTACCACACCCTGCGCAATGCCAGCGACGCGGCCCTGGCAATCTCGGTGCATGTGTATGAGGCACCGATGGAGCGGGCCGCGGTGTTCGATCCGCTCGGTGGTGACTGGTACCAGCGTCGCATCCAGGCACTGCAGGCCGACCCGGCCTGAGCGGGGGGCAGGGCGGGGCACCACCAGCACCCTCGTGAGCCACGTGGCATCATGCGCCGCTGCGCTGCCGGACCCGGCGGCGATCCGCGATGCCCCGTCGGGCAAGGAGCAAGACCATGTCCAGCGCTGATCCGCGCCTGCGCGCGCTGTTGAAGCTGGCACCGGTGATTCCGGTGTACACCCCCGAAGATGTTAATGAAGCGGTCGAAGTGGCCCAGGCACTGTTCCGCGGTGGCCTGCCGGTGATCGAAGTGACGCTGCGCACGCCGCAGGCACTGGATGCAATCAAGGCCATGGTCGAGGCCGTGCCCGATGCCGTGATCGGCGCCGGCACCGTGCTCAACGCCGCACAGATGCAGGCGGCAAAGCAGGCCGGTGCGCGTTTTGCCGTTTCCCCCGGTGCCACGCCGGCGCTGTATGCCGCCGCGCGCGATGCCGACCTGCCGTACCTGCCCGGTGCCGCCACTGCCTCGGACCTGATCCTGGGCCTGGAGCACGGCCAGGACACCTTCAAGTTCTTCCCGGCAGTGCAGGCCGGTGGCGCCGCACTGCTGGCCGCCTGGCATGGCCCGTTCGCCGATGTGCGCTTCTGCCCGACCGGCGGCATCAGCGCGCAGACCGCGCCGCAGTTCCTGCACCTGCCCAACGTGCTGTGCGTGGGCGGTTCGTGGCTGACCACCCCGGCACTGCTGCAGACCCGCGACTGGGATGCGATCGAGCGTCTGGCCCGCGAGGCTTCGGTACTGGCCGGCTGAACCTGCTGCAGGAATCTTCAAAGGTTTGATCGTGATCAAAGCGCCGGCCTCGTGCCGGCGTCATTCTGTGGGCAAGCGCACTACGGAGATCCGAACATGAATTCGACCATGAAGGCCGCTGTCGTGCGCGAGTTCGGCAAGCCACTGGTGATCGAGGAAGTCTCGGTACCACGCCCGGGGGCGGGCGAGGTACTGGTCAAGATCGAGGCCTGTGGCGTCTGCCACACCGACCTGCACGCCGCCGAGGGCGACTGGCCGGTGAAACCGAACCCGCCGTTCATCCCCGGTCACGAGGGCGTGGGGCACATCGTGGCCGTGGGAGGCGGGGTAGGGCACGTCAAGGAAGGCGACAGGGTCGGCATCCCCTGGTTGTACTCGGCGTGTGGCCATTGCGAGCACTGCCTGGGTGGCTGGGAGACGCTGTGCGAAACGCAGCGCAATACCGGCTACTCGGTCAACGGCGGCTTCGCCGAGTACGCACTGGCCGATGCCAACTATGTCGGCCTGCTTCCGAAGGAAGTGGGCTTCGTCGAGATCGCGCCGGTGCTGTGCGCCGGCGTGACCGTCTACAAGGGCCTGAAGGTTACCGATACCAAGCCAGGGGACTGGGTGGTGATTTCCGGCATTGGTGGCCTCGGCCACATGGCGGTGCAGTACGCCCGCGCGATGGGCCTGAACGTGGCTGCGGTGGATGTGGACGACAGCAAGCTGGCGTTGGCCCGGCAGCTCGGCGCGCAGATCACTGTCAACGCGCGCACCACCGATCCCGCCGCCTTCCTGAAGAAGGAAATCGGCGGCGCGCACGGTGCGCTGGTCACCGCGGTTTCGCCGAAGGCGTTCGAGCAGGCACTGGGCATGGTCCGCCGTGGCGGCACCGTCTCGCTCAATGGCCTGCCACCCGGCAATTTCCCGCTGGACATTTTCGGCATGGTGCTCAACGGCATTACCGTGCGTGGCTCGATCGTCGGCACCCGGCTGGACCTGCAGGAATCGCTGCAGTTCGCCGCCGAGGGCAAGGTCGCGGCCACGGTCAGCACCGACCGCCTGGAAAACATCAACGAGGTGTTCGCGCGCATGCACGCGGGCACCATCGAAGGCCGCGTGGTGCTCGACTTCGCCGCCTGACCGCCTGTGCATGGCCGTCGTCGCTCCGTTCCCCTCTCCCACGGACGCGGCGGCCATGCCTATCCATCGGTAGGGCCGGCCGCTGGCCGGCATCCCCAGGCACTTCGCGCAGCCGTACAATGCGCGCATGCCCGGCCTGCTCAAGACTCTGTTCCTGTCCCTCGTCGCCCTGATCGGCGGCGTGCTGTCGCTTGCGCTGGTCAGCAGCGTCGCCAGCTGGCTGCCCCCATTGTTGGGCCTGTCACCGGACAGCAACAGCGTGCAGCTGGGATGGGACCTGGCCTTCAGCGTGCTCGGTGGCGTTGCCGGCATTTCCTTCGCCACCTACTACGCGCCATGCTGGCCGCGTTCGCATGGCTTCTCGATCTGGTCGCTGATCGCACTCGGATGCGGTTACGCGATGTGGACCGCCGGCGCGGATTTCCCACTCTGGTTCATCATTTCGCTGCTGGCGTCACTGCCGCTGCAGCTGTTGGCCGGCTGGTGGTTCGGTCGCCGCGCGTCGCGCGATCCGCGCTGAGCGCATCCAGGTAGTGCCGGCCGCTGGCCGGCAACCTCGGCCATCCTACAGTTGCCGGCCAGCGGCCGGCACTACCGCTTCAGCGACGGCAGCGTCTGCTTCAACCGTTCAATGCCCTGCCATGGGTCACCCTTCAGCCGCTTGGCACGCGCCAGCGCCTTGGCCATCGGAAACGCGTCAGCCGCGCTCACCCGGGCCAGCTCTTCCCAGCGCAGCGGCACCGCCACGCCCGCACCATCGCGCGCGCGCAGCGACCACGAACAGACGCTGGTGGCCCCCCGCGTATTGCGCAACCAGTCGATGAAGATGACGCCATTGCGCTTGGCCTTGCTCATCGTCGCCACGTAGCGATCAGGCTGCTCCAGCGCCATTGCCTGCGCGAACGCCTCGCAGAACGCCTTCGCCTCGTCCCAGCCTGCCTTGGGCTGCAGCGGCACCACCACGTGCACGCCCTTGCCACCGGACAGGCGTACGAAGCTCTTCAGGCCCACCTGCTGCAGGCGGTCACGCACATCGCGTGCACCGGCTTTCACCTGTGCCCAGCTGACGCCTTCGCCGGGATCGAGATCGAACACCAGGCGATCCGGATGCTCTGGATCGATCACGGTCGCGCCCCACGGATGCAGCTCCAGGGTGTTCATCTGCACCAGCTGCAACAGGCCCCGTGCATCGTCGATATAGACATAATCCTCGCGGCCGCTCTTCTGTTGCAGCGGAACCGCGTGCACGGCATCGCCCAGGCCGGGACCGTGGTGCTTCTGGAAGAAGCAGGCCTTGCCCACGCCGTCCGGGCACCGGAGCAGTGACAGCGGACGTCCGGCAAGTTCGGGCAGGATCCAACGCGTCATGCGCTGGTAGTAGTCGGCCACGTCGCCCTTGCTCAGCTTCTCCTTTGGAAACACCACCCGCTCTGGATGAGTGATCTGGACCTCGCCTCCGGCTTCGATATCGGCTGTGCTCACACCCAGATCCTCCTTCTGCTTGTCGCTGCGCAGCCGCTTGAAACTGGCCTGGCGCAGCAGGCCTTCCTTGCCCCAGCCACGGAATGCCACCTCCGCCACCGTCACCGGTTTCACCCAGCGCACGCTGGCGGCACGGAACGGCACATGCGCTGGCAGCTGCAGCACGGGTGCATTCACTGCCAACGGCTGCAGCGCCTTGAGCAGCGCGCGCAGGCTATCGTCGTCGAAGCCGGTGCCAACGCGGCCCACATAGCGCAGGCCAGCCTTGTCCGGCGTGGCCAGAAGCAGCGAACCAAATCCCACCCGGGAACCCTTGGGTGCCGTGTGGCCGACAATCACGAACTCGTCGGTGTCTTCGTGCTTCACTTTGACCCAGCTGCGCGCGCGGGTGTTCACGTAGGGAGCATCCACCTGCTTGCTGACGATGCCCTCGAAGCCGGCCTCGCCGCTGGCATCGAATACCTGCGGTCCGTGGTCGATCACGTGCTCGCTGAAGGCCAGGGTGCCGGGCGCTGGCCCGATCAGATCCTTCAGCAATGCCTTGCGTTCGAGCAAGGACGAACGGCTGATATCCGCACCGGCCACACCCGGAAGATCGAACACGATGTAGCGCAGCGGTTGTTTCGAACTACCGTCGATCACCCGCTGCAATGCCGCAAAGTCACTGCGTCCTTCCTTGTCCAACACCACCAGCTCGCCATCCAGGCGCGCATCGCGCAGCGGCAGCGCCTGCACGGCCTGCACGACCTCGGGAAAATCCGCCGTCCAGTCCAGGCCGTTGCGGGAGCGGAGCTTCACCTCACCATCGTGCAGATCGGCCAGCAGACGATAACCATCCCACTTGATCTCGTGCAGCCAGCGCGCGCCGTCCGGCGCGCTGTCGCGATGATCGGTCAACTGCGGTTTGAACGCGCGTGGATAGGGCGTATCGCGTGCACCGTCCAGTTTCAGCGCGCGCGCATGCCAGCGCGCATCAGCCTTGCGTGTGGTCGTGCGTGCGGCAGGTGCAGCACGCGTCGCCTTCTCTGCGGAACGCTTCTTCGCCGCAGGCGCTCGTTTCGGCATCGGTGCCGTCAGCAGGTCATCCGCTTCGGCATCGCGCGCTTCCTCGTCACCGCGCTTGATCAGCAGCCACTGCACCTGACGCCCTTTCATTGCCGTACGCACAAGCTTCCAGCCACCGGCCAGGCGTTGCCCGTGCAGCACGAAGTCGATCTTTCCAGCCGCCAGCGCCTGCAGTGGATCACCTTCACAGGCCCAGGTGCCGTGATCGAAGACATCCACGTGGCCAGCACCATAGTGGCCTTCAGGAATGTTTCCCTCGAAGCCGGCGTAGGACAACGGGTGATCTTCCACTTCCACGGCCAGCCGCTTCTCACCGACGCGCAGCGAAGGCCCCTTCGGCACGGCCCAGCTCTTCAGTACACCGTCCATTTCCAGGCGGAAGTCATAGTGACGCGAGCTTGCATGATGCAGCTGGATGACGAAGGTCGGCCGCCGCTTCGGATCACCGCGTGCGGGCGTGTCGTCAGGCTCCGGCGTCTGTCCGGCGCCACCACCCAGTCTGCGCTTGCGCCGGTACTGGTGCAGCGACATGGTTCAACCTGCCTTGCGCCGCGTGGTCTTCTTTGCGGCCTTTTTGGTGGCCTTCTTTGCCACCTTCTTCGCCGGTGCCTTGCGCGTTGCCGTCTTCTTCGCCGGCGTGCGCTTGTTCGCGTCCAGGCTCTTCTGCAGCAACGCCATGAAATCCACCACATTGGTGGTGGCATCTTCACGCGGTGCGGGCTCGTCTTCCACCCGGGTAGTGCCGCCCTTGGATTTGATGCGCTTGTTCAATACCAGCTGCAGACGCTCGCGGAACTCATCGTGATACTGCGAAGGATCCCAGTCGCCGGCCATTGACTCGATCAGCTGTTCGGCCATCGCTGTTTCCTTGCTGGTGATGCGATAGTCGGACAGTTTTCCGGTGGGCAGCTTGTAGTCCTCGGGATCCACCAGCTCCTGCGGATAGCGCAGGATCATCAGCACCAGCGCGTCCTGCTGCGGCATTACCGCGCACAGGTACTCGCGCGTGCGCACCACCACCCGTGCAATACCCACCTTGCCGGTACTGCGCAGCGTTTCGCGCAGCAGCACATAGCCCTTTTCGGCCTTCTTGCCGGGCACCAGCAGATACGGTTTCTCGTAGTAGCGTGGGTCGATCTGCGCCGCGTCCACGAACGATTCCACTTCCACCGCTTCGTGGCTTTCCGGCGCTGCCGAACGGATATCGCCTTCCTCCAGCACGACGTAGCTGCCCTTGTCGTACTCGTAGGCTTTGACGATGTCCTTCCACGGCACCTCCTCGCCGGTATCGGCGTTGACCCGCTCGAAGCGGATCGGCTTGCGGTCACGGGAGTCGAGCATGCGGAACTGCAGATCGACCTTGCGTTCGCCGGACATCAGCGACACCGGCACGTTGAGCAGGCCAAACGACAGCGTGCCGGTCCAGATCGGGCGAGCCATGGGTGCACCTTTGGCGGGGCAGGGGGCCCAGAGTGGGCCGGAGGGCGTAAACCAGCCGTGTCCGTGCCGTGCACGTGGGTTCTACGGAACACGGTAGTGCTGGCCGCTGGCCGGCAACCACAGCACACCTGAGCGTGTACGCAGAACCCCTGCGCTACTGCAGCAACGGCCTCACCGCTGCCGCCGGGATATGGTCCAGTGCGCGCCACGCATCTTCCACCACCGGCCGCGCCTGCGACCAGCTCAAGCGCGAGTGCCCACGCATCTGTTCCCAGTGCTCGGCCAGCTCCTCGCAGGTATCGGCGGCGTCACCGCGCGGCCAGTCGGCGGCATGCGTGGTCAGCGCGAAGGCGTAGACCGGGCAGAGGTCACGCCAATTGCGATGGCTCTGGCCACGGCGCTCTTCGTAATCGCTCAGCATGTACTGCAGGTAGTCCTGCGCCACCGCCTGCGGGTCCTCATGGCGACGCGTGCGGCGCTGAGCTGTACGCTGGCCGAGCGGATCGAGCAGGGCGTTGAACACGGACGGTGCGGGTCGTTCAAGACGGGGCATGGCCGGCTCCTGCAGCGGGGGCGGGTGGGCAGGAATACGCGCGATCCCGTTACCGGGGGGTGAGCGAGATGTTCATGACGCCAGGTTCGCGGCGGCTTTACCTTGTGAGGGGTGTAGTGGGAGCCCCCGAGCGCAGGTAGCCAGATCATGAGCCGAGAGACCTCCCGTGACCCGCTGCGGGAAAACCACCCACCCATTCCCGGCGAGCAGCGCGGTAAGCGCGATGCCGACAACGCCGACTACCGCGGCACCGGCGCACCGTTCTTTGACGCCGAACACGGTGGCGAGCATCTGCCGGTGAAGCACGAGTCTGAACAGGCCGCACAGGACCGCAAGGACGGCGGCGACCGCCATCGTGGGGGCCAGGAAAGCCCGCTCAAGCGCCGCGAACGCAAGCAGCATGCCAGCGACAACCAGGACGAGGCGCTGGAGGAGACCTTCCCGGCCAGCGACCCGACCTCGCCGTTCGTACCGGCCAAGGCCCCCGACTAAAGGGTAGCGCCGGGCCATGCCCGGCGAGCGCTCGGCGCAGCGCTGGACCCACCGGGCATGGCCCGGCGCTACCGTTGGAAGGGCGTCACCGCCACGACCACTGCAGCCCGAGGCTGGCCCGCCGTCCCGGTCCCGGCTCGTAGAAGCGGCCATTGCCGTCATTGACGATCACCGAGCCGATGTAGGCCTGGTCCAGCACGTTCTCCAACCGCGCGAAGGCACGCAGTTCACCGCCCGGCAGGGTCCATCGGCGCCCGCCTTCCAGGTGCAGCAGAGCGAAACCGGGCGCGCGCGCCGTAGCCACGTCATTGACCACGGTATCGGTGCTGGCCGAGGCCTCCAGCGCCCACTGCCAGTCGGCGGGGCTCCACTGCAGGCGGGCGAAGGCCTGCTGGCGTGGCACGCCGGGCAGACGGCTACCCACTGCGACGCCGGTGTTCGAGGTCAGGTACGGCGAGCGCACCTGCGCCTGCAGCCAGGTCCAGGCCAGCTGCAGTTCCAGCTGTTCGGCCAGCGGCTGTCGGTACTGCAGCTCCACGCCCTGGCGACGGGTGCGGCCGATGTTGCGATAGGTGCTGCGTCCTCCGATATTGCTGGCAACTGCCAGCTCATCGTCGGTATCTGCGCGGAACAGGCTGATATCGAGCTGGGTTCCATCCTGTGCGCGCCACTTGCTGCCAATCTCCAGATTGCGGCTGCGCGCGGCCGCCAGATCCAGCGCCAATCCCGCCTGGCCGTCGGCGCGATAACCCAGCTCGTTGAAGGTAGGCGTCTCGAAGCCCCGCCCCACGGCGGCGTGAAGCCGCCACTGCGGGCTGGCCTCGAAGCTGACCCCTGCCACCGGCGTGGTTGCTTGGTAGCGGCGGCGGCCGCTGTCGTCCGGATTGCGCCCGGTGACGTAGCGGTCATCGGATTCGAAACGCACCGCGCTGTGGCGCAGCCCGGCCAGCAGCGACCAGCGTGGGCTCCACTGCCACCAGGCCTGGGCGAACTGGTCGACGTTCTGCACGGTGTCGATCTGGTCTCGGCGCAGGCGCCCACGCACGCCCAGGGTGCTGCCGATGAAGTTCTCGTAGCCGGTACGGTGCTGGCGCTGGCGGTCGGCGCTGAGCCCGGCCACCAGATCCAACGGGCGGCCGGCGAGATCGCCGTGCCAGCCCCAGCGCGCGTCCAGCCCGCCATAGCCTGCGTCCAGATCGATCACGCCGCCCGCATGCAACGGGTTGGCCTGTGCGGTCGGCGGAATCGGCAGGTACTGGGTGACCTCACGCTGCCCGGCATAGCCCATCAGCTGCCAGCGTTGAGTGTCGGTTTCGCGGGTCCAACGCAACCCAGCCTGCTGCTGGCGCACCGATTTGCGGGTGTTGTACTGGTGCGCCACCGCAGTAGCCTGCCGTGGATCCGCAGCGACCTGCGCGCGGGTCAGGCCCAGTGGATCCTGTGCGTCCGGCGCATCCAGCGCGTTGAGCAGCAGCTCCAGTCGCCCACCGCCCAGATCGCCGCCAATGCGCGCAGTGAGTGATTCGCGGCGCGCGCGGCTGTGTTCGCGCCAGCCATCGGTGCGGAAGTGATTGGCGGCGATGTTGTAGTCCAGCCCGTGGCTGGCTCCCTTCAGCTGCGTGCCGACGCTGAGCGTGTTGTCGGCACCCGAGTTGAGGCGCAACCGCCACGGGTCGCCAGCCTGGCCCTGCGCGCTCCACACCTGCAGCACGCCGCCGGAGGAGTTGCCGTACAGCGCCGAGAACGGCCCGCGCAGCACCTCGATGCGTTCGGCACCCAGCAGGCTGGCATGCGACAGCTGGCCCTGGCCATCGGGCATGGTCGCGGGCACCCCGTCGATCAACACCCGCACCCCGCGCACACCGAAGGTCGAGCGCGCGCCGAAGCCTCGGATCGACAGCTGCGTGTCCTGGGCGAAGTTCTGCCGGTCGCGCGCCAGCAGTCCCGGCACCCCGGCCAGTGCCTCGGACAACTGCACGCTGTTGCCCGCCCGGCCGGTGTCGATCCAGACCGTGTCCTGGCTGGCCGGCAGCGCGAACGGGTCGATACCCGGCACCCGCGCCGCCTGCACCTGCACGGCGGGCAGGGCGGTGGGCGCAGGCTCGGCCATGGCCGCCAGTGGCGACAGCAGCAGGGCGGACAACGGCAGGCAGTGGCGTCGTGCGGCGGGATTCATGATTCAGGTTGATGGATCGGGCGGCAACGCACGCCATGGTACGGGGACACGGATGACGATGGCGGCGGCCAGCCCCGGCAGGCTTTGTTACGATGGGCTGTTTCCGGCCGAAAAGCCGCAGACCGCGTGGCGCAATTCCTCCCCCTTTCCGTCTACCGAACGAGTACCGCCGTGTCCTTCTTTGCAAACGTGGAACTGGTCCCAGGCGACCCGATCCTGGGCCTGACCGAGGCGTACAACGCCGACAGCCGCCCGACCAAGGTCAACCTGGGTGTGGGCATCTACTACGACGAGAGCGGCCGCATTCCGCTGCTGCGCGCCGTCAAGCAGATCGAGCAGCAGCTCGCCAACGAGGCCAAACCGCGCGGCTACCTGCCGATCGATGGCCTGCCGGCGTACACGCAGGCGACGCGTGAGCTGGTGTTCGGCAAGGACTCGCCGCTGCTGGCCGCCGGCCGCGTCACCACCGCACAGACCGTCGGTGGCAGCGGTGCGCTGCGTGTCGGCGCCGATGTGCTGAAGAAGCTGCTGCCGCACGCCACCGTTGCACTGAGCAACCCGAGCTGGGAAAACCATCGCGCGGTGTTCAGTGCGGCCGGTTTCGAAGTGGTGGATTACACCTACTTCGACCCGACCACTCATGGCGTGAACTTCGATGGCCTGCTGGCCGACCTCGGCAAGCTGGAAGCCGGCACCGTGGTGCTGCTGCACGCCTGCTGCCATAACCCCACCGGCGCCGACCTCACCGTCAGCCAGTGGAAGCAGGTCGCGCAGCTGCTGAAGGACAAGCAACTGTTCCCCTTCATCGACATGGCCTACCAGGGCTTCGACAAGGGCATCGAGCAGGACGGCGCCGCCGTTCGCATCATCGCCGAAGCCGGCATCGACAGCTTCATCGTCGCCAACTCGTACTCCAAGTCGTTCTCGCTGTACGGCGAGCGCGTGGGTGCGTTGTCGATGGTGGCGCCGACCGCTGCTGACGCCAAGGCCGTGCAGTCGCAGGTCAAGCGCGTGATCCGCACCATCTACTCCAGCCCGTCCACCCATGGTGCCGCGCTGGTGGCAGGCGTGCTGACCAACCCGGAACTGCGCGCGATGTGGGAGCAGGAGCTGACCGAGATGCGCGAGCGCATCCATGCCCTGCGCCAGGGCCTGGTCGAGAAGCTGGCCGCCGCCGGTGCGCCGCAGTTCGGTTTCATCAACGAACAGGCCGGCATGTTCTCCTACTCCGGCCTGAGCCGTGAGCAGGTCGAGCGCCTGCGCGACGAGTTCGGCATCTACGCCGTCGGCACCGGCCGCATCTGCGTGGCCGCGCTGAACCAGAACAACCTGGAATACGTCGCCAAGGCCGTGGCCACCGTCGCCAAGAGCTGAAAAAACGTTGCACGTGCTTGAAAACAAAGGCGCCGAAAGGCGCCTTTGTTTTTTTGCATTTGCCCCTGCCTTTGCCACACCCACCGCGCTCGCGGCGAACCCTGAAGCGCGTGGGAGGGGGAGGCGATGCAGGACCGTTGGCGCCATGGATGGCGCCATCGAGCTTACATGGACGTACTTGCAGCGTGTCCTGCATCGCCTCCCCCTCCCACGAGCCTCGACAAAAGGAAGGCGCCACGAGCGCAACGCATCTGGAAACGATTACGCCTTCCCGCGCTCACGCACGGCCCCGCCATACGGGCGACAATAGGCGTTTTCCCGCTGCCGAGACCTGCCCGCTCATGTCCCGTACTTCGTTGACCCGCTTCCTGATCCAGGAACAGCACGCCGGCCGCATCAACGCCGACCTGCGCCAGCTGATCGCGGTCGTCGCCCGCGCCTGCACCAGCATCTCCATTGCCGTCAGCAAGGGCGCCCTCGGTGGCGTGCTCGGCGACGCCGGTACCGGCAACGTGCAGGGCGAAGCGCAGAAGAAGCTGGACGTCATCAGCAACGAGATCCTGCTCGAAGCCAACGCCTGGGGCGGTCATCTCGCCGCTTGTGCTTCGGAAGAAATGGACCACAGCCAGCCGGTGCCGGACATCTATCCGCGTGGCGACTTCTTGCTGCTGTTCGATCCCCTCGATGGCAGCTCCAACATCGACGTCAACGTTTCCGTCGGCACCATCTTCTCGGTGCTGCGCTGCCCGACCAATGTCGAACTGCCGGGCGATGACGCGTTCCTGCAGCAAGGCAGCAAGCAGATCGCCGCCGGCTACTGCATCTATGGGCCGAGCACGCAGCTGGTGCTGACTGTCGGCCACGGCACCCACGCCTTCACCCTGGATCGCGAGAAGGGTGAGTTCGTGCTGACCACCGAGAACATGCAGATTCCGGCGGCCACCCAGGAATTCGCCATCAACATGTCCAACCAGCGTCACTGGGAAGCGCCGATGCAGGCGTACGTCGGCGATCTGCTGGCGGGCAAGGAAGGCGCGCGCGGCAAGAACTTCAACATGCGCTGGATCGCCAGCATGGTCGCCGACGTGCATCGCATCCTGACCCGCGGCGGCATCTTCATCTACCCGTGGGACAAGAAGGATCCGTCCAAGGCCGGCAAGCTGCGGCTGATGTACGAAGCCAACCCGATGGGTTTGCTGGTAGAGCAGGCCGGCGGCGCCGCCTGGACCGGCCGCGAGCGCATCCTCGACATCCAGCCCGACCAGCTGCACCAGCGCGTGCCGGTGTTCCTCGGTTCGCGCGAGGAAGTGGCCGAAGCCGTGCGCTACCACCACGCGCACGACGACGCGCAGGGCTGAGGCAAGTCTCCCGACAACGGTCATGGCAGAACGATGACATGACCGTGGGGTGACACCGAGGGCGGCAAACGGCACCATCAAGCCATTGCCGCCTAAGGAATGCACGCATGCACGAGCAGGGCCCGGTCGATTTCATCGAAGTCATCCACAACGCCGTCCCCAGCGAGGTCTGCGCGGCGATCGTTGAGCGCCTGCGCGCCACGCGTGGCCTGCAGCCCGGTGCCGTAGGCAGTGGCGTGTTCCCGGAACTCAAGCACAGCAAGGATCTGCGCATCAGTGGGCTGGACGGCTGGCAGGATGTCGATCAGCAGCTGCAGATCGCAGTGTTCAATGGCCTGCTGACTTATCTACGCCGTTATCCACAGGCGTTGATCGCACCGCTGATGTTGCAGATCCAGGACAGCAACGGCCAACCGCGACGCCTGTCTGCCGAGGACTTCCCCGACATGCCGCCGCAGCAGCTGGCCGATCTGGCCCGCACCTGCCTGCGCCCGGGCGCGATCAACCTGCAGTGGTATGCGGCAGGCGAGGGCGGCTACCCGTACTGGCACTGCGAGCTGTACCCGAAGGACGCGCAGGCCGAGACCCTGCACCGGCATGTGCTGTGGACGCTGTACCTTAACGACGACTTCGAAGAGGGCGAAACCGAGTTCCTGTTCCAGGGGCGGAAGATCGCGCCGCGCACCGGCAGTCTGCTGATTGCGCCGACTGCGTTCACTCATACCCATCGTGGCAACAGGCCGCAGGGCGGCGACAAGTTCATCGCGACCAGCTGGATCCTGTTCCAGAGCGCGCAGAAGTTGTTTGGGGGTGGGTGATACAAGCTGGTCACTCGATGATCTCAGCGCCCACGCTTGAATCATGGAGCACGCCGGCCAGACCCTGTGCCGTGGCGCGAGCGGTTGGTGCTATCCCCTAAGGCAGACCGCTACCCGGGCTGCCCTCGCTGATAAGAGAATCCCCAGGTGCTGGCACTCCCTCCCATGCGTCCAGCTGACCCAGCGATCTCTGAATGGCATTCAATTCGTAACTGAACTCGCGCATCTTGCAGTGGTCCTTCCAGCCCGCTGGGCTATCGAGATCAAAGCGTGCGTTGATGCGGACCCGCATCAGATCGGCGGACTTCTTGAGGATCTCGACGCTACCGGAAACAGCCTTTCCGTAGCATCCAGTGCTGCCGGGTCTCAAGCTAAGGCCAGTGCTGTAGACCGCCCTGCCTTCACTGCTTGGCAAATCAAGCACATCGCCTTCAGCCAGATTCGAGCGAAGGATCAACGTCAGCTTCTTGTACCTTTCGTTTTCGACTTCAGGCGCTGTGTATTCACGCAAAGCCACCACTACATTGTTTCCATCAACAATCCGGTGACAGGCAAGGGCAACCTCCCTGAAGTCAGTCGTATCACAGCCCGCCACATCAGAGTTGGCGTTGGAGACATAGAAGGCACTGACCTTCTGGTTGCCAGGAAGCGATGCGCACGCACTGCAGGCCAGGACCAGAGCAAGCGTAGTCAACCACCTAATTTGCACAGGTGCACTCCCCAGGAATACTGGCTCGTTCAGTTCGAATGTTTGCCTCCCTGGCCAATTTCTCATGGCCTTTTCCAAATGCTCCGCGCAGCCCCCAGTTCGGGTGAAGAACCTCATGAACGATAGTGTCATACAGCGAACTCATCAATCTTTGGTCAAGTTGGAAACATCAGATCTACTTCACTCTTCTTTGCCAACGCGTAAAGGCAATCGATATCGGCCTGGGTAAGTCCATGGGGCTCGACGTATCGCATAGGGTTCCCCGATAGATGGGAGTAAGTGTTCATCCCTCCCGCCAACCCAATCGGATCACTCTGCACATACCGCCCCGCGCTCGCGTCGTAGTCGCGGAAATCGCGCCGCGCACCGGCAGCCTGCTGACCGCGCCGACTGCATTCCCCCCAACCATCGTGGCAACCGGCCGCAGGACGGGGACAAGTTCATCGCGACCAGCTGGACCCTGTTCCAGAGCGCGCAGAAGTTGTTTTGGGGGGTGAACGTCCGGTCTGCTCGACGCTACGCAATCTACTTCCGCCCATATCGCTCCGGTCGCTCCCGCACGGTGGGCAGCTTGGCGTTCCGCGAATGGAAGCACATGGCGGGTACCCAATGGGGATCACTTCCGCGATCAGCTCAGCGACACCCAGAGCCATCGCGCGGTCAGGACGCCTACAAGAGGAACTTATCCCGCGGGTGTCACATCAGTCATCGTGAGCACGTACCAGATGGCGTACACCACCTGACACCGTTCCGAGACAACCTCCACACCACAGCTGCTGCATCGCGTACGAGTCTTCCTCTCGATCGCCTGGTGGACCGGGGACCTCCGCCCGGCGGCGCACATGACGGCTCCGTGCGGCGCGGTCCGGATGGTCAAGCTGAAATGCCGTTGTCCAGATGTCCTTGATGTAGGGGTCGGAGCAGCGACTACGACGGAAGCTATCAGCCTGACTCCAATTACCTTTTGGGGGGATTCGCCTCTTCAAAAGGAGAATCGTCGCCACCCGGTCTCCCCTCCCACGCTCGCAGTTCGGCGATGTCCGCGCTGTCGGCCTTGATTGCACGATGGATGCTGACAGGAGCGTCACAGTCTTCCGGCCAATCCAGAGGGCTTGCGAGTGTGAAAGTCGTCTCCAACGAAACCTCAATCCAATTCCGCTCGACTGCGTCGACGATGATCTGGCCGGAAGCGGCTGTACTGTAACAGCCACTCTTACCTGCAAAAGCACTCGCACCCTTGCTGAAGAAAACACGTACTCCCTCATCTCCAATAGCGAGGATTTGCCCAGCGCGGAGCACTCCAGGAAGTACTACCGTCAGCTTTGAGAAACTCGACCTGTCGGCATTCCAGGCACGCTTGAACTCCCTCACAGCGACTACGGTTTGCGCGCCATCGGAAATTCTGTGGCACGAGAAGGGCAAGCTTCTCGTATCAACTTCAAGACACTTGTCTTCAATCGATGACGCATGGCTCACAAAGAACGCAGATCGATCCGCTGCGGCTGCTGTCATCGGAAGCCAAGCCAGCATCGCCAACACAATGGATTGCGCGTGCAATCTACTGAGTACAATCACAACGCCTCCGCTGATCCATTCCTTCTGCCTCTCTGTGCGTGCCGCCGCATCCCTGTAGATCTGCGCATGTGGCCCCTCATTGGCCTATCCCAAGCCGGACTTGATGCCAACCGTCTTGTGTCCTAGTTCATGAACAATGGTGTCGTACAGATCCAGCATATCCGCCGGAGTGAGTACTTTAAGATACCGGTCGTCGAGGGTTAGCCTCCTTGCAAGATGATTGTAAACCCAAGCGACATCGCCACCGAGATCTTTGACAGTCAGATCACTTTTTAGGAACTTCAGGTCACGCTCGACGCTTTTTGCACGAGCATAGAGGCAATCAATGTCAGCCTGAGTCAATCCAAGAGGGTCGATATAACTTACTGGGTTGCCTGATACGTAGGAGTAAGTGTTCATGCCTCCCACCAACCCAATCGGATCACTCTGCACATACCGCCCCGCAGTCGCGTCGTAGTCGCGGAAGCCGTTGTACCAGAGCCCGCTCTCGCCATCGTAGTAATGTCCAGGGAAACCGAGTTCCTGTAGCAGGACCGGAAGGTCGCGCCGCGCACCGGCAGTCTGCTGATCGCGCCGACTGCGTTTACTCATACGCATCGTGGCAATCGGCCACAAGGTGGAGACAAGTTCATCGCGACCAGCTGGAACCTGATCCAGAGTGCGCAGAAGTTGTTTGGGGGTGGGTGAGGTCACCGTGCCCCTCCCCATTGGAGCCAGTATCCATGGAAGCTCGTTGTTCCTTCGGTGGATTACCGGGTGCTCGTAGAGCAGTAGTAGTCACCGTCCCTGTCCGAGTCCCAATAGGTTCCTCCATAGAGCTTCACCGTACTGCCTCTTGTCGTCAGCTCTACCGAGTGCGCCAGGCGATCCTCGCAGAAGACCATCAATCGGTAATGGCGCTGCCGTTTGTCTTTCTGCAGTCGCCAGTGCTTCTCTGCAGCTTGTTTGATGAAGAAGGCAGCGCTCTGCTCCGGATCAGATTCGAGTTCGGCGTCGAAAACGACACCCATGAATGTGACCTTCGGTAGGAACCTCACGTTCGTAGGACGGATCCCTGAAGGGAGTTCAAAAGTCTCGGTAGCAGCGCGCAGTTCTGCTTCTGTTGGCTTTCCGGTCCAATCGCCACCTCCGATGGATCCGAACATTGAAAGGTAATTCCCTCCTATCAAGGCAGCAACGACAGCGCATAGAAGCAGATGGCGCAACGGTACCTTTTTCATGGCCCATTCCCCGACTGCCGTTGTTCGCCGCAACTTGAATCCCGCAAGGGTTCAATCGTCTTTGTCCCGAGAACCGAAGCATTGATGCTCGGCTGATCGGTGCGCTTGCGAGGACGACGGCGATACAGGATCCCTCCCGCTACCCCACCAAATACGGCCATGCCGAGGCCGACGAGCTCTTCGATGCCTAGCGCATCCGCTGACAGCAACTTGGCCGCCGTCAGCAGAAGAAAATTCAATGGGAGCATCCACAGGAACGCGATACCCAGCCAGTAGATGATCTTCATTTCAGCTATCGCGTTGTTCCGGATACATTGCCCCTAACCAGCAGGCAGATCTGTTCTGCGTCCACGACTTGAGTTCTTCCATCTCCGGCTCTCGTAGTTGTTCCATGTCGTTTCCATCGTGTTGGCATAGCAAGACGAGCTCTCAAGCTGGCCCGATCCACGCCGCCTGATCAATAGCTGCCGGGTATGTGCCGAGGTCGCACCGTTATCTGGCAGGTCCAAAGGATCCCCAGAGATCGTCGTTGCCTCCTTGCCAGGCACTGAGCTTCTCGACAGGGATTTCCTTGAGTTGACAGGTGAACTGGAGATAAAAGGAACGGTCTTCTTTTCGATAGCTGTTCCACTCAACAGCCGACACTTTGACTTCGAACCGACTATCGCCCTTGTGCGGCTGATGTAGTTCGACGTCCGCTGAATCGGACAGCCAGAAGTCTCCCTTGTGCGCGAAGCCCGCGCCGCCACTTGTCAAGCGCGCATCCACTACCTCCGGCGTCCCTTCCGTCGAAGGCGTGTTTCGCTTCAGGCTGCCTGTGATCTTGGTGTACTGCTGGGAATCGATCACGCCCGGCGACTCCGAAAAGAGGCGCAGCAGAAGAAGGGTGTCCGCGCCCTTGCGCACTCTCTGACTTGTACTTGCCGCCCATAGTCGTTGTTCGAACTCGTCCAGGCCAGCCGGCATGTCAGTGACGACCGTGGCCTGCGGAACGACGATGCATTCATGCACTTTCTCCGCCTGTGCAGGCTGCGTACCGAACACAAGAGGAATGAGGAAGCAGAGTATTTTGACCGACAACTTCATTCTTGGATTCGAGCTCCATATTGAAAGCTGTCTGCCAGAGGTTGGAGAAGATTCACCTGTCGCCACGTGGTTACGCGGAGGTTCGCCCGGGTCTGTTCGTATTGGAAGCTCCCATCCTGTGACTTATCAGAAGGAGCATGAAGAACGCGATCGTCATACCGATAAGCTGGAACTGGATGGAATCCGGGTATCCCTTGCAGTACTCGAACGCAGGGGTGTCGTCCACATGATCGAGGCACTCTCTGACGAGGCGATACAGGGACGATGCTCTGCTGTAGAAATAGACCACCGCACCGACGCAGAGGGCTCGTCCGACTGGAAGAGCCATCGTTCTCAACTGTTCTTTATTCACCCTTTTGCCTCGACTTCCCCACGGCAAGCTTCCGCGATTGACCGGTCATCCTATAGTCGACCGAATCGCTCCCCCTGCTACCGTAGCGGACGGTTGCAACCTCTACAACTCCGCCGGGAGCATATGGATCTCTACAGGCTGAAGTGCGTAAGCTGCGGCGACCACACAGGCTTCGCCGGCATTGCTCCCTCACGCCGGCGGTAGACTCTCCTCGATGATTGAGTCCCCCTTGCCCGGGACACCCTCCCACGCAGGCAAGCGTTCAACCGGAAGCCACACCGCCTTGATGTGCCTATTGAATGCACGGGCGCCGCAGTGGCCCTCCGCAGGCCAACGCCAGCTCCCTGTAGGCAACCGTTGAGCATCCGTCACGACCTGAGTCCGCAGCTGCGACATAGAACTTACTGCTTGTTCTTGTTGGCAGGAAGGCGCAGACACTCAGCACCATCGCAATGAGCAGCGGCATCAAGGCTCTGAATGTCCCCATGATCGCGCGCATACAACGCTGCTGTCCCAGTCGATCATTGCGGTGCTGATCAGGTGCATTTCCATCTTCCACTGCACCTGGAGATGATCCAGAACGACGGTTCGAAGCGTCAGAGGTCGCCTTCACTGAGCGTTCCAAGATTGAAGGTCCTGCTCTGTGAGCGGCGACTGCTGATGCTGATTTTCTTGGAGTTCAACCTGCGACCATCGCTGCAGTCGGCAACAAAGAAGTAGTGTGTCGGCGCAGGGCCTGAGACAACCATCATCGTCAAGGAGAACTCACCCTCAACTTCCCTGGTATTCAGATGTTCCCCGGTCTCGATGGAGACCATCTGCAGCTGGCATGTGTCCTGGCGCTCGGCGATGACTGAGGATGCCGGCACTGTCCCTGAAACACGGATGATCATGTCCCCCCCACGGTGCTGCAACTGGCCAGCAACAGGGCTACCATTGTGGCAAGAAGCAACTTGTCCATTCGCCGCACTCCTCAGCCTGTCATCGCAGGCGATCCTTGAGGGACTGAGCCTCTCTTCAATCCACGTCCCCCCGCGCAAGCGCAGCGCGTTCAGGGAGAGAATGGTAGTCCGATATCCGACAGATTGAACAGTGCGCAGTGCGTCTCACGGAACGCGATGGCGTCCTTCCGACACAGCGCTGCCTCAGAACAACGAGCCCTGCGGCGATTCCTTGCGCGGCGGCAGCGGCTTCTGGAACCGGCTGCAATCCAGCTTCGGCCAATGGCTGTTCTGCGCATTGAAACCCAGTCGCTTGCGTGCCAGCTTGAAGCGGTTGTTCAACAGATCGGCATATACGCCCTGGCCACGCATGCGAGTGCCGAACTGGCTGTCGTAGTCCTTGCCGCCGCGCAGCTGCTGGATGGTGCTCATCACGTGTGCAGCGCGATCGGGATGATGGGTATCCAGCCAGTCGCGGAACAGCGGTGCTACTTCCAGCGGCAGACGCAGCAGCACGTAGCCAGCGGTGCTGGCGCCGGCGTCGTGTGCGGCCTCCAGTACGGCTTCCAGTTCGCTGTCGTTGATCCACGGAATCACCGGCGCCACCATCACCCCAACCGGAATACCTGCCTCATGCAGGCGCTTCATCGCGCGCAGCCGTGCGTGCGGTGCAGACGCACGTGGCTCCAGCTTTGCGGAAAGATGCGGATCCAGCGAGGTCACCGAGAAGTGCACGCTGACCAGGTTCTCCGCCGCCAGCGGCTCAAGCAGATCGATATCGCGCTCGACCAGCGCGTTCTTGGTGATCAGCGAGAATGGATGCTTCGTCTCCAGCATCACTTCAATCAGCTGGCGGGTCAGTTTGAACTTGCGCTCGATCGGTTGGTACGCATCGGTGTTGATGCCCAGCGCAATCGGTTGCGGCACGTAGCCCGGTTTCGAAAGTTCCTTGCGCAGCAGTTGCGGCGCATTGGTCTTAGCGAACAGCTTGGTTTCGAAGTCCAGGCCCGGCGACAGGTTCAGATAGGCATGCGAGGGACGTGCAAAGCAGTACGAGCAACCGTGCTCGCAGCCGCGATACGGATTGACCGATTGGCTGAAGCCAACGTCCGGTGAGTTGTTGCGGGTGATGATGCTGCGCGCGGTTTCGGCACGCACTTCGGTACGCAGGCGCGGAGCAAGGAATTCTTCGCTCTCGTCGACCGCCCAGCCGTCGTCCACCGCCTCGCTGACGGTGCTTTCAAAGCGCCCGGCAAGGTGGGACGTGGAACCTCGGCCCCTGATCGCAATACCCATTGCGGAAGCGTAGGCTGCGGCCGTCTCAATGGCTGCGACGGGCGCCTGAAGGGTTCAGGACTGTGCTGAGCCGAGCATGGGCTCGGCTCTACAGTTGATGCTGGGACCTTGTAGAGGCGAGCCTACGCTCGGCTGCAATGCATCAAAGCAGTGCCAGATACCCACGCACGGTGGCATCCAGCCCGTCGTACAGGGCCTCACCGATCAGCGCGTGGCCGATCGACACCTCCAGCACGTCCGGCACGTTGGCCAGAAAATCGCGCAGGTTGTCCTGCGACAGATCGTGCCCAGCATTGACGCCCAGGCCGACGGCCTGCGCTCGACGAGCAGCGGTGGCGAACAGCGCCAGCATCGCATCGGCATCGCCGGCCGCATGCGCTTCGGCGTAGGGCCCGGTATACAGCTCGATGCGGTCGGCACCGACCTCGGCCGCCTGCTCCAGCAACGGGTTGCCGGCATCGACGAACAGGCTGACCCGGCAGCCCATCGCCTTCAGCTCGCCCACCAGCGGGCGCAGGCGCTCGGCATCGCGCTCGAAGTCGAAGCCATGATCGGAAGTGATCTGGCCGTCGCCATCCGGTACCAGGGTGGCCTGCGCCGGGCGGGTCTGCGCGCACAAGGGCAGCAGGCCGGGGTAGCCCTCGCGGGGCGGTGCAAACGGGTTGCCTTCGATGTTGAATTCGACGCCACGGGCACGGGTCAGCGTGGACAGGGCCAGCACATCCTCGGCGGTGATGTGGCGACGGTCCGGCCGCGGGTGCACAGTGATGCCATGCGCGCCGGCATCCAGGCAGGCCTGGGCGGCACGCACCACGTCCGGTTCGGCACCGCCGCGCGAGTTGCGCAGGACGGCGATCTTGTTGACGTTGACGCTGAGCTGGGTCATGGAACGGAACTACTTGGAAAGAGGGGACGGATCGTGTTCTTCGGGGGCGGCATTGCGACGGGCCTGCGCCTGTTCGCGCAGGCGGCGCAGTTCCTCGGCATCGACCAGGGTAGCGGGGTCGCGCTGCAAATCGCCAAAGCGGGCCACGTAGCGACCGCGTACCCAGGCCAGCAGGAAGGCGAGGGCGGCCAGCAGGCACAGGGTCATCAACCCGGCATTGGGCGTCTTCAGGGCGAAGGCGAAACAGCCCAGCGCCAGCAGCAGGTACAACCAGTACATAGTCGGACTCCCCGGATGATCGCCGCAGTGTAGCGCTGCGTCAGAGCAGCGGCGAGGCCAGCCGTGCGAAGGCCTCGGGCAGGCGGTGCAGCCACAGCGAACGGCCGGCCTGGTCATTCACCCGGGTGGCACGGTCGAATTCGCCCTGCAGCAGCTCGGCCAGGGCAGCGACACGGTCGCGATCGCTGATCATCATCGACAGCTCGAAATTCAGCCGGAAGCTGCGGTGGTCGAAATTGGCGCTGCCGACGATGCAGACATCGTCATCGGCGATGAAGGCCTTGGTATGCAGCATGCGCGGTCCGTACTCGTAGATCTTCACCCCGGCGTGCAGCAGTTCGTCGAAGTAGGAGCGCGCGGCCTGGGTGACGAACCAGGAGTCGCTCATCTTCGGTACCAGCAGGCGCACGTCCAACCCGCCCAGCGCGGCCGAGGTCAACGCCATCCGCGCCGCTTCGCCCGGGACGAAGTAGGGCGTGACCAGCCATACCCGTTCGTGCGCTTCCTGGATGGCCGCCACGTGCAGGCGATGGATGGTCTCCCAGCCCGAATCCGGGCCGGACACCAGTACCTGGGCGTTGATCGGGCCATCGCCCCGCAGGGGCATGTCGGCTGGCCACAGGCGCGCGATATCCATCCGCGATGGATCCTGTCCACTGGCATACAGCCAGTCCTCGGCGAACACCAGCTGCAGGCTTCGCACCACGTGGCCACGGATGCGCATGTGCAGATCACGGTATGCATCGGTCCTGCGGCTTTCGTCCTCGTCGTCGGTGATGTTGATGCCACCGGTGAAGGCCAGGCGGCCATCGACGATCACCAGCTTGCGATGGGTACGCAGGTTCAACCATGGGCGCTTGAACGGCTTCAACAGCTGCCGTGGGTGGAACCAGATCGCTTCGCCACCGGCATCGAGCAGGGGTTGCAGGAAGCGCCGCGGCAGGGCGGATGAGCCCACCGCATCGAGCAGCAGGCGCACCTGCACGCCGGCCCGCGCACGTTCCACCAGCGCGTCGCGCAGCGCGGTGCCGGCATGGTCCGGGTTGAAGATGTAGTACTCCAGATGCACGTGATCGCGTGCCTGCGCGACAGCTTCAAGCAGCGCGGCGTAGGTGGCTGCGCCGTCCACCAGCCAGGTCACTTCGGTGGCACTGCTCGGTGCCAGCCCGGTGGTGGCCTGCGCGATCTTGGCCAGCTCGGTGCAGTCGGCATCGGGCGGGCAGACGTCGCTGTAATGCTCCATGCCCGAGCGCGCACGCCCACGACGCAGGCGCTGCCGCTTCACCTTCTGCGGGCCCAGCAGGTAGTAGATGAAGAGGCCGAGGTACGGCAGCAGCGCCAGCGACAGGATCCAGCTCAGCGTGGCGACCGGCTCGCGCTTCTGCAGCATGATCCAGCCCGCCAGCGCGAACAGGTACAGCAGATAGGCCACCGCCAGGATCGTGCCGAGGTGGGCGATGCCATCCAGCCAGTGGCGCAGGGAGTCGAAGAGGGCGAGCATCCGCCGATCATAACGGGCGCGTGCAGCCTGATGGGGTCAGATCCCTTTTCTGTGGAAAAGGGATCTGACCCCGACGGACAAAAAAAAAGACGCCCCTGTTTCCAGGGGCATCTGCAGTCGCGTCATGACTGTTGTATTGCGGTATTGCGTTTACTGCTGCACAAAACCGATCTTCTTCATCTGAGCGTTCTTCGCGGCGGCCAGGACCTTGGCCATCACGTCGTACTCGGAATCCGGGCTGGCGTCGATGCGCAGTTCCGGCTGGTTGGTCGGGTCACGCTGGACCTCCTGCTCCATCCGCTGCTGCAGCTCGCTCGCATTGATCGGGCTGTTGTTCCACGAGACCTGGTTGCTGGCGTCGATCTTCAACTCGATCGGCGGCGGCGGTTCGACCAGCTGCGGCGGTGGGTTGAGCACGCGCTGCGGCAGGTCCACGGCGATCGGGTACGTCATGATCGGCGCGGTCACGATGAAGATGATCAGCAGCACCAGCATCACGTCCACGAGGGGCGTGACGTTGATGTCTGCCATGGGGCCCTTGCCACCACCACTACTGAATGCCATGGCTTATTGCCCCTTTTCTTTGGTCGCAACGAAGCCGACGTCCAGCATGCCCTGTTCCTGCGCGATCTTGGTCATCTCGTTGATGACGCGCATCTTGGTGGTGCGGTCACCACGCAGGTTCAGCGGCGGCTGCGGGGTCTGCTGGGCGGCGGTCGCCAAGCGCGACTCGAGAGTCTGCTTGTTGATTTCTTCGTCGTTCCAGTAGATCGAGCCATCTTCCTTGACTGCCAGGGTGATGGGACCCTTGCGATCGTTGGTGTCGTCCGGCTTCTGGACCAGGTTGGCCTCCGGCAGATCCACCTTGACCTTGTGGGACATCAGGGGCGCCGTGATGATGAAGATGATCAGCAGCACCAGCATCACGTCCACGAGGGGCGTAACGTTGATGTCGGCCATGGGGCCGCCGCTGTTACCACTACTGAAAGCCATAACGGGCTCCGTCTAGATCTTGGTGACTACTTACTTCGTCGCAGGTACAGCGCGTCGCAATTAGCGGACGCGCGAACCGGTGGCGAAGAAGTCGTGCAGGTCGTGCGCGAAGGTATCGAACTTGCTGATGGTCGCGCTGTTGATCTTGCTGAAGAAGTTGAAGGCGAACACGGCCGGGATCGCGACGAACAGACCGATCGCGGTCATGATCAGCGCTTCACCCACCGGGCCGGCAACGGCGTCGATCGAAGCGGAGCCGGTGGCACCGATCTTGATCAGCGCGCCGTAGATGCCCCACACGGTACCCAGCAGACCGACGAACGGAGCGGTCGCACCGACGGTGGCCAGCAGGGTCATGCCCGACTGCAGCTTGTTGCTTTCGCGGGTCACGGCCTGGCGCAGGGCGCGGTCGACGAACTCCGAGCGGCTCAGGTTCTCACCCACGCCACCGGTGGCGCCGCCTTCAGCGCGCTGGTGGTGGGCAGCTGCCTGGGCAGCGTCCAGAGCGATCTTCGAGAACGGCTCCGAAGCCGGCTGCTCTTCCATCGCACGGATGGCGTCCTGCGCGTTCGGGGTATCCCAGAACAGGCTGACGACGCGATCAGCGGCGCTCTTCAGGCGGGTAGCACGGAAGATGTTGATGACGGTCCAGTACCAGGACATGGCCGACATCACGACCAGGGTCAGCAGCACGACCCAGGAGACCGCGAAATCACCCGGCTTGGTGGTCATTTCGTGGATCAGATGCTCGAAGCCCATCTGCGACAGGGCGTTGGACGGATTGCCCCCGGCAGCAGCGGCGATGAAAATTTCCTGCAGCATGACGCTTACCTTTGTTGTGTGTGGTGATAAAGGGTGTAGCTAAGCTAAACAATCGAACCAGGGGCGAGGGTGGCCAGCTGGCCACCCGGGCCGCATCAGTTCAGTGCAAAGTTGACCGGGACGCGGACGCGGCCAGCAGCCTTCTTACCGCCAGCTTCGGCGGCGTTGAAACGCCACTTCCGGGCAGCTTCCATCGCAGCACGGTCCAGGTCGCGGTTACGGCTGGACTTTTCCACCGTGACATTGGTGACGTTGCCGCTGGCATCGACATCAATGATCAGGATCACTTCGCCCTGGATACCAGCGCGGAAGGCTGCCGGCGGGTAGCGCGGCGGGTTCATGGCCTTCGACGAGATGTCCACGCTGGCCTCGATCGAGGTCGGCGGAGCCGGCGGCGACGGCGGCGACGGCGGGGTGACGATGTCGCTTGGGCGCGGCTCCGGCACGTCCACGACCGGCGCCTGCGGCGGCGGCGGAACCGGCGACGGCTTCGGCGGCGACAGGTTCTTCACCGGCGGCGGCGGAGTATCCGTCGGCGGCGGCGGCGGCGGCGGCGGGGGTGGCGGCGGCGGCGCGTCTACGATGGTCACCATGACGTTACGCTCCTTCTCAGCCACGGCCTTGGGAGCCACGGCGGGGATGAGGAGCATCATGAAGGCGGCCAGATGCAGGGCAATTACAAACGCGATGCCGACGATGCGAGGCCAGCTCAGCCCCTTGTCATCGGGTTGTTCGTACCGGTGAACGACTAGTTGTTCCGTCATGCGCCAAGAGCTCAATAGTGGGGCCGGGATGCCGGGGGCGGAATCCCTGATCAGCGGTGCATGACACCGCAGGAACCTCCAAGCTTATACCAATCCTGAGCGCCTGCGCATCAACTGTGCAGGCATTCAGGCGTTATTCCTACTTACTTCAGGTTGATGATTTTCTTGGCATCAGCCTGGTTCTTCACGCCCTTCGCCAGCGCCTGCTGGGCGGCCTGCCTGGCCTCGGGGACGCGACCTTCGGCATGCAGGACGCGTGCCAGGTTCAGGTAGGTCTCACCGTCCTTGGAAAGCGGGGCGGCCTTCTGCCACGCATCGATCGCCTGCGGCACCTGGTCGGAGTAGTAGTAGGACTGGGCCAGCGCCAGGTAGACCTGGTAGTCCGGCTTCAGGATGCCCTTCTGCAACCCTTCGTTGATGACCGCGATGACGTCCTTTTCCTTGTGCTCGGTATTGGCATAGATCGAGTACAGCTGCTTGTACTCGCGCTCTTCGGTGAGCTGGCCGCTGCTGCGCAGCTTGTCCATCACCGTGGCAGCCTTGTCCATCTGATCGGCCTGCATGTACATGTTGGCCAGGTTCAGCTGGGCCTTCTTGTCATTCGGATTCTTGGCGGCCAGCGCCTCGGCTTCCTTGACCGCTTCGCCGGACTGGCCGGCTTCGGACAGGGCCGCCATCAGCAGCTGGTTCCAGTTGTCCTTCGGCTCGGCGGAGCCGGCGATGGCCTGCTTCAGCACCGGGATCGCTTCCTGGTAGCGCTCCAGCTGGTACAGCGCCTGGCCCTTGGCAATCAGTTCTTCCGGCTTGGTGGACTTGCTCTCGGCGAAGTACTTGTCCAGGGTCGCCAGCCCTTCGGCGGTCTTGTCTTCCTGCAGCTCCAGCTGGCCGAGCATCAGCATCGACTGGAAGTGGCCGTTGTTGTCCAGGCCGTTGAACTGCAGGACCTGCTTCAGGTAGGCGACGGCAGCCGGGGTGTCGTCGGTCTGGTAGGCGGCCTGCGAGGCCAGCTGCGCGGCCAGCGACTTGTCGTACTCGTTCGCGGCGCTGTCAGCCAGGATTGCGTCGGCCTGGGTACGGGTCTCCGGGAACTTTTCCTTGTTGTAGCTGTCGATCATTTTCTGCAGCTTGCTGCCCATCTTGGCCGAGGCCTTGACCGACGGCTCCTGGCGGGTCGCGTTCGGGTACAGCGCCTCGGCCTTGGCCTGCTTGCTGCTGCCACCGCGGTTGCCGCGCTCGGAGGAACGCGAGGACTGCGCGAAGGCATCGGTGACCACGGCGCCGGTCAGGGCGGTCGCGACGAGGACGGAAAGCACTGCTTTGTGGTTACGGAAAATCATCGTTCACCTCGATCGAACCGCCGGTTAGCGGCAAAGTCGGACTGTCAGAAAAATCTGAGCCGCCAAACGTATCAGAAACAGATGGCGTGAGAAATCGTTTTATGTGCTGCAATACAGCATGAAACTGCGCACTCATCCGCACTTTGGCCGCAGCCCACCCGCCTGCGCCTGCTGATAGACCGGGGTCAGGCCCGGTGCATCGCGTCGCAGTTCCTGGATCCGGTTGGCCGGATCAGGGTGGGTGGACAGCCATTGTGGGCTACGACCGCCACTGGCGGCCATCATGTTCTGCCACAGATCGACGGCCTGCGCCGGGTTGAACCCCGCCTGCGCCATCAGCCGCTGGCCGATCACGTCGGCTTCGCTTTCCTGGGTGCGCGAACCTGGCAGCAGGAAAGCGGTCTGCGCACCCATGCCACCGAGCTGGTTGACCGTACTGGCGGCGCCTTCCCCGTAGGCGGCACCGGCCAGCGCACCGAGCACGGCCAGGCCGGTCTGTGCGCCCATCTGGCGGGTGATGCGTTCTTCGTGATGGCGGGCGATAACGTGGCCGATTTCATGGCCGATTACGGCAGCCAACTGATCCTGGTTCTTGGCCACGGTGAAGATGCCGGTGTTCACACCAACCTTGCCACCGGGCAGGGCGAAGGCGTTGGGCTCCTTGTCGACGAACACCGCCGTCTCCCACCGTACGCCACGGTATTGAGGCGGCAGCTGCGCGACAAGGGCGTTGACCACGCACTGCACATAGCCGTTCTGGCGGCCATCGGTGCTGATCTTTTCCTTCTGCTTGGTCTCGGCGAATGCCTGCGCACCGAGCTGGTCCAGCTGCGCCTGTGACACGCCACCGACCATCTGCCGACGGCCAGTGGGTGACGTCGTGGTCGCACAAGCACTGACCAACGTGGTGATGACAAGGGCCAGCAGCAGGTGTTTCATGGGTGCACCCCCGTGTTCATATGCGCAGTGTGTAGCGTAACGGCTTAATCTTTCGTCAAGCGGACACGGCGTTACGTTGATCCCAGGAACACCATAGCGGCAAGTGCAACAGCGTTGTTCAGTGCATGGGCTGTGATCGCCGCCCACAGCGTGCCGGTGCGCTGGTACAGCCAGCAGAACGCGGCGCCCATGCCGCCGTAGACCAGCCACAGCTGGGCCATGCCCAGCAGTGAATTCCTGCTCAGCCCTGGTACTTCGTGGACCAGCGCGAAGGCCAGGCTGCTGAGGATGACACCCAGCCAGGGACGGCCAGCCTGCCACAGGCGGCCGAACAGCACGCGGCGGAACAGCAGCTCCTCGTAGGCAGGCGCCAGCACGACTGCGAACAGCACCAGGAACAACGGGAAACGCGCGATCGCGTTCTGCATCAGTTCCACGTTGGTGGGCACCGGCGCGATGCCAAACTGTTTGGCCAGAAAGGCGATGCCGTTGCTGCCCAGCACGATCAACAGGGCCACCAGCACGGTCCAGCCCCAGGTCGAGGGCCGCCGCAGCGCCTGTCGTGAAGCCAGGCGTTCGGCCGCATTGGCCGGGCGTCGCCAGAAGTACAGGAGCAGGGCGGCTCCACCGGTGGCGATGAGGGCCATCAGGATCTGCGCCAGGGCCCCGGGCTGGCCGACGGCCGCTGTTGTTTCTGCCGGCGACAGGGCGCCGCCATTTGCCTGTGCATTGGCATAACCAACCACGATGGCGCGATAGAAGCCCCAGAGCAGGCCGGTGACCATGCTCAGGCCGAACAGGGTGACCGCGGCAATGCCCAGATCGATGAAGAAGCCCGCCAACGGGGAACCCGCGCGCGGCGCGACTGAGGCCGGCGGAACCGGGGGCGGGGCGGAAACCGGGGCGGAAGCGGACATCAGGTACCTGCGTTCAAGGGTCGAAAGCCGGTGCACCTCCCCGCGCACCGGCCATGATCCGATTGTGTCAGATATCCAGGTTTGCGACCTTCAGCGCGTTGTCTTCGATGAAATCGCGACGCGGTTCGACGACATCACCCATCAAGGTGCTGAATATCTGGTCAGCTGCGACGGCATCTTCGATACGCACCTGCAGCAGTCGGCGGGTCTCCGGATTCACCGTGGTGTCCCACAACTGCTCCGGATTCATTTCACCCAGACCCTTGAATCGCTGGATCTGACGGCCGCGCTTGGCCTCCTCGAGCAGCCAGTTCTGTGCCTTGGCGAACGTGTCCACTTCGATGGACTTGGCGCCACGGGAAATGATCGCGCCTTCGCGGACCAGGCCATGCAGCAGCGTCGACGCCTGGTGGATCGCACGCAGTTCACCGCTTTCGAAGGCCGACAGCGGCAGCACCTGGATGAGCTCTTCGCCCATGTGACGGCGGGTCACCAGCACGGCTGCCGGGCGCTGCTCGTTGGCTTCCTGCAGCTCCAGGGTGAAGCGCGGGCTGCCCAGGCTGCCCTGGTTGAGGCGCTTGGCCAGTGCATCCAGGCCTTCGCCTTCGCCAGCATTGCGCAGGCTGTCCATATCCATCGGCACGAAGTCGACCAGTGCTTCGAGCACGTTGCGGTCGTAGCGGTGCGCGTTGCGCTCGATCGAATCCTGCGCGGCGGCGTAGGTCAGCAGCAGCTTTTCCAGCGCCAGGCCTTCGATGCCCGGTTCACCGGTAGCCGGAACCAGCGCAGCGTTTTCCACCGCACTGCTGGCCAGGTAGCTGTCCAGCGCCGGGTCATCCTTCAGGTACAGCTCCTGCTTGCCCTGCTTGATCTTGTACAGCGGCGGCAGGCCGATGTAGACGTAACCACGCTCGATCAGCTCCGGCATCTGACGGTAGAAGAACGTCAGCAGCAGCGTGCGGATATGGGCGCCGTCAACGTCGGCGTCGGTCATGATGATGATCTTGTGGTAGCGCAGCTTGTCCGGGTTGTACTCGTCACGGCCAATGCCGGTACCCAGCGCGGTGATCAGCGTACCGACCTGGTCCGAGGCCAGCATGCGGTCGAAGCGCGCGCGTTCCACGTTGAGGATCTTGCCGCGCAACGGCAGCACCGCCTGGTTCTTGCGGTTGCGGCCCTGCTTGGCCGAGCCACCTGCCGAGTCACCCTCGACGATGAACAGTTCGGACAGTGCCGGATCCTTTTCCTGGCAGTCGGCCAGCTTGCCCGGCAGGCCGGCGATGTCCAGCGCGCCCTTGCGGCGGGTCAGGTCGCGGGCCTTGCGCGCGGCTTCACGGGCACGCGCGGCGTCGACGATCTTGCCCGCGATCGCCTTGGCTTCGTTCGGGTTTTCCTGCAGGAACTCTTCCAGCCGCGCGCCGAAGGCGTTTTCCACGGCGGGGCGCACGTCGGAGCTGACCAGCTTTTCCTTGGTCTGGCTGGAGAAACTGGGATCGGGCACCTTCACCGACAGCACCGCGATCATGCCTTCGCGCATGTCGTCGCCGGTCAGGTTGATCTTGGCCTGCTTGGCGATGCCGTTCTGCTCGATGTAGTTGTTGAGCACACGGGTCAGCGCGCCACGGAAGCCGGCCAGGTGGGTACCACCGTCCTTCTGCGGGATGTTGTTGGTGAAGCAGTACATCGTCTCCTGGTAGGAGTCGGTCCACTGCAGCGCCACATCCACCACGATGTTGTTGTGCTCGCCGGTGACCGAGATGACATTCGGGTGCAGCGGGGTCTTCAGCTGGGCCAGATGCTCGACGAAGCTGCGGATGCCGCCTTCGTAGTGGAAGTCATCGCGACGGCCATCACCACGCTCGTCGGCCAGCACGATCTTGACGCCGGAATTCAGGAACGACAGCTCACGCAGGCGACGGGCCAGGATGTCGTAGTGGTATTCCACGTTGTCGTGGAACGCCACGGTCGAGGGCCAGAAGCGCACGGTGGTGCCGCGCTTGGTGGTGCTCTCCAGCTTTGCCAGCGGGGTGACCGCGGCGCCGTTGCTGAATTCCTGCTGGTAGTGGAAACCGCCCTGGAACACGTCCACCAGCAGCTTCTGCGACAGCGCGTTGACCACGCTGACGCCGACGCCATGCAGGCCGCCGGAAACCTTGTAGCTGTTGTCGTCGAACTTGCCGCCTGCGTGCAGGACGGTCATCACCACTTCGGCAGCGGACACTTCCCGGCCAAGCTTGGCGCTCATCTGCTCGTGCTTGCCCGTCGGAATGCCGCGACCGTTGTCGGACACCGAAACCGAGCCGTCGGCGTGGATCGTCACCGCCACGTGGTCGGCATGGCCGGCGAGGGCTTCGTCGATGGAGTTGTCGACCACCTCGAACACCATGTGGTGCAGGCCGGTGCCGTCATGGACGTCACCGATGTACATGCCTGGGCGCTTGCGGACAGCCTCCAGGCCTTCCAGGGCCGTAATGCTGTTGGCGTCGTAGTTGCCGTTGTTTGCCGGGGTGTTCTGTTCGTCGCTCATTGCGCTTGCCGTAGGCTCCGCAGGTCGGGCACCGCTTTGGGCGATGCGCCGAGAATGAAAGGATTCCAACCCGAATTATACCAGCCGGGGTCGAGCGGCCCTGTTGTGCCCACTATGGCACAGCCACGATCTGTGCATGTTCCACGTGGAACCGGGCGATGTGGGTCAGTTCCTGCAGCGCCACCGGGGTTTCGGTAGCGGTGACGAAAATCTGGGCCGGCCCGCCAAGCAGCCGCTCCAGTACCCGTGCCTGGTGGGTGCGATCCAGCTCCGAGGCCAGATCATCCAGGGCGATGACCGGCCACTCCCCGCGCTGTTCCGCATAGTCTTCGGCCTGGGCCAGCAGGCAGGCCAGGGCTGTCAGCTTGGCCTGGCCACGGGACAGCGCATCACGGCCAGGAATACTGTGGAAGTCCACGCTCCAGTCCGCCCGGTGCGGCCCAACCGAGGTATAGCCCGCTTGGCGGTCGCGTTCGCGGGCCAGCAGCAGCGCATCGGCCAACGGCAACTCGTGGCGACGCCAGCCCGGACTCAGTTCCATCGCTTGGATACCCAGCTGGGGAGCCAGTTCCGCCGCAAGTGCCACGGTTCGTTGCTGCAGCCGTTCCAGATAGTGCTGGCGGCGGCTGGTCAGCGGTTCGCCTGCCTCGGCCAGCTCGTGGTCCCAGGTATCCAGCATCCGCGAAGGCCCGCCCTGTTTGAGCAGTGCATTGCGTTGCTTGAGCGCCCGGGAGTAGCGGCGCCACAGGGATAGAAAATCCGGTTCCACGTGGAACAAGCCCCAATCGAGGAACCGGCGGCGGGGTTCGCCGCCCCCGCTGACCAGTGCGTGGCTGCCTGGTTCAAAGGTCACCACCGCCAAGGCAGCACAGAGGTTGCCGAGCTGGGCAACGTCTTCGCCATCCAATCGTCCCTTCCAGTCCTGGCCACTGTGGCGCAGACCGGCCTTTCGCCGATGAGGAGGGTGGCTGGCGCGCTGTTCATCCCATTCCACGAAGATCTCCAACGCTTCCTGCCCCTGGCGGACCAGGCCATCACGTACCCGGCCGCGGAAACTGCGCCCATAGGCCATCAGGTGCAGGGCCTCAAGAATGCTGGTCTTGCCGGCGCCATTGTCTCCGGTCAGCAGGTTCAAGCCCGGCTGCGGAGAGAGGTCCACCGCATTGAAGCGACGCAGTTGGTGCAGGGCGAGGCGGCGGATCTGCATGGGGCGCGAAGGACCATCCGCACAGGGCGGTAGAGGAGCGGGGAATCCATCAGCTTACTGCATCGGTCAAGCCCAGCGGCTGCAGCTGGATGCTTGGCACACAGGACACCGTTGGCGCTGACCCAATGCTGGGTTCCACGTGGACAACGGTTGCCGTAGCGGCGATGCCAAGGCCCGCACCCAGCGAAAAATCCTTCAAATCTGTGCGCCGTGGCAGGGGGTTGACCCGCAGTTTTCAACGATTTCAGTGCCACTTACAGGATCTTCAGCAGCCAGCACCAGCCGCCACCGGATCTACACCTGCAGATTCCTTGAAATCCGGGAAGCCCTGGCCCGCGAGGTTCCACAGATTTCAAAGAAATTCGCATTGCCGTTTCACGCTATCCACAGCAGGACTGTATGACTTATACACAAGGTATGGGCAATCTGTGGATAAAAAAGGCCTTCAGCGCTCAGTTCGAAACTATCCACAGGTTCCCCCCCAGCCCCAGGGCCCGCTATACAGGGGGTTTCAGGCCAACAAATCTCTTTTAAATCATAAAGATAGGCTGTTTTTCCACGAAATCTGGCCCTACCATCACCACCATGCTTTAGATTTATACCCAGATTTAGAAGCTTGGCAGGGCCCGAATCTCCCGGAATCAACCCTGTGGACAGTCGCGTCAGCAGGCACTGCAGATCGATCGTTGAGCCATACCCAAATCGTCGCGACTTCCACTTTCTTGGAAGCGCTCCCTCGATCTGCGGATTCACCCGCACAACTCGCCCTCGACATGATCGCAATTGCGTTGGAAGCAGGCCTCGAGGTGAGTGAAGCTCTTCGTCAATGCAGGCAGCACTTCACGCCACGAGTGATCGAAGAGAAGCGGAGCATCTGAAAGAACCAGCGGGCATGACTCAGCTCCGCAAAGATCCAGGTGACGATGCTCCACGTGGAACAAAAAAAACGCCCGGGAAGATCCCGGGCGTCGTTCGGTTCCACGTGAAACAGCGCTGATGTCAGAGACGCAGCGGCATCACCACGTGGCGCGACTTCTCGCTGCTGGATTCACGCACCAGCGCCGAGGAGTTGGAATCGCGCAGCTGGATGATGACTTCCTCGTCGCGCAGGGCGGACAGGGCATCCAGCAAGTAGTTCACGTTGAAGCCGATGGCCAGGTCGCTGACGGTGGTGTCCGCTTCGATCTCTTCCTGGGCCTCTTCCTGCTCCGGGTTGTGCGCGCTGATCTTGAGGTTGCCCGGCGAGACTTCCACGCGAATACCGCGGTACTTTTCGTTGGACAGGATCGCCGCACGCTGCAACGACGCACGCAGCGACTCACGGTTCACCTTGACCTCGCGATCGGCGCCGATCGGGATCACTGCTTCGTAGTCCGGGAAGCGGCCATCGATCAACTTTGAGGTAAAGGTGACATCGTCGCGCTTGACGCGCACGTGGCTGCGACCGACTTCCAGCTCGATCTCGCGGTCGCCGCTTTCCAGCAGGCGTTGCAATTCGGTCACGCCCTTGCGCGGCACGATGATCTGGCGCTTGGAACCGCTGGGCTTGGCCAGATCGGTTTCGCACAGGGCCAGGCGATGACCGTCAGTGGCAACCGTACGCAGCGCATCGCCACGCAGGTCGAACAGCAGGCCATTGAGGTAGTAGCGCACGTCCTGCTGGGCCATCGCGAACGCAGTGCGTTCGATCAGCTCCTTCAGGGTCGCTTCGCCGATCGCAACGCGCTCGGTCGCTTCCACTTCATCCACCGACGGGAAGTCGTTGGAGGGCAGGGTAGCGAGCGTGAAGCGGCTGCGGCCTGCCTGCACGGTGATCTTGTCACCGGTCTGCGAGACGGTGATCCGGCTGCCATCGGGCAGGGCGCGGATGATCTCAAACAGCTTGCGGGCTGGGATCGTGGTTTCGCCGTCCTGCGCATCTTCAACCGCGATCCGCGACACCATTTCGACTTCCAGATCGGTACCGGTCAGCGACAGCTGGCCGTTCTGCACCTGGACCAGGAAATTGGCCAGAACCGGAAGGGTCTGGCGGCGTTCGACCACGTTGACGACCTGTGCCAACGGCTTGAGAAAGGCTTCGCGCTGCAGTGTGAAACGCATGTGGTTCCGTGCCCCTATGCTTTAAAAAGATGTGGAATAAATCAAAAGCTTGGTGGTGATGGTAGAGCCAGAATCGCTGGAAAACACAGCTAAGTCTTTGTAATAAAAGAAGTTTCAGGCCTCGAAACCCTCTGCACTACCAGCCCCCAAGGGGTGGGGAAAGCTGTGGATAAATTTACCGCGAAATCGAACGGCTTTTTTATCCACACCCTGTCCCGCGCTTGCTACCGGATTTTGCACCGTTTTATGCGATGACGCCTTATCGGCGGACGTGCATCATTCGCTCAGCTTCCGGATCAGCTTGTCCCAGTCCTCGCGGAGCTTGCCGTCGGCCTCCATCAGGGTGCGGATCTGCCGGCAGGCATGCAGCACCGTGGTGTGGTCGCGACCGGCGAAGGCGTCGCCGATCTCGGGCAAGCTGTGTTCGGTCAGCTCCTTGGTCAGGGCCATGGCGACCTGGCGCGGACGAGCCAGCGAACGGGTCCGGCGCTTGGACAGCAGATCCTTGATCTGCAGGCCGTAGTAGTCGGCAACCGTTTTCTGGATGTTGGGAATGCTGATCGCCTGCTGCTGGGCGCGCAGCAGATCGCGCAGGGTTTCCTGGGCGAATTCGGTGGTGATCGCACGGCCGGTGAAATTGGCACGGGCAGTCAGGGTATTCAGCGCGCCCTCGAGGTCGCGCACGTTGGAGCGCATCTTCTTGGCGATCAGGAACGCAACATCATCGGGAATCTCGGCACCGCGTTCGCGCGCCTTGGCCAGCACGATCGCGGCGCGGGTCTCGAAGTCCGGCGGTTCGATCGCGACCGACAGGCCCCAGGCAAGCCGCGACTTCAGGCGCGCTTCCAGGCCTTCGACTTCGCGCGGATAGCGGTCGCAGGTGAGGATGATCTGCTGCTTGCCATCGAACAACGCGTTGAAGGTGTGGAAGAACTCTTCCTGGGTGCGGTCCTTGCCGGCGAAGAACTGGATGTCATCGATCAGCAGCGCGTCCACCTGCTGGAACTGCCGCTTGAACTGATCCATGGTCTTTTCCTGCAGGGCCCGGATCATCGCGCTGAAGAACTGTTCCGAGCGCAGGTACAGCACCTTCGCCCCCGGGTTGGCCTGGCGCATGGCGTTGCCGGCGGCGAACATCAGGTGGGTCTTGCCCAGGCCGGTGCCTCCGTACAGCAGCAGCGGATTGTGCGCACGGTCGCCCGGCTTCTGCGCCGCCTGGAAGGCAGCGGCCAGGCCCAGCTGGTTGCTGCGGCCTTCGACGAAGTTGGCGAAGGTGTAGTGATTGTCCAGGTTGCCGGCGAACGGCACCTGCGGTTCGCTGGAAGCATGTCCCGACGGCGTGGAAACCGGCGCGTTCTGCGCCTCCACCGGCCGCGGGCGCGAGCCGATTTCAAGAAAAACGTCGCTGAAACCGGCGAAGTGGGCCAGCAGTTCGCGGATCCGGGCCAGGTACAGTTCGCGTACCTGGTCGACGATGAAGGCATTCGGTGCATACAGCACCAGGCTGTCCACGCGCAGATCGGCCTGCAGTGGCTTCAACCAGGTGTGAACGTCTTCCGGCGGGAACTCCGCTTCGAGGCGCTCGAGACTACGGGACCAGGCATCCATCAGCAATAATCGTCCGGTGGCCGGGGCATGGACGCGACAAGGCGCCCAAACACAGGCCGGAAAGGGGGGAAATGGATGGCTCAGACTACCACCGAGCGCAGGGCTTCGGAATGCTTGTCCCCTACTTATTCACAAAAACATCCACAGCTATTGCACAGGCCGGTGAATTCGCGTAGCTCCAAGGGGTTGACGCGGGGTGGGGTACCTCTCTAAAATTTCCGGTTCTTTCCGTCCCATTCATACGAGAGGCCCACATGGCCACCAAGCGCACCTTCCAGCCCAGCAACCTCAAGCGTAAGCGCGACCACGGCTTCCGTGCCCGTATGAAGACCGCTGACGGCCGCAAGATCCTGTCGCGTCGCCGCGCCAAGGGCCGCAAAGTCCTGAGCGCCTGATTGCCATGCCGCATCCAGCGGCAGACGCAATCCATTCGACAGTGAATACTGCAGACCCGCGCAAGCGATTCCCTCGCTCTGCGCGGGTTCGCACGCGTGCCGAATATTCAACGGTCTTCAACGGCGCCCGCCGTGTGTCCGATCCGCTGATGACCCTGCACTGGCTGCCGGCTGACCGGCCGGCCAGGCTGGGTCTGGCGGTTTCCCGCAAGGTCGATCCGCACGCCGTTGGGCGTAACCGGATCAAGCGCGTCCTGCGCGACGCCTTGCGTCAGACACGAACCGATATGCAGCCAGGCGACTTCGTCGTCGTGGCTCGTAGTGCTGCGCGTAACGCCAGCAACGACGATATCCGCCAGGCCTTCCTGCGCCTGTTGCGGCGCCTGCGTGCATTGCCCACGCCGGGCGTGGACGGCACAATGCCGCCGCCTGATGGCATCGCAACTCCCTCTTTGACCGAGCCGGCACCGCGTTCCGGCATCGCTGAGCCTGCCCGCTGATGAACCAGACCCGCGTATTCCTTATTTTTGCCTGGCTGATGGTGGCCGTGCTGCTGTGGATGGAGTGGAGCCGCGAAAAGGCTGCCCCGACTCCGGCACCGGCGACCACGTCGGCTCCGGCCGCTGCACAGAATGTTCCGGGCGCGACCCCGGGTAGCATCCCCAGCGCGCAGGTTCCCGGTGCCCCGGGTCAGGCCGCAGTACAGGCCCAGGCCAGCGCCACCCCGTCCGCACAGACCGTGACCGTCACCACCGACGTGCTGCGCCTGAAGCTCGATGGCGGCCGCGTGCTCGACGCCGAACTGCTGCAGTTCCCGCAGAGCAAGGACGAAGGCAGCCCGCCGGTGCGCCTGCTGACCGAAGATCCCGCGCATCCGTACAGCGCGATCAGCGGCTGGGCCAGTGAAGACAAGAACACCCCCGTCCCCGGCGCTGACGGCTTCAAGCTGGTCGGCGACACCAAGGACTTCGTGTTGGCCAAGGGCCAGAACGAACTGCAGATCCCGTTCGTGTGGACCGCCGACAACGGCGTGACCATCAAGCGCACCCTGACCGTCTCCCGCAACGAATACGCCGTTCGCTTCAAGGACGAGGTCAGCAACACCGGCGCCGCGCCGTGGAACGGCTACGTCTACCGCACACTGGACCGCAGCCCGACCATCCTGTCGCGGAGCATGACCAACCCGGACTCCTTCAGCTTCAACGGCGCCACCTGGTACGACAACGACAAGAAGTACCAGCGTCGTGCGTTCAAGGACTACCTGGAAGACGGCACGCTGAACCAGAACATCACCGGCGGCTGGCTGGCGATGCTGCAGCACCACTTCTTCACCGCCTGGATCCCGCAGAAGGACCAGACCGCACACTACGTGCTGTCGCAGGTGGCCGGTCGTGACCTGATCGAAGCGCGTGGCCCGGCCTTCACCGTGGCCCCGGGCCAGTCCACCAGCACCGAAGCCCGCCTGTGGGTCGGCCCGAAGCTGGTCAACCTGATCGCCAAGGAAGACGTGCCGGGCCTGGACCGCGTGGTCGACTACAGCCGCTTCTCGATGATGGCGGTGATCGGCCAGGGCCTGTTCTGGGTGCTGAACCAGGTGCACAAGCTGGTTGGCAACTGGGGCTGGGCGATCGTCGGCCTGGTGGTGCTGCTGAAGCTGGTGCTGTACCCGCTGTCGGCGACCCAGTACAAGAGTGGCGCCAAGATGCGTCGCTTCCAGCCGCGCATCGCGCAGTTGAAGGAACGCTATGGCGATGACCGCCAGAAGTTCCAGACCGCGATGATGGAGCTGTACAAGAAGGAAAAGATCAATCCGATGGGCGGCTGCCTGCCGATCCTCATCCAGATGCCGATCTTCTTCGCGCTGTACTGGGTGCTGGTGGAATCGGTCGAACTGCGCCAGGCGCCCTGGTTCGGCTGGATCCAGGACCTGACCGCACGCGACCCGTACTTCATCCTGCCGGTGATCAACGTGGCGGTGATGTGGTTCACCCAGAAGCTGACCCCGGCACCGGGCATGGACCCGATGCAGCAGAAGATGATGCAGTTCATGCCGCTGGTGTTCGGCGTCATGATGGCCTTCATGCCGTCCGGCCTGGTCCTGTACTGGGTGGTCAACGGCGGCCTGGGCCTGCTGCAGCAGTGGTGGATGACCAAGCGCCACGGTGGCGAGCCGGTTCCGGCCACCACCGCACCGGCCCCGGTCAAAAAGAAGTAATCGGTAGAGCCGGCCGCTGGCCGGCTGACCTCAGCAAAAGCCCGCCGCAAGGCGGGCTTTTCGCATCCGGCGTTAGAATCGCCGGCACACACACCGTTCCTGCATCCATCGAGTCCGCCATGCCGCGTGCGTCGTCGTTCCGCCTGTTCCTGCCCTCGCTGTTGTTGACCCTGGTCGTTGCCGGCTGTGGCGACAAGGACGCGAAGGCGCCGGCGACCACGGTCACCCAGCCCAGCGCGCAGGCCGCGGCCGCCGCCGATCCCGCCGCTGCGCCGTTGCTGGCTGTGTTGCAGAAGCAGCTGGATGGCTACCGCCGGATCATCGTGCTGCTGGCCGACGAAGAAAGGCAGTCGGCCGCCGACCGCAGCACCTCCACCCAGATTGGCCAGCAACTGTTCCACGATGGGCTGGAGCAACGCGCGGCCATCGCCGCGCAGTTCGACAGCCTGCTGCGCGGTTCCAGCCCGCAGCGCTTCGCCACCCTCGGCACGGTGCTGGATTACATCGAATCCGCACCGGAACTGTTCGATGCCGATCGCCTGGCCTTCCGCGAAGTACTGCGTGATCTGCACGAGCGGGTCGGTACCGATTCGTCGCTGCCGGCGGTGAAGCTGCACCAGCGCATCGGCGAGGACCTGGAGGCGCTCGACGAAATCGAACGCAACTACAACCAGGAACTGACCCGCATCTTCAGCCGCTTCGAGCGCACCCGCGCCATCGAGCTGAAGCGCGAGAAGTGGGATGACTACATCGCCCACCTGCACAAGGACTACAGCCGCGAAGCGATCCTGCGCGACTACGGGGTGATCGAGCCGTACCCGATGTCAATGAAGGACAGCGACCGCGAGATCTTCGGCCGCGACCTGCCAGCCAAGACAGTGGTGCTGACCTTCGACGATGGCCCGCACAAGGCCTACACCGATGAAGTGGTGGCGATCCTGAAGCGCTACGACGTGCCGGGTGTGTTCTTCGAAGTCGGCCGCAACCTCGGCAAGGTCGAGAGTGATGGCAAAGTCAGCCTCGGGCCGATGGCGAAGATCAGCCGCAGCCTGATGGAAGATGGGTACGCCGTGGGCAACCACAGCCTGACCCACGCCCAGCTGTCGCGTACCACCGGCGACGCACTGCGCCAGCAGGTGCTCGACACCGATACGCTGTTGAAGGATGTCGACAGCAAGCGCGCACCGCTGTTCCGCTTCCCGTACGGCGCGCGCAATGCCGAAGGCCTGCAGCTGCTCAACGAGGCCGGGCTGAAGTCGATCATGTGGAACATCGACTCGATGGACTGGGCCGACCCGGTGCCGGAGTCGATCGTGCAACGCGTGCTCGACCAGGTGAACAAGGAACAGCGCGGCATCATCCTGTTCCACGACATCCACGATCGTGCGGTGAAGGCGTTGCCGCAGATTCTCGACCGGCTGATTGCCGACGGCTACCAGTTCGCCGGTTGGAATGGCCGTGAGTTCACTGTCGCCCGCGCGCGCAAGGGCGAGGCCAGTGCCGCCACCGTCACCACCGGCTACGAGAAGTCGTGGGCGATCGTGGTCGGCATCGACACCTACGCCAAGTGGCCGAAGCTGGAATACGCCAGCCATGACGCACAGGCGGTGGCCGATACCCTGACCGGGCAGTTCGGCTTCCCGTCCTCGCAGGTGATCGTGCTGAAGAACGAGCAGGCCACCCGCAACAACATCCTGGCCGCCTTCCACGACCGCCTCGCCGACGACCGCACCGGAAAGAACGACCGCGTGTTCGTGTTCTTCGCCGGCCATGGCGCTACCCGCCAGCTCGCCTCCGGGCGCGACCTCGGCTACATCATCCCGGTGGACTCGGACCCGAAGGAATTCGCCACCGACGCCATCGCGATGACCGACATCCAGAACATCGCCGAAAGCATGCAGGCCAAGCACGTGATGTTCGTGATGGATGCCTGCTACAGCGGCCTCGGCCTGACCCGCGGCGGCCCATCGTCGTCGTCGTTCCTGCGCGAGAATGCGCGTCGCAGTGCGCGGCAGATGCTGACCGCCGGTGGTGCGGACCAGCAGGTGGCCGATGCCGGCCCGAACGGCCATTCGGTGTTCACCTGGGTGCTGCTGCAGGCGCTGGCCGGCAAGGGGGACCTCAATGGCGATGGCCTGATCACCGGCACCGAACTGGCCGCCTACGTGGCGCCGGCGGTGTCCGCGGTTTCACACCAGACACCGGCCTTCGGCAGCCTGCCCGGTTCGCAGGGCGGCGAGTTCGTGTTCCAGGTGCCGGACAGCCAGGAATTCCTCAATGCCGACACGCGCCAGCTGACTGCCGATGCGATCGCGCTGAACAGCAAGGTGGATGCCGCCAGCGAAGCCAAGGGCAGCCAGGCACCGGTGACCGTGGCCGACCTGCAGGGCGGCAAGGCCAAGCTGGTGGTGCCCACTGCCGGACCTGCCTCCGACCGCCAGCGCGCGCAGCAGGCCAATGACCGTGGCCTGCAGCTGTACCGCGAGAAGCAGTACGACGAAGCAGTGGCGCAGTTCACCGAAGCGCTGAAGCTGCGCCCGGATTTCGCCCAGGCTGCCAACAACCTGGGCTTTGTCTACTACCGTCAGCAGCGCTACGCCGAAGCCGCGCGCTGGCTGGAGAACACGCTGAAGATCGACCCCTCGCGTGCGGTGGCCTATCTCAACCTGGGCGATGCCTACTTCAACGCCGGCGACAAGGCCAAGGCGAAGCAGGCTTACACCACCTACCTTGCGCTGCAGCCGCAGGGCAGCGGCGCAGCACAGGCGCGCGCGCAGCTGGAGAAACTCTGAGCCATGAACGAAGCGATCCGCACCGACACCATCGTGGCCATCGCCAGCGCACCGGGCGCTGGTGGTGTCGGCCTGCTGCGCCTGTCCGGTCCGCGCGCCGCGGCCATCGCCAACGCGCTGGGCGCGCCTGCACTGCGCCCGCGCCACGCGCATTACGCACGCCTGCGCGATGCCGACGGCGAGGTCATTGATGATGGCATCGTGCTGTGGTTCCCGGCACCGAACAGCTTCACCGGCGAAGAAGTGGTGGAACTGCAGGGCCATGGCAGCCCGGTGCTGCTGCAGCAACTGGTCGCGCGCTGCATCGCGCTCGGTGCACGCCAGGCGCGGCCGGGTGAGTTCAGCGAACGGGCGTTCCTCAACGGCAAGCTCGACCTGGCCCAGGCCGAGGCCATCGCCGACCTGATTGCCGCCGGTGACAACCGCGCCGCGCGCGCTGCACGCCGTTCGCTGGACGGCGTGTTCTCGCGCCGCATCGACGCGGTGATCGAGCAGTTGGTACTGCTGCGCATCCATGTGGAAGCAGCCATCGACTTCGCCGACGAACCACTTGATACGCTTGGTGGGGCACAGGTACGGCGTGGGCTGGAGCAGGCGCGCAGCGACCTGGCCTTGCTGCGCCGCGATGCAGAACGCGGTCGTCGCCTGCGCGATGGCCTGCACGCGGTGCTGATCGGCCCGCCGAACGCGGGCAAGAGTTCGCTGCTGAACGCCTTGGCCGGCAGCGAGCGTGCCATCGTCACCGACATTGCCGGTACCACCCGCGACACGCTGCGCGAGACCATCCGGCTGGATGGCCTGGAACTGACCCTGGTCGACACCGCCGGCCTGCGCGATGGCGGCGACGCCATCGAACGCGAAGGCATGCGCCGCGCCCACGTGGAAATCGAGCGCACCGACCTGGCGCTGATCGTGCTGGACGCGCGCGACCCCGTTGCAGGTGAAGCCGCGCTGGGCGAAGCCGTGGCCGCGGTGCCGCACAAGGTCTACATCCACAACAAGTCGGATCTCTTGGATGCGTTGCCGGGACTGGACGATCCTGATCGCGTGTTCGTCTCTGCTGCGACCGGCGCCGGGCTGGAAGACCTGCATGCGCGCCTGCGCAGCATCGCCAGTGCCGGGGCAGGGGAGCAGGTGGATGGCGAATTCTCCGCGCGTACCCGCCATGTGGATGCGATCGAGCGTGCGCAGGAACACGCGCAGCGCGCGGATGGCGAGCTGGCGCACGAGCACCTGGAGCTGGCGGCCGAGGAGCTGCGTCTGGCGCACGACGCGCTGGGCGAAATCACCGGGCAGATGAGTGCCGATGATCTGCTGGGCAGGATTTTCTCCAGCTTCTGCATCGGCAAGTAACTGTAGAGCCGAGCCCATGCTCGGCTGGGGCAGCACCTCGGGGTCAGATCCCCGAAGGGATCTCTGACCCCGTCATCGATCAATCGCGCGGCTCACGCTCTGGTAGGTGCCAACCTTGGTTGGCACAGGCCGTCTGGGGTCGTGAACGCCCGCTGGCAGAGCGCCGACCAAGGTCGGCGACTACCGGATACATGAGGCCGGGCCCCCTTCGGGGATCCGAGCCCGGGGTCCCCCACCTGTCACATTGCCGCCGCATACTGACGCCCATCACATACCGCTTGGGGAAGTCGCAGTGAAGTCGTGGGGTTGTGCATTGCTGTTGTCGCTGGCCGTGGCACCATCGGTGGCCATGAGTGCTGAATCCTCCACCCCGGCCGCGCACAAGGTGTCGGTCTACGGCCACCGCGGTGCAAGCGCATTGCTGCCCGAACACACGTTGGCAGCCTATGCGCAGGCCATCGCCGATGGCGCCGACTACATCGAACCGGACCTGGTGATGACCAAGGACGGGGTGATGGTGGCCCGCCACGAGAACGAGATCAGCGGCACCACCGATGTCGCCTCGCATCCCGAATTCGCCAGCCGCCGGACAAGCAAGGTCATCGACGGGCAGAAGGTCGAGGGCTGGTTCACCGAAGACTTCACCCTGGCCGAGCTGAAGACACTGTACGCGCGTGAGCGCCTGCCGGAATTGCGCAGCACCGCTTACGACGGCCAGTTCCGCATTGCCAGCCTGGACGAGATCCTGGCCTTCCTGGTGCAGCAGGCCGGTCGTGCCAACCGCGGCATCGGCCTGGTGCCGGAGATCAAGCACCCGACCTACTTCCAGTCGGTCGGCCTGCCGATGGAAGACAAGCTGCTCGCCGCGCTGCGCGGCAATGCCTATACCAACGTTGGCCCGGTCACCATCCAGTCGTTCGAGACCGCCAACCTGCGCTACCTGCGCGGCAAGATCCCGCGCGGCAGCAACATCCGCCTGCTGCAGCTGCTGTGGAAGGGAGACACCCAGCCGGCCGACATCGTCAATGCAGGCGGCAAGCTGACCTACGCGCAGATGATGACCCCGTCTGGGCTGAAGGACATCGCCGTCTACGCCGACAGCATCGGCCCGGAACTGCGCTCGATCATTCCGCTGGACGCCAAGGGCGCACTGGGGACGCCAACCACGCTGGTACAGGATGCACATGCGGTGGGCCTGATGGTGATCCCGTACACCTTCCGCCCGGAGAATCATTTCCAGGCCAGCAACCTGCGCAGGGGCGCCGACAACGCGCGCAACGCGGAAGGCTCGATCGCCGAGATGCGTGCCTATCTGGCAACCGGCATCGATGCCTTCTTCACCGATGACCCGGCATTGGGCCGGCAGGCGGTGGATGGGATGGGCGCGGCGGGGAACGCGGCGAACTGACCCGCTCTGGTAGATGCCAACCTTGGTTGGCACACGGCAGGAGTGCCGACCAAGGTCGGCCACTACCGGGTCATGAAAATGCCGGGTGGGGTCGGAGCCCCTACGGGGATCCGACCCCGTCACCGTTTCAACCGCGCGGCTCTTCCGGCCGGCGGAACGGGATCACCACGTAGTCCTGCCCCTCGCGCGGCTGCCACAGCACCGGCACGCGCTGCGGCGACGGCGGCTCGAGTTCGTCGTCGGACAACGGCTCGATCGCGTCCTCTTCGTCTTCCCAGCTGTAGCGCTGGCGTGGCGGCAGCGGATCGGCGTTGCGGAACAGCAGCGCGGCAATGATGCCGGCGAAGGCGCCGCCCATGTGCGACTGCCAGGACACGCCGTCGGCGTGCGGCAGGATGGTCATCAGCATGCCGCCGTAGAACAGCATGCCGATCAGTCCGGTGGCGATTGCTGCGCGGTCGCGGCGCAGCAGGCCGAGGCTGGCCAGCAGGAACATCAGGCCATGGGTCACGCCGCTGGCACCCAGGTGCACGCTGCCCGGATTGCCGAGCATCCACGCGCCGATCCCCGAGCCCAGCCACAACAGCGGCAGCGCGCGGAGAGTAGCCCTGGGGTAGACGCTGCCGGCCAGGGTACCGAGGATCAGGATGGCGATGCTGTTGGCGGCGATGTGCTCGACCGAGGCATGCAGCAGCGGGCCGCCGATCAGGCCAAGCAGGCCCTTCGCTTCCAGTGGCGCGACCGCCCATGGCCGCCAGTCGAACGTGCCCTGCAGTGCGAACACGGCGATCAGTACCAGCACCGCGGCCAGGCTGACGTTGAACGCCCGCAGGATACGCATGCGGTCATTGCGGGGGGCTGGCGCGTCGCCAGCGGGCAGGGGCGCGTTGCTGTTCATACCTCAGCAATGGCGGTGACTGGCGCGAAACCAAGGCCACCGCCGCGGGAGAGTGGGGTGCGGCCGGCGGGACAATCCCGCCGGCCGGCCGTGATCAGGCGTGGCCGGAGCCTTCCTTCGGCGGGTATTTCAGGCTCAGCACCACGGTCGCGGCGATGATCACCGCTACCACGCCCAGCGACACCGGGGTCGGGATCTTGAACAGGTCGATGATCATCATCTTGATGCCGATGAAGCCCAGCACCAGCGCCAGACCGTACGGCAGCAGGTGGAAGCGGTCGGCCATGCCAGCCAGCAGGAAGAACATCGCGCGCAGGCCCAGCACCGCGAACACGTTGGAGGTGAGCACGATGAACGGGTCGGTGGTGATGGCGAAGATCGCCGGGATGCTGTCCACCGCGAAGATCACGTCGGTCACCGCGATCAGGATCAGCACCGCGAACAGCGGGGTGAACCAACGCACGCCGTCGCGCTTCACGCTCATTGCGTTGCCGGCGTAATCCGGGAGCAGGCGCAGGTGCTTGCGCATCCAGCGCAGGGCGGGGTTTGCCTCCAGATCCGGCTCCTGGCCGGCGGCGAACCACATCTTCCAGCCGGTGAACAGCAGGAAGGCACCGAACACGTAGAGCAGCCAATGGAACTGGGTGATCAGCACGCTTCCGGCGAAGATCATGACCGTACGCAGCACGATCGCGCCCAGGATGCCGATGATCAGCACCTTCTGGCGCTGCTCCTCCGGCACCGCGAAGTAGCTCATGATCATCAGGAAGACAAAGATGTTGTCGACCGCCAGCGCCTTCTCGACCAGGTAGCCGGTCAGGAATTCGAGCCCGACCTTGTTGGCCACCACCTGGCCGGCGGTCTCATTCAGGTAGTACCAGAGGCCCGCATTGAACAGCAGGGCCAGCACGACCCAGCCGATGGACCACCACAGGGCTTCCTTGAAGGTGACCTTGTGCGGTCCACCATGGCGCATCAACACGAGGTCGACCAGCAGGGCGATGACCACCACCGCCGCGAAGCCGCCCCACAACCACACGTTACCGATCGTCTGCATTGGGAATGTCCGTTGGAAAGATGAATGCCAGGCCGGACGGCGAGGATCTGCAACGGAGGATCGGGAGGGGATCCAGGGACAGAGCTTCGCCAGTACGGCGAAGGTCTCGCTCGCAGTTCCAGTCGGCTGGAACTGCCGTTGCACCGGAGCCTGCGGGCTCGAAATGACGGCGACAACGTCTGGGAGCTACTCCCCTTCTGGCGCCGATTCTGCGGCCTGGCCGGGCCGCAGTCAAATGGCGGGTGACCGGGGTCCCCGCTCTGGTAGATGCCAACCTTGGTTGGCATACCCGCCGGGGTCAGCGCCCCTGCGGGGATCTGACCCCGGCGCCCGGTTTACAATAGGTGGATGAATACCCCCCTTCCGATTGTCCGCCTCAAGAATGCGTGGCGTTCCAGCCACCCGTGGATCTTCCAGAAACTGGTCGAGAAGCCGACCGTCCGGCCCAAGCCCGGTTCCATCGTCGACGTGGTCGGCGTGGACGGGGAGTTCATCGGCCGCGGGTTCTACAACGGGCACTCGCGCATCGCCGTGCGCATCCTCGAAACCGATCAGAACGTGCCGGTGGATGCCGGCTGGTTCTCGCGCAAGATCGCCCAGGCCGTGTCGCTGCGCCGTGAGGTGCTGAAGCTCGATGCGGTGTCCGACGCCTGGCGCGTGGTGCACAGCGAAGGCGACGGCCTGTCCGGCCTGGTGGTGGACCGTTACAACGATCTGGTGGTGGTCGAGTTCTTCGCCGCCGGCATGTTCCGCCATCGCGAATGGATCTACGAAGCGCTGCGCGAGCAGTTCCCGGGTTGCCGCTTCCACAGCTTCGCCGACGAGCACGTGCAGAAGCAGGAGAGCTTCGACTTCCACGGCAACACCACCACCGAAGCGTCGGTGATCACCGAGTACGGCATCAAGTTCCGCGCCGACCCGGCCGGTGCCCACAAGACCGGTTTCTTCGCCGACCAGCGTGAGAACCGCGAGTGGCTGAGCCAGCAGGTGGAAGGCAAGAGCGTACTGGACCTGTGCTGCAACACTGGCGGTTTCGCGGTGTATGCGGCGGCGCGTGGTGCTTCGGAAGTGGTCGGCATCGACATCGATGAAGACGTCATCCAGATCGCCAAGGGCAATTCGCGCCTGAACAACGTGCGCCCGAAGTTCGTCCAGTCCGACATCTTCCCGTGGCTGCGCGATGCTGCCAACCGCGGCGAACAGTACGACGTGGTGATCCTGGACCCGGCGAAGATGACCCGCGACCGCGACCAGGTCATCACCGCGCTGAAGAAGTACCTGGACATGAACAAGCTGGCGCTGGGCGTGGTGAAGCCCGGTGGCCTGTTCGCCACGTTCTCCTGCACCGGCCTGGTGGCCGAGGACCAGTTCCTCGACATGCTGCGTCGTGCGGCGTACTTCTCCGGCCGTACGATCCAGATCCTGAAGGTGGCCGGCGCCGGCCCGGACCATCCGTTCATGGCCCACGTCCAGGAATCGCGTTACCTGAAGGCCGTGTTCTGCCGCGTGGTCGACTGATCGCGTGATGCCGTAGCGCCGGGCGCGGCCCGGCGCTACCCAATGCGTGGCCGCAGCGCTATGGTCGGGCTCTTCCCATTCGCGGTGAGAGCCCATGTCTTCGTTGCGCCATCTGTCCGTCGTGCTTGCTCTGGCGCTGTGCGCGCCGCTGTCCGCCCACGCCATCGAGTTCAGTGCGCAGGAACTGGCCCGCGCCAAGGCCCTGCAGCAGCGCCTGGTCACTCTCGACAGCCACTTGGACACGCCGGCCAATTTCGGCCGCACCGGCTTCGACATCGAGCAGCGCCACGACCGCAACGCGCTGTCGCAGGTCGACTATCCGCGCATGGTCGAAGGTGCGCTGGACGGCGGTTTCTGGGCGATCTACACCGATCAGGGTGACCGTAGTGCCGCTGCGCACCTGGCCGAGCGCGACCACGGCCTGCAGCGGCTGCTGCAGATCCGCGAGATGCTGGCGGCCAACCCCGAGCGCTTCGCGCTGGCACTGACCGCCGATGACGCCGCGCGGATCAAGGGCGCCGGCAAGCGCGTGGTCTACATCAGCATGGAAAACGCCAGCCCGCTGGTGGCCGATCCCAGCCTGCTGTCCTTCTACCATCGCGCCGGCCTGCGCCTGCTCAGCACCGTGCACTTCGCCAACAACGAGTTCGCCGATTCGGCCACCGACCCCAAGGGCGCGGAGTGGAAGGGGCTGAGCCCGACCGGCAAGGATCTGGTGCGTCAGGCAGTGAAACTGGGCATCGTGATCGACCAGTCGCACGCCTCCGACGCCGTGTTCGATGACCTGTTGGCGATGATGCCGGTGCCGTTCGTGCTGTCGCACAGTTCGGCCAAGGCGGTCTACGACCATCCGCGCAACCTGGATGACGCGCGCCTGCGCAAGCTGGCCAAGGCCGGTGGCGTGATCCAGGTGAATGCCTATGGCGGCTATCTGATCGACACCGCAAAGACGCCCGAGCGCAAGCAGGCCGAGGAAGCGCTGAGCAAGCAGCTGGGCGGCTGGGAAGGGATGGGCATCGAGCAGGGCGTACAGCTGCTCAAGGCCGAGCAGGCGCTGGATCACGAGCATCCGGTGCGCCACGCCAGCTTGGATGACTTCTTCGCCCACTTCGAGCACATCCTCAAGGTGGTCGGTCCCGAGCACGTGGGCATCGGCCTGGACTGGGATGGTGGCGGCGGCCTGAGCGACCTGCCCGATGTCAGCCAGCTGCCGAAGATCACCGCGTGGCTGCTGCGCAAAGGCTATACCGAGAAGCAGATTGCCGGCATCTGGGGCGGCAACCTGCTGCGGGTGATGCGTCAGGCGCAGGATTACGCGGCAAAGCAGGGCGGCTGAGCGCCCTGCGTGCATCCGGAATTCCGCCGGGCATGGCCCGGCGCTACCGGTGATCCGTTTATTTCGCGATCAACGCGTGGCGGCGGCTGTACAGGAAGTACAGCACCAGGCCGGCCACGTTCCACAGCAGGAAGTACAGCTGGGTGCGGTGCGGCAGGCTGATGAACAGGTAGATGCAGCCCAGCGCGGCCAGCGGACCGACCACGAAGGCCAACGGCGTGCGGAAGCTGCGCTCACGGTCCGGTTCGCGCAGGCGCAGCACCACCAGGCAGATACCCACCGCAGTGAACGCGGCCAGGGTACCGGCGTTGGCGAGTGCGGCGATCTCGTCCAGGCGCGCCACGCCGGCCAGCGCCGACACCACCACGGCGGTGAACAGCGTGGTTGCCACCGGCGTGCCGGTGCGTGCGTTGACCTTGGACAGGCCGCGCGGCAGCAGGCCATCGCGGCTCATCACGAAGAAGATGCGGCTCTGGCCATACAGGAAGGCCAGCAGTACGGTCGGCAGGGCGATGATCGCGATCACACCGATCACCATTGCTGCAGTCGGGTGGCCGAGCTGGCGCATGATCAGCGCCAGCGGCTCGGCGCTGTGGCCGAACACGGCGTAGCTCATCGCACCCACGGCCGCCAGCGCGACCAGCACGTAGACGATGGTGCAGCCGATCATCGATCCGATGATGCCGATCGACAGGTCGCGGCTGGGGTTCTTGGTTTCCTCGGCTGCGGTGGAGATCGCATCGAAGCCGTAGAAGGCGAAGAAGATGATCGCCGCTGCTGCCATCACACCGTGCTCGACGCCGTCAGGGCCCATCGACTTGGCAAAGCCATACGGCATGAACGGCTGCAGGTTGTTGCTGTCGAAGGCGGGAAGGGCCACGGCCACGAAGATGGCCAGCGCGATCAGCTTGAACACCACCAGGATGGCGTTGAGGGTGGCGCTTTCCTTGGTGCCTGCCATCAGCATCAGTGCCACCAGCCAGGTGATGACGATCGCCGGCAGGTTGATCATGCCGCCTTCCACGTGCGGGCCGGCAGCCAGCCAGGCAGGCAGCTGCACGTTCCAGCCGAACTGGGTGTGGACCCATTCGAGGAAGCCGACGAAGTAGCCCGACCAGCCGACCGCCACCGTACTCACCACCAGCGAGTACTCCAGGATCAGGCTCCAGCCCACCACCCAGGCGAACACTTCGCCCAGCGCGCTGTAGCTGTAGGTGTAGGCGCTGCCTGCGGCCGGCATCATCGTCGACAGTTCGGCGTAGGACAGCGCCGCGCAGGCGCACACCGCACCGGCGATGGCAAAGGAGATCAGCACCGCCGGGCCGGCCAGGTTGGCGCCGACGCCGATCAGCGTGTAGATGCCGGTACCGACGATGGCGCCGATACCCAGCGCGATCAGGTGCGGCCAGCTGAGGGTCGGGACCAGGCGCCTGCCGGCTTCGTGGACGGTGACGGAATCTAGGGACTTGCGCCGGAACAGGGACATGCAGGCCTCGGAAGGGGTGACTGAGAACGACAAGTTCCCGAGTGTGACCGAACGCAGCGCAGCATTACCACTGACGGGGGTCATACCCGGCAAGACGCGCGCTGCACCGCGACCAGGCTGCCGGAATCGGCATAAAGGGAGGCCAGTCCGATCCTGGCTCAGGAGGCTCCGGGCCAGTGGCAGCCGTCTTCCTGCCAGGCCTCGATGTCATCGTGGAAGGAGGTACGACGGCCATCGCGGGCGCGTTCGTAGCGCAGATCCAGCACCAGCGCCCCCTGCGTGCTGATCGTGTAGCGACCGTTGAGGCGGCCGTCGACGTGCTCTTCCCAGACGCTGTCGAACTGGTAGGGGCGGTCTTCGGCCAGCACCGTGGTCTCCATCGAAACCCGGCGCAGCAACAGGCGTTCACGCTGCCCGGCATAGCGAACGTCGGCCTGGCCGTCATCCAGCCAACGCCATTCCAGATGGATGCCGTCATTGCGGCCGCCGCTCAGGCAGCGATGATCCTGCGCGGTGGCCGCCGGGGCGGTCGTGTTGGCCAGAAGCAGCAGGGCGCCCATCGCCGTCGGCCAGGGTTTCATCCGTTCAGCCCCAGCCGGATGCCGAACCCCACCAGGAACAGGCCAGCCACGCGGCGCAGCGCATCGCTGATCCGTGGGTGCTGGATCAGGCGGCGACGGGCCAGGTTGCCGACCCCGATCAACATCGAGCAGTAGGCGATGCTGACCACCAGGATGATGCCCGCCAGCGCTGCGAAGGTAGCGATGCCCTGGTGCGCCTTGGGATCGATGAACAACGGCAGGAAGGCCATGTAGAACAGGATTGCCTTCGGATTGAGCAGGCTGACCAGGATCGCCTGCTGGAAGTAGCGGCCCGGCTGCATGCGGATCGGGCCGGCGTCACCGCCGTCATGCTTGGGCGTGCGCAGCAGGCTGATGCCCACCCACACCAGGTAGGCCGCACCCAGGTACTGCACCGCGTGGAACACCAGCGGGTTGGCCTTGAGCAGTGCGGCCACGCCGGCCAGCGCAAGCCACATCAGGATCTGGTCACCGACCAGCAGGCCGGCCAGCGCGGTATAGCCGCCACGCACGCCGCCACGGCCGGTGGCGGTCAGCAGGGTGAAGGTGCCGGGGCCGGGCAGAGCGAGAAACACCAGCACGGCGACCAGAAACGTCCACAGGTCCTGGATGCCCATCCACGGCATGGCGGCGTTCTCTTGTTACTGGGGGCCGCCATTGTCGGCCAGCGCCGCAGTTGGCGACAGGGGGCGGGTGAGGCCACTGGGCATGCCAGACAGCAGCGGTTGCAGGTGCTGCCGCAGCTGCGCGTGCAGTTGCCGTACCGCCGGCGAGAACTGCTTGCGGTGCGGGCACACCAGCTGCAGCGGAATGCTGCTGCCAACACCGCCCAGCAGCAGCTGCAGGCGCCCGGCCAGCACGTCCTCGCGCAGGTCCAGCCAGGATTTGTAGGTGATGCCTTCGCCGGCCACCGCCCAGCGCCGCACCACGTCGGCATCGTCGCAGACCAATGGGCCGCGCACCGGCATCACCACGCGGCGTCCATCCACATCGAACGACCAGCGATCGTAAGCGCGGCCATTGAGTTGATAGACCAGGCAATCGTGCTCACGCAGATCCTCCAGGCGGGTGGGCGTGCCACGCCGCTGCAGGTAGTCGGGCGAGGCTGCCAGCACGCGCCGGTTGCCTTCCAGCAGGGGCAACGCCACGTAGCTGGCGTCGTCGAAGTGGCCGATGCGGATCGCCACGTCGACCGGGTCGCGGAACACATCGGCCACTTCGTCGGACAGGCGCAGGTGCAGGCGCAGGCGTGGATGCGCGGCGCGGAAGGCGCTCAGCCACGGCAGCAGCAGGTTGCGGCCGAGGTCCGAGGGAGCCGACAGCTGCAGGGTGCCGTGCAGCTCGGTGTCCTCGCCCTGCACGCGCGCCTGGCCCTCGCGCAGGGTGGCCAGCACCTCCTGCGCGTACGGCAGGTACAGCGCGCCCTCGCCGGTCAGGCGCAGGCTGCGGGTGGTGCGCACGAACAGGCGCAGGTCCAGCTCGCGTTCCAGCCGCGCCACAGCTGCAGCCACCTGGCCGGGCAGCAGGTCGGCCTCGCGCGCGGCCTGCGAGAAGCTGCCCAGCGCGGCAGTGCGGACGAACAGCTGCAGATCGTCGAAGCGGATCATCTTCATTGCCAGAGTGAAAGTGCTGACCGATTCTGCGCCTTTCTGCGGGAGCGCGCGCGGCGCAACCTGTCGCCTCCTTCCCCACTGGACCGCTGCCATGCGCGCCATTGCCTACACCCAAGCCGGCCTGCCGATCGATGATGCCCAGGCCCTGATCGACATCGAACTGGAGCTGCCGCAGCCTGGCCCGCGTGATCTGCGGGTGGCGGTGCGCGCGGTGGCAGTGAACCCGGTCGACACCAAGGTCCGCCGCGGCGTGGCCACCGATGGCCCGCGCGTGCTGGGCTGGGATGCGGTCGGCATCGTCGACGCAGTGGGCAGCGAGGTCACCCTGTTCCAGCCTGGCGATGCGGTCTACTACGCCGGCGTCATCGACCGCCCGGGCAGCAATGCCGAGTACCAGCTGGTGGACGAGCGCAGCGTCGGCCGCAAGCCGGCCAGCCTCGACGATGCGGCCGCCGCCGCGTTGCCACTGACCGCAATCACCGCCTGGGAGCTGCTGTTCGACCGCCTGCGCATTCCCGAGGGCGGCGGTGAAGGCCAGACCCTGCTGGTGATCGGTGCTGCCGGTGGCGTTGGTTCGATCCTGGTGCAGCTGGCGCGGAAGCTGACCAAGCTGACCGTGATCGGCACCGCCTCGCGTCCGGATACCCAGGACTGGGCGTACGCAATGGGCGCACACCACGTGATCGACCATAGCCTGCCGCTGGCCGAGGGACTGGCGCGATTGGGCATCAGCGAGGTGCAGCACGTGGCCAGCCTGACCCACTCCGACCAGCACTACGCGCAGATCGTGGAACTGCTGGCGCCGCAGGGCCAGTTGGGGCTGATCGATGATCCCGGCCAGGTCGACGTGATGGCGCTCAAGCGCAAGGCGTTGTCACTGCACTGGGAATCGATGTTCACCCGGCCGCTGTACCGCACCGCCGACATGCAGCGCCAGCACGACCTGTTGAACCGGGTGGCCGAGCTGATCGACACGGGCGTGCTGCAGACCACCCTGGGCGAGCACTTCGGGCGCATCGATTCCGCCAACCTGCGGCGTGCCCACGCGCTGCTGGAAAGCCATCGCGCCAAGGGCAAGATCGTGCTGGAAGGCTGGTAAGGCCCGGTTTCTCCTGTAGAGCCGAGCCTGCGCTCGGCTCTACAGCGCTTCATCCACGCATGGCGCGGATCAGCCGTGTCGACCAAGGTCGACACCTACCAACAGCTGCGGAAGCCACTGCTCAGGCCACACCGTTGTCGACGTGGGCGGCGAAAACCGGCTGCTGGCGCAGGCGTTCGAACCACGCCGCGAGGTGTGGCAGCACGGGCTTGTTGCCAGGCGTGCTGCGCCAGCGTTGGGTCGACAGCCCGAGCACGATGTCAGCGAGAGTAAAGGTGTTGCCTGCCACGTAGCCGTCGGTAGCGCCCAGCTGTGCATCAAGCACCGCCATCAGCCGGTTCCACTGCACCAGGCTGGCCTCGGCGCGGGCGTCATCCGGATAGTCCGGATGCTGGCGCACGCGCGCCATGAACACCTGTCGCCAGGCACTGTTGAGGTCGCTGGCCTGCCAGTCCATCCATTGCTCCACCCGTGCACGGGCCTGCGCCGCGGCGGGCAGCAGGTCCTCGCGTCCGGCGCGCGTGGCCAGGTAGCGGCAGATGCTGTTGGATTCCCACAGCACGAAGTCGCCATCGCGCAGCACCGGGACCTGCCGGTTCGGGTTCAGCGTGGCCAGCAGCGCCGACGATGGCGTCGGTTCGTGGTGGAGCGGGAGATCCAGCACGGCGCCCAGCCACAGTACCTTGCGGACGTTGATCGAGGTCGCCTTTCCGTACAGGGTGAGCATGGTCCTGACGCAGCAGTTGAGACTCGGCCAGCCTACACTTGCCCCATGCAAACCGAATATCTGCTTATTGGCGCCCTTCTATTGGCCGTGCTCATCCTGCAGCTGGTCGCCCTGCTGCGCCGCCCGCCGCACGATCGCCTGGAACAGGCGGTGCGTGAGGAAGCGCGCTCCGGGCGCAGTGAACTGCGTGAACAGCTCGATGGCTTCGCCCGCGCGCTGACCGATCTGTCCACCCGCACCGACCAGCGCCTGGACCTGCTGCGCGAAGCGCTGGGCGAAGACGCGCGCAAGGCGCGTGCCGAAGCGGCCGAGAGCCAACAGCGGGGCGCGGCGTTGATGGGACAGCGCCTGCAGGAACTGCGCGCGCAGCTGGAAGTGTTCGGCCAGCAGCAGGAGGCCCGCATCCATGCCTTTGGCCAGCAGCTGCAGGAACTCACCGGGCGCACCGATACCCAGCTCGGCGCGCTGCGCCAGACCCTGGTGGACGATGCGCGCAAGGGGCGCGAGGAAGGTGCGCAGTCGCAGCAGCGCCTGACTGAAAGCCTGGGCCTGCGCCTGCAGGAACTGACCCAGCGCAACGAACAGCGCATCGCCGAGATGCGTACGACCCTCGAAGAACAGCTGCGCGCGCTGCAGAACGACAATGCGCAGAAGCTGGAGCAGATGCGCCACACCGTGGATGAGAAGCTGCAGTCGACGTTGGAAACCCGCCTGGGCAATTCCTTCAAGCTGGTCTCCGAACGCCTGGAGCAGGTGCAGCGCGGCCTCGGCGAGATGCAGCAGCTGGCCACCGGCGTCGGCGACCTCAAGCGCGTGCTGACCAACGTCAAAAACCGCGGCAGCTGGGGCGAAGTGCAGTTGGAGAACATTCTCGAGCAGACGCTGACCCAGGAGCAGTACGCGCGTGCGGTGAAGGTGCGCCCGGACAGCGGCGAGATGGTTGATATCGCGGTGCGCCTGCCGGGTCGCAGCGGCGACGACACGCCGGTGTGGTTGCCGATCGACTCCAAGTTCCCGCGTGAGGACTACGAGCGGTTGCTGGACGCGCAGGAGCAGGGCGACGCCGAGGGTGTGCGCCTGCAAGGCATCCAGCTGGAGCGCGCGGTACGCGTGCAGGCGAAGTCGATCTGCGACAAGTACATCGCGCCGCCGCACACCACCGACTTCGCGGTGATGTTCCTGCCCACCGAAGGCCTGTATGCCGAAGTGATCCGGCGCCCGGGCCTGGTTGATCTGCTTCAGCGCGAGCACCGCGTGGTGGTGGCCGGGCCAACCACGGTCACCGCCCTGCTCAACAGCCTGCAGATGGGCTTCCGCACGCTGGCCATCGAGCAGCGTTCCAGCGAGGTGTGGAGCCTGCTGGGTGCGGTGAAGAGCGAGTTCGGCAAGTTCGCCGGCATCCTGGAAAAGGCCGAGAAGCAGATCACCACGGTTGGTCGCAGCATCGGCGAGGCCAGCCGCAAGACGCGTACGATCGAACGGCGCCTGCGTGGCGTGGAGTCGCTGGCATCCGAACAGGCGCAGTCGCTGCTGGGCGATCTGGCCGAGAGTGATGCGGCGGGCGAGGACGAAGGCAGCGACGGCGACACCGACGAGGCCTGAGTCACGCGGATACGCCGCCTGCATCGTCGATGCGTATGCTGGCGGCCTGTCCGTCTCGATCAGGTACCGCCATGCGCCTGTGCCTCTGTACCAGCCTCGTCCTGACCGCGTTGCTTGCCGCCTGCAGCAGCGCACCACCGGCTGCCGATACGGCGGCGACACCTGCCGCAGCCACCAGCCCTGAAGCAGCCGAGGCGTACCGCGAAGCGCGTGACGTCGACTGCCAGGCAGCGGGTGGCACCCTGCAGCGGCTCGGCCGGCTGCAGCGCGAGCAATGCGTGATTCCCCATGCTGATGCCGGCAAGGCCTGCAGCCGCAAGAGCGACTGCACCGGCCAGTGCCTGGCCACGGGCGAAGTGGCCGCCGGCAGTGCCGCCACCGGTACATGCCAGCGCGATGCCAGCCAGAACTTCGGTTGCCGCCAGCGCATCGAGGATGGAAAGGCGCTGGGCACGATCTGCGTGGATTGATCGTAGTGCCGGCCGCTGGCCGGCAACCGCATGAACCCTTGCGAACGGTCGCACGATTGCCGGCCAGCGGCCGGCACTACCGGCATCGCGCGGCGCTATGCTGGTGGGCCATTCCCCGCTGTTGCCGGAGCCCCCGCGTGAGCACCCCGATCCAGGACATTTCCCTCACCACCATTGACGGCCAGCCGTCCTCGCTTGCCGACTACCAGGGCAAGGTGCTGCTGCTGGTCAACGTCGCCTCCAAGTGTGGCCTGACCCCGCAGTACGAAGGCCTGCAGGCGCTGTATGCGGAAAAGCACGCGCAGGGCCTGGAAGTGCTGGGCTTCCCCGCCAACAACTTCCTCGGCCAGGAGCCGGGCAGCGAGGCGGAAATCCAGCAGTTCTGCCAGCTCACCTACGACGTCAGCTTCCCGATGTTCTCCAAGATCAGCGTGGCCGGTGACGACACCCACCCGCTGTACCAGCAGCTGACCGCCGCACAGCCGCAGTCGATCGGCGAAGGCCCGCTGCGTGAGCGCCTGGCCAGCAAGGAGATCCCGATCCATCCGGCACCGGCGGTGCTGTGGAACTTCGAGAAGTTCCTGATCGGCCGCGACGGCAAGGTCATCGCCCGCTTTGCCCCGGACGTGGCCGCTGACGATGCGCGCGTGCGCGAGGCCATCGAGGCAGCGCTGGCTGCCTGAGGAAAGCGTGCCAACCAAGGTTGGCACCTACCGGAAAAGAATCTCGCTGAAAAAGAAAACCCCCGCCGAGGCGGGGGTTTTCATGCGTCGATGGAAGGACTCAACGAGTCCACTGCGGCATCGGCATCGCATCGACCGGGATCGGCGAATTGGCGTCGTCGTGACCACGGTCGCGCTTGCTGCGCAGATCGTTCTCGATCTGGTAGTTGCGGCGCTGCATCCACGCGTCGCGGACCAGCGAGTACTCGTCCACGGCGGTGTCGCGAAGGTCGTCGATCGCCAGCAGCTGGGCGCGGGTATCGACCAGTTGCAGGCCCTGCAGGCCGATGCGCAGCTTGTCCTCTTCGATGCGGCGGATCGGCGACAGCGGAATGTCACCGGCCAGGCCGAACACATCGCGCACGGTGCGCGGGCCGAAGAACGGCAGTTCCACGTAGCGCGAACGACGCCAGCCCCAGGCACCCAGGGTCTGCCCGAAGTCTTCATTGCGACGCGGCACCATCGCCTTGCTGGCCGGATCGAACAGGCCACCGATACCCAGCGTGCTGTTCATCAGGAAGCGGCCCAGGCTGTCCCAGGCATCGCCACCGCGGCCCTGCAGCAGCTGGTTGGTGATGGTCACCGGCGCACGCAGGTTGCTGAAGAAATTGCTGACACCGGTACGCGCGAAGCGCGGCACCACGTGGGTATAGGCGGTGGCCAGCGGGCGGGCGATGCCGCGGTCAACCGCGTTGTTGAACTTGTGCACCTTGCGGTTGAACGGTTCCCACGGGTCGTAGGCCGCTGCACTGCCGGTGTTGCCGGCACCACCGTAGAGGGCATCGAAGTCGTCGTCACCGCCCGGTGCGGTGGCGGCTGCAGCCTTCGCAGCGTCGGTGTCGGCGCTGGACGCGGCCGCTGCCGGAGGCAGACTGGCCGCAGCCGGCGGGCTTGCGACGGGTGCGGCCGAGCCGGCTTCGGCCGCCGCAGTATCGACGGCAGGGGCCTCGGCGGTGGTGCTGGCCGGGACCACGGTGCTGGCCACCGGTGCATCGCTGCGCGCGGGTTTGCCGGCGCAGGCGGTGAGGGCGGTGGCCAGGACGATCAGGGGGAGAGTGCGTACGACGTTCATGTCAGCTCGCAGCAGAAGTAGCGTTGAAATCCAGGTCGGGCGACAGCCGGTAGGCCGCGCTCAATTCGTTGTAGCCGGCCGGCGCGCCGGAGATCGCCAGCGGATGGCCGCTCGTGCGTGCACGCGCGGCCAGCTCAGCCAGCAGGGCCAGGCCGGCGCTGTCCACGCGCTCGACCTCGCCCAGCTCCAGCCGTGCCAGTTTCGCCGGCAGTGCCTGAAGTTGCGGCCACAGTGCGATCACCGCGGCACGGTCGAGCACCCCGCGCAGGCGCAGGGTGTCGCCTTCCAGCAGCGCCAGCGCGTTACTTGCCATTGCCCGCGGGCCCGGCCTGCATGCTGCCGCTGTGCAGTTCGGTGGCCACCTGCTTGATGCCCTTCTGGCGCAGCGGGGTGTCAAACTGGTTGCGGAAGGTCTGCACGTAGGAGATGCCTTCGATGTTGACGTCGAAGATCTTCCACTGGCCGTTCACGTTGCGCATCCAGTACTCGACCGGGGTCGGCTCGTTGCCGGCGCGCACCAGTTCGGTGCTCACGCGCACGCCACGATTGCCCGGCAGCGGGCTTTCACCCTTCAGGCGGAAGCTCGGCTTGCCCTGGATGTTCAGCAGGGTCGAACCGTAGCGCTGCATCAGGCTGTCGGCCATCGCATCGGCGAACAGCTTGATGTCAGCATCGGAAGCACCGCGGGCGTGCGGGCCCAGCACCAGGCGCGCGGCATAGTCGCGGTCGAAGGTGCGGGTCAGCTCGCTGTCTATGTAGCTGCGCAGGCTGGCCGGGTTGCTGGTGAATTCGCTCTTGCGCTGCTGCAGGGTGCTCAGGATGCGGCTGCTGGCATCGATCACCACCTTGCCCGCCTGCCCCTGAGCCGCGGCTGCGGCGGGAGCGGCGGCCTGCGCCTGGGCGAGGAACGGAGTAGCTGCCAGCAGCGCCGAGGCGAGCAGGGCCGGGATCAGTTTCATCTTCATGGTTGCGGTTCCGTTGCAGGCGCCTGCGCGCCATCGTTGGGCTTCTGAGCAGCGCCACCACCGGCGCCACCACTGAACATGTACTTGCCGACCAGCTGGATCAGGTCCACGGCGGGCTGGGTGAAGACGATCTCGTCGCCGGCCTTGAGCACGTCCGGATCACCGCCCGGCTGCAGACCGATATAGCTCTCGCCCAGCAAACCGCTGGTGAAGATGCCGGCCGAGGTGTCCGCCGGCAGGTCCTTGACCTTGCTGTCCATGCGCAGGGTCACGATCGATTCGAACTTCACCGGGTCCAGGTCGATCGAAGCGACCTGGCCGACGGTGACGCCGCCGATCTTCACCGGCGCCTGCTTGCGCAGCTGCCCAACCTGGGAGAAGCGTGCCTTCAGGTCGTAGCCTTCGCTGCCCCAGCTCCAGCGCTGGTTGGTCGAGGCCACGGCCAGCACCATCAGCGAGGCCAAGGCCAGCAGCAGGAAGGCGCCGACGGAGAATTCGAGTCTGGGACCGCGGATGGCCATGTGGATTACCTGATCGAGTCGTTGTGGCTGCGCGCCGATGCGCACCGCCGGTGGAGGGGTTAGGTGAACAACATTGCCGACAGCACGAAGTTGAACATCAGCACCAGCAGCGAGGCGTTGACCACCGCACGGGTAGTGGCGACAGAGGTGCCTTCGATGGTCGGTTCGGCATGGAAGCCGACGTAGGACGCGACCAGTGCCGCGGTGCCGCCGAAGATCGCCGACTTCAGCATCGCCACGCCGAAGTCGTCCCAGAAGTCCACGCTGTTGCGCAGCGCCGACCAGAACACGCCATTGTCCAGGCCCAGCACGTGTACTGCTTCAAAGTAGCTGGCGCTGATCGCCAGCGAACAGAACACGCCGGTCAGCAGCGGCACGGTCAGCACCGCCGCCCAGAAGCGCGGCGCCACGGCCTTGGCCACTGGATCGATGGCCATCAGCTCCAGTGCCTTGATCTGGTCGGTGGCACGCATCAGGCCCAGTTCGGCGGCGATCGAGCTGCCGGCGCGGCCGATGAACAGCAACGCGGTCAGCACCGGTGCCAGTTCGCGGTACAGCGACAGGCCGAGCAGGGTCGATAGTGCGTCGGCCGCACCGAAGGTGGTCAGCGTGCGGTAGCCCTGCAGGGTCAGCACCAGGCCGACGAAGGCACCACCGACAGCGATGATCGGCAGCGAGCGCGCACCGATCTTGTAGATCTCGCGGGTCAGCTCGCCCAGGAAATCACGGGTCGGCAGCGAACCACGCAGCACGGTCAGCGAGAACAGGCCGGCACGGCCCAGCGAGCGGGTGGCTTGGACGAACGGCATCAGGCGACCCTCGCGCGCGGCGCGGCATCGAACGGAATGGGGCCATCGGGCTGGCCATGCAGGAACTGCCGCAGCAGCGGGTCCTGGCTGGACTGCAGCGCTTCGGGAGACCCCTGGAACACGACGCCGCCATTGGCGATCGCGATCACCTGGTCGCAGATCGGCAGCGTCTCGTGCACGTGGTGGCTGACGATGATGCTGGTCAGGCCCAGGCTGTGGTTGAGGCGCTGGATCAGGCTCATGATCACCCCCGAGGCGATCGGGTCCAGCCCGGTCAGCGGCTCGTCGTAGATCATCAGTGGTGGGTCCAGTGCCAGCGCGCGGGCCAGCGCTACGCGCCGGGCCATGCCGCCGGACAGCTCACGCGGCCAGGCATCGGCAGCGGCCAGCAGGCCCACCGCATGCAGCTTCATCTGCACCAGCCGGCGCAGTACCGCAGCGGGCAGGCGGGTGTGGGTGCGCAGCGGCAGCGCCACGTTCTCGGCCACGGTGAGGTCGGTCAGCAGGCCATTGCCCTGCAGCAGCACGCCCACGCTCTTGCGCATTTCCAGCAGCGCGCCGCTGTTGTGCGGAATCGGCTTGCCGAACAGGGTGACCTCGCCGGCGACCGGGCGCAGTTCGCCGGTCAGCGCCGCCAGCAGGGTCGACTTGCCACTGCCGGACGGACCGAGCACCGCAGTGATGCTGCCCTTGGGCACCTGCAGCGACACGTCGCGCAGGATCGTGCGCCCGCTCCGGTCGATGCGGACGTTGGATAACTGCACCAGACTGGAGGCGGAAGCCGACATGGGCACCATTAACGTTTTTTAGACATCGAAGGATCGGGCCCGTCTGCTGAACATAAGCAGACTGGACGGTCCAGTATTGTTGCACGGCAAGCCCTCGCGCAGGCCGGGACAATCGACAGGGGTCCCGGAACAATCCGTACCGGCGATGGCCCGGATCATTGAATACTGCGTGCCGTGCTGCACACTGTGCACGATGAGTGACCCGGGCAGCGATTTCCGCCTCTACCATTCCAATTCCCTGGACGTGCTGGCCGCGCTGCTGGCGCGCAACGTGCGTGCGCCGGTATCTGGCCAGCCGTTGCTGGCACCGGAAGTGGTGCTGATCCCGCAGGTGGCGATGCGGCGTTGGCTGCAAGCGACACTGGCGGCTGAGTTTGGCGTTGCCGCCAATCTTGAATTCCTGACCCCGGGCGAGTTCGTGGCCCGTGCGCTGAAGGCCAATGTCAGCGGCGAGCAGGACGACCTGGACGCGGCCGGCCTGCACTGGAAGCTGTACCAGGCACTGCGTGACCCGGTACTGCTGGCGCAGCCCCCGATGCGCGCGCTGCAGTCCTATCTTGCCGGTGGCGACGCGTTGAAACCGTGGGCGCTGGCCGGCGAGCTGGCCTCGGTGTTCGAGAAGTACCAGGCCTGGCGTCGTGACTGGCTGCTGCGCTGGGCCGCCGGTGCCGATCCGGCCGACCCGCAGGCGATCCTGTGGCGCACCATCACCCATGGCCACGACTATCGCGCGCGCCGCATCCAGGAATACCTGGACCGCTTCGAGGGTGCCGGTAAGCCGCTGCCGCAGGGCTTGCCGCTGCGCATGTCCGCGTTTGCGACGCTCAACATCTCGCCCGACGTGCTGCGGGTGATGGCCACCCAGGCGCGTGTCGGCGAGCTGCACTTCTATATGCCCACCCCGGTGCAGTCGTACTGGGGCGATCTGCAGACCCTGGCCGAGCGCCTGCGCAGCGGCGCGCCGGACCCGTTCGGCGAGGCCGCAGGCGAGAACCGCCTGCTGGAAGCCTGGGGCGCGGCGGGCCGCGACTTCATGGCGGTGCTGGGCAGCTACGAGGTGGTGCACCCGGCCGGTGAGATTGCGGCCTATTCCGATCCGGAGGAGGACACACGCCCGAGCCTGGACCAGGGCGGCCTGTCCGACAGCCTGCTGCATCGCCTGCAGCGCGATCTGTTCCACCGCCGCGCGCTGCCCTCGGGCGAGCTGCGCGACGGGCTGCGCAGCGACGACCCCAGCCTGCAGGTGCACGCCTGCCACACCCGCCTGCGTGAGCTGCAGGTGCTGCACGACCAGCTGCGCAGCCTGCTGCAGGACCCGCGCTTCGACCCGCCGCTGCAGGCGCGCGAGATCGCGGTGCTGGCGCCGGACATCGATCCCTACGTGCCGTACCTGGAAGCGGTGTTCGGCGGCCGTGGTGGCGAGGAGGAGCACATCCCCTATGCGCTGGCCGACAGCAGCCCGCTTGCAGGTGAACCACTTGCCGATGTGTTCGTGCACCTGCTGGGGCTGCCGGTATCGCGATTCGGGCTCAATGAAGTGCTGGACCTGCTGGCCAGTGCACCGCTGGCCGAAGCGGCTGGGCTGGAAGCGGTGGACTTCGACCGCCTGCATGGCTGGCTGCAGCAGGCCGGTGCACGCTGGGGCCTGGATGCGAAGCACCGCCACCAGCACCAGGCGCCGGCCGACGACGCCTACACCTGGCAGTTCGCGCTGGACCGCCTGGTACTCGGTCACGCCACCGGCAGCGAGACCGACCTGGCCGGCGTGGCGCCGTGGATCGAGCTGGAAGGGGGTGCGCTGGAAGCGCTGGACCGGCTGCTGCGCCTGCTGCGCGTGCTGGCGATCTACCAGCGTCGCCTCGGCGAGCTGCTGACCCCGGCGCAGTGGCGGCAGCGGCTGCTGTCGCTGCTCGATGCACTGTTGCCCACCGCGCCCAGCTCGCCCAACAGCCAGCGCGCGCTGGAGCGCCTGCGCAAGCTGCTCAACCAGTTTGCCGACGATGCCGCCAAGGCCGGTTTCGAAGACGGCGTGCCGCCGGAGGTAGTGCGTTCGCATTTCGCCGGTGCGCTGGGCGAGGCCGATACGCGCGCACCGCTGCTGACCGGTGGCATCAGTTTCGGCCGCATGGTGCCGATGCGCCTGCTGCCATTCCGGGTGATCTGCGTGCTGGGCCTCAATGACGGTGATTTCCCGCGCCGTGACCCGGCTGCCGGTCTCAACCAGCTCACCGCCGAGCTGGATACGCCGCGCCGCCGTCCGGGCGACCGCTCCACGCGCGAGGACGACCGCTTCCTGTTCCTGCAGCTGTTCGCCGCCGCGCAGGAGGTGTTCTATCTCAGCTATCTCGGCGCCGATCCGCGCGATGGAAGCGTGCGCGAGCCGTCGGTGCTGGTCAGCGAACTGATCGATGCCGCCGCTGCGTATCACCTCGATCCGCCTCTGGCGGTCCGCGACTTCACCGTGCGCCACGCACTGCAGCCGTTCTCGCCAGCCGCGTTTGGTGATGGCGATCCACGCCGCTTCAGCTATCGCCGCCAGTGGCATCCGGCGGCCGGTCGCCTCACCGGCCAGCGTGGTGGACTGCAGCCGTGGTTCGATGCACCGTTGCCACCGCCGCTCGACGATGCGGTGGAAGACGAGGTCGCGCTCGATACCCTGCGCCGTTTCCTGTGCGATCCGGCCGGGCAGTTCCTGGCGCAGTCGCTGGGCCTGCGCCTGGCTGACGAGGTCGAGGAGGTCGATGACCTGGAACCGCTGGTGCTGTCTTCGCGTGGCCCGGAAAAGCGCAGTGTGCAGGCGGCGGTGGTGCGCGCTACGCTCAGTGGCGATATCGAGCCGTTGTACCCGCGCTTGCGCGCACGCGGCCTGCTGCCCTCGGGTCCATTGGGCGAGCGTCAGTTCGAGGTGGAGCAGTTGAAGACGCGCCCGTATGCCAGTGCATTGCTGGGCTGGATGCAGGGCGAACCACTGGAAAGCCGTCGCTATGAGGTGGAGATCGATGGCGTGCGCCTGCATGGCCGCGTGGCCGATCGACATCCCGAAGGGCTGGTACGCCTGCGCGCCGGCACGCTCAATGGCAACGCAGTGATCCGTCAGGGCCTGGACTGGCTGCTGGCCAACGCCGCCGGCGACGCATTGCCCCTCGTGCAGTTCCACGATGGCGGCGATGCCGGTCCGGGCCCGCATGTGCTGCCGGCACTGAGCGTTCCCGCTGCACGGGCGGCGCTGCGTGCACTGCTGCAGCTGCGCCAGCGTGGCCTGCGTGAACCGCTGCGCTTTGCCCCGTATACCGGCTGGGTGCTGTACAACGCGCCGGCAGAAAAACAGCGCAGCGAAGGCTGGAAGCAGTGGCACGGCAGCGACCGCAGCTGGGGCGAAGCCAGCAGCGACGCCTGGCAGCTGCTGCTGCGTGGCGCCGACCCGTTCGCCACCGATGCCAGCTATGCCGACCTGCTGCGCAACAGCCAAGTGGTCTTCAGCGCGGTGCGCGAAGGCCGCACCCTCGGCGCCGAAGCACGCCAGGAGGGCGGCGCATGAACACCGCCATCGCCGAAGACGGCATCGAATCCCTCAACCGCGATCCCTATCTGGCCCTGCCGCTGGACGGCATCCGCCTCATCGAAGCCAGCGCCGGCACCGGCAAGACCTTCACCCTGGCCACGCTGTTCACCCGGCTGGTGGTGGAGCAGGGCCTGCGTATCGGCCAGATCCTGGCAGTGACCTTCACCGATGCCGCCACCCAGGAACTGCGCAAGCGCATCCGCGAGCGCCTGGCGCTGGCCGCGCGCCTGGTCGATCTGGAAGCGGCCGAGGGTGAAGCACCGGACGTGCGATTGACCCGCGAGGTACTGCAGCGCCATCTACAGGTCGGAACCGAGAGCGCGGCCGCATTGAAGCGACGCCTGCAGGTGGCCGCCGATGAGATCGACCTGGCTTCGATCTTCACCATCCACGGCTTCTGCACCCGCGTGCTGCGTGAGCATGCGCTGGAAAGCGGCCATACCTTTGATCCGCCGGAACTGCTGGCCAGCGATCGTGAACTGCTGGAGGAGCTGGCCGCTGACCTGTGGCGCGTGCATGCCAACGACCCGGCCACGCTGGAGCCGCTAACCTGGCTGTGGTCCAACCCGGATGCGCTGGCCGCCGATCTGCGCGCGCTGCTGGCTGCGCCGCCACTGCACCCGTTGCCACAGACGGTGGCGCTGGCCGATCCACATCCGGCATTGCAGTGCGCGGCGGAAGCACTGTCGGCAAGCGTGCGCGAGCATGGCGAGCAGTTCTTCATCGACCTCTGCGATGCCGTCGACAACAAGTGGATCAACGGGGTGTCCTACAAGCTGGGCTGGCTGCACCCGCTGGGCCGGCAGCTGCTGGCCTGGGCCGAGCGTGCCGACCCGCGCGAACTTCTGGCCAGCGAACGCCTGCCAGCACTGCTGCCGGATGTACTGGCCGAAAAGACCAACAAGAAATTCCCCGATCGCACGCCGTCGTCGCCATTGCAGGCGCCGTTGGCGCGCTATGTCGCGCTGCTGGCCGAACGCGATGCCTGGTTGCGTGCCACTGCATTGAATTTCCTGCACGTGCTTCGCGCCGAAGCCACGCAGCGGCTGCAGGCGCTGAAGCGCACGCGCCGGGTGCAGACCTACGACGATCTGATCGATGGCGTGGCGGTGGCGCTGGAAGGCCCGCAACGGCTGCCACTGGTGAAACAACTGCGCGCGCAGTACCGCATCGCGCTGGTCGATGAGTTCCAGGACACCGACGACCGCCAGTGGGGCATCTTCCACACCGTGTTCGGCGATTCGCCGGAGGTACGCGAGCTCGGCCTGGCACCGGCGCTGTTCCTGATCGGCGACCCCAAGCAGGCGATCTATGGTTTCCGCGGCGGCGATATCCATACTTACCTGAAGGCAAGGCAGGTGGCGCAGCAGGCGCCTGTGCTGGACCAGAACTTCCGCTCGCGCCCGGCTGTACTGCGTGCGCTGCAGGCGCTGTACGACAACGGTGGTGAGGACGCCTTCCTCGAACGCGACATCCAGTTCGAGCCGGTGCGGCCCGGTGGCGTGCGTATCGATACGGACTATCTGCGCAACGGTGATGCCGCCGTGGCGCTGACCCTGCGCGTGCTGCGCAGTGGCGGTGACAAGGCAATGAGTGCCGATGCCTCGCGCGATGCGGCCACCCAGGCCTGCGTGGCCGCGATCCATCAGACCCTGGTCGCTGCGCGGGCCGGCAATGCCGTGTTGCGTGGGCGCCCGGTGCAGCCTGGTGACATCGCGGTGCTGGTGCGCTCGCATCGCGAGGCCACCCTGGTACAGCGCGCGCTGGCCGCGGTCGGCATTCCCGCGGTGGCAGCCGGCAAGCAGAGCCTGTTCGCCACCGCTGAAGCGCGCGATCTTCGTGCGCTGCTGCTGGCACTGCTGCAACCCGCCGACGAAGGCCGCCTGCGTGCGGTGCTGGCCACCGTGCTGCTTGGCCAGCGGGCAAGTGCGATCGCCGCGATGGAACGCGAGGGCGACCTGCAACGCGAGTTCCAGGCGCGGCTGCTGCATTGGCGCGAGCGCTGGCAACGCGGCGGGCCGTTCGCGGTGATTGCCGATGTCTGCGCCGCACAGGGCGAACGCCTGCTGGCGCTGATCGACGGCGAGCGCCGTCTGACCAATTACCTGCAACTGGGTGAACTGCTGCAGGAAGCCTCGGCGCAGGCGCTGGGCATGCACGGCCTGCTGGACTGGCTGCAGGGGCAGATGGCCAGCGCCGACCAGGATAACGAGCAACAGCTGCTGCGCTTGGAATCGGACGCGCGCCGCGTGCAGATCATAACCCTGCACAAGAGCAAGGGCTTGGAGTATCCGCTGGTGTTCCTGCCGTTTGTCGGCATCGACGGTGGCGCACCGAACACTGCCTCGCACTGCACGGTGCATGTGGGCGGCCAGCGCCAGCTGCACTGGAAGCTGGACAGGGACGAGGCCTGGGAAGCGGCGAGTGCCCAGCGCGAGCGTGAGCAGCGTGCCGAGGATGCGCGCCTGCTGTATGTGGGACTGACCCGTGCCGAGCATGCGCTGTGGATCGCAGTGGGCGATCTGGCGAGGCTCGGCAAGACGCGTCTGGCGCCGCTGCTGGGTGACCTGCAGGCGCTGCGCTCGCACGCCGATGTGTACATCGATGACAGTGAGGCACCGTCCTCGCTGCCACCGCTGGCGGCCGAAGTGGAAGGTGACCTTCCGGCGGTGCGTGCCCTGACCCGGCGCGTACCGCACGATTGGTGGGTGTACAGCTTCACCCAGCTCGCCCATGCCGATGCCGGCGCGGGCAGTGATATCGAAGCCGCCGCGACCGAGCTGCCGGCGCCCGCTGCTGACGAACCCGCTGGCCCGGAACTGCCACTGGAACCGGCGTTGCCGGAAGCCGCGGCGGCGGCCGAGGACAGCACACCGATCGACCCGCGCTTCATGGGCAGTCGTTTCGGCAACGTGCTGCACGAAGCCATGGAGAACGTCGATTTCGCTGCCTGGGGCGATTGGCAGCCCGGCCAACAAGCGCCAGAAGGCCAGGCCGAGGTGCTGCGCAAGGCGCTGCACGATGAGGGCTATGCCGATGCCGATCTGGACGATGGCGTGGCGGTGCTGGTGCCGCTGGTCGGCCACACGCTGACCGTACCGCTGCCCGAAGGCGGCGCGCTGCACAGTCTGGGCGAAGGCGAGCGCCGCGCGGAAATCGACTTCCATTTCGCCATCGAACCGACCACGGTGCCGGCGCTGCTGCAGGTGCTGCATGCGCACGGTGTTTCCAGCACGCGACGCGGCTTCGGCCAGCGCCGCCGGTTGGAAGGGCTGATGACCGGCATGATCGACCTGACCTATGTGCGCGACGGGCGCTGGTACGTGCTCGACTACAAGTCCAACCGCCTGCCTGGTTACAGCCCGGACCTGCTGGCCATTGCCATGCGCCACAGCGAGTACGACCTGCAGGCGCTGATCTACACCGTGGCCCTGCATCGCTGGTTGCGTTTCCGCCTGGGTGCGGCCTACGACTACGAGCGCGACATGGGCGGCATCCGCTATCTGTTCTGCCGCGGCCTGGATGCCGCCGGCAACGGTGTGCATGTGGACCGCTTCCCGTTGGCGCTGGTGGATGCCCTGGATGCGTTGTTCGCCGGTGGCGAACAGGCCCAAGCCGAACTGGCCGCGCGTGCCCGTGGAGCCGGCGCATGAGCCTGTTGAAGGAGCTGCACAAGAAAGGCTTGCTACGCACCCTGGACCATGCATTGGCGACCAGCCTGCAGCGGCTGCGCGACGACACGCCCGAGAGTGTGGCACTGGCGGCCGCCCTGGCTTCTTTGGCGGTATCGCAGGGACACGCAGCGTTCGATCCGGCACATCCGCAGCGGTTGCTGGAAGGCGGTCCCGAGTGGCCTGCCGCGCAGGACTGGCTGGCACAGTTGCGCGCATCGCCCTGGATCGCGACGCCGGAGCAGGCCGACGCCATCGCCGAGGATGCACCGCTGGTGCTGGAAAACGGGTTGCTCTACCTGCGCCGCTACCGTGAGTACGAGCGTCAGCTGGCGGCTGGGCTGCAGCGCATCGGCCGGCATCCGCTGCCGGCGCCGGACATGGCAGCGTTGGCGCCGTTGTTCGCGCAGCTGTTCCCACAGGCACTGGGCGGCGAGGATCACCAGGCACGCGCCGCCGGCGTGACCCTGCGCCATCCGCTGGCGCTGGTCACCGGCGGCCCCGGCACCGGCAAAACCACCACCATCGCGCGCCTGTTGCTGCTGCTGGCCGCGCAGGCCCGGCAGGCCGGCCAGCCGCTTCCCGAGGTGGCGCTGGCTGCGCCTACCGGGCGCGCCGCCGAGCGCATGGCCGAGAGCCTGCGCGTGGCCGTGCAAAGGCTGCAGGAACAAGGACTGGACCCGGCGTTGTGCGCGGCGCTGCCCAGTACCGGCACCACCCTGCATCGCCTGCTCGGCGTGATTCCCGATTCACCGCGCTTCCGCCATCACGCCGATAACCCGCTGCCGGTGGACGTGGTCGTGGTCGACGAAGCCTCGATGATCGATCTGCCGATGATGGCCAAGCTGGTCGATGCGATCGACAGCGGCACCCGGCTGATCCTGCTCGGCGATCCCGACCAGCTGCCGTCGGTCGAAGCCGGCGACGTGCTCAGCGCGATCCTGCGTGCCAGCGGCGACGGCATCGGCACCCGTGCCGACGACGCGCAGGCGTTGCACGGCCTGCTGGCGCAGGCCACCTTGCAGCCGCAGGCCTCGCCACGCGCCTTCGCCGGCCGCCGCGTGCAGCTGCAGCGCGGTTACCGGCAGAGCGATGCGCTGGACCTGGCACCGCTGGCACATGCCGTGCGCGAGGGCGACAGCAGCACCGCGCTGCAGCTGCTGCGCAGTGGTGAACTGGCCGGCGTGCATTTCCACGGAGGCGAAGCCGATCCGCTGCGTGGCCAGCGTGAGCACTTGCTGGGCCATTGGCGCGCGCTGGCCGACGCCGCCGATCCGGCACGGGCCCTGCAGCAGGCGGGTCGCCTGCGCGTGCTGACCGCCTTGCGCGAAGGCCCGCAGGGCGCGCGCGGGCTCAACAGCCGTATCGAACAGCTGCTTGCCGGCAACACCCCCGGCTACTTCCAGGGCCGCCTGCTGCTGGTCACCGAGAACAGCTACCGGCATCGCCTGTTCAACGGCGATATCGGCATCTGCCTGCGTGATGGCAGCGGCGCGATGGTGGCCTGGTTCCCCGGCGACAGCGTCGATCAGCCGCGCGCCTTCCACCCGGCCGCACTGCCCGCGCACGAAAGCGCCTTCGCGATGACCGTGCACAAGGCGCAGGGCTCGGAGTTCGACGAAGTGTGGTTGCAGCTGCCGCGCCAGGACAGCCGCGTGCTGTCGCGCGAACTGGTCTACACCGGCCTGACCCGCGCCCGTCAGGTCCTGCATGTGGCCGGCAGCGCAGAGGTGCTGCAGGCCGCGCTGAAGCGCCACGCCAGCCGGTTGGGTGGCCTGGCCTGGCGACTGGGTGCGGAAGCGGTGGTCGAAAAATCGGCGCGTACTGAACAGCCTACGGTGCAGGGCACATTGTTCTGAATCGGGGTCGGATCCCGTTCCAAATGGGAACGGGCTCTGACCCTCGTCGCCGAGGCACGCGTGCTCCGGGTCAGAGCCCTCCCTCCGGGAGGGGTCCGACCCTGCGTCATTCCGCGATCAGTACCAGCCCATCGGGGAACACGATCGCCGCTTCGTCCGCACTGATATCGAAGAACCCAACGCCGTGCTTCTCGGCCAGGTCCTGCACGCGGCCATGCGCGCGCTCGGCCACCGAATAGGCGAATGCACCGTAGATCACCTGACTACCGATGCTGTACTCGGTCACCTCGGCACGATCATCGTCGTCATTGCTCAACGGCCCGTTCATTGGCGGGAACTCCTGTGCCATCTCCGCGAACCACGCCTGCAACGCGGGGCTGCTGACCACTGGGTCGTCGTACTCGTGGCGCTCGTTCCACTGCGTCTGCTTCTCGAACCAAGCGATGAAGGCCGCGGCCTCGCGTGGGGCGGCACTGGCCTCGAACACCATCATGTCGTAACTCATTGAACCGTCCTGTTGCAGCGGCAGGGTCGGATCCCTCTCTGCAGGAGAGGGCTCTGACCCCTGCGCGGAGTCTGTGGTCGCACAGGGTATCGCGCTACGGCTGTGCGTCCGCACTCATCGCCAGCCCCGGCGCCAATGCCTTGGCCTCCGGGAACAGCGCGAAGCGCAGGCCGATCAGGCCCATCAGGGCTTCATCGCGGGCCTTGCAGGCAGCCACGCTGCCGACCCGGCCCAGCGAGGTATCCAGCCGCTCGCGCAGCGCTTCGGCCGCCACAATCGGCTTGCGCGCGGCAATCTGTCGCCGGTAGTGCACGGCCACTTCTTCCAGGATGTGCTCGACCGCTTCGCGGCTGCGCTCGGGCAGTTCCAGTCGCGCGCGGCGCAGCTGCAGGATGTTCAGGCCGATGCGCGCTTCGTTGAGCATATCCACCGAGGCGATGTCGCTGCCCTCCGGCGTCGCCGCCAGTCGTGGGGCGAGCAGGCCCAGCAGGTCGAGCATGCGTGCGGCGAAGCGCTGCCGATCCTGCTGGCCCCGCCCCTCGGCGGCTTCGGCCAGCGTGGTCCAGCCCTGCCGCACCAGTCGGCGTGCGGTCCACTCGGCACCCACCGAACGGAACAGGCGGGTCATCACCACCGCAAAACCAATGCCGATGAACATCGCGATCGACGAGTTGAGGAAGGTCTGGATGTTGGCGCTGTAGGTGTTCTGCAGGCTCAGCAGCGCGGCCAGGTTCACCGTCAGCGGCAGTGCGAACAGCGCGCTCTTCGGATGGTGCAGCATCAGCCCCAGCGGCAGGAACGCAACCGCCAGCACCAGTGCCAGCAGGCCGAAGTCGTGCACCGCCGGGAACACGCCGAACAGGTACACACCGGCCACCACCGAGGCAACCATCGCCCACACAAGGAACGACACCATGCTCGGTGCCGGGTCGTCCTGTGCGGCGAAGAACGCGGCGGTCACCGCGGCCATCATCGCGCCGTTGCCGCCGCCTTCCCAACCCAGGCCGATCCACAGCACGCAGTAGCTCATCAGCGCCACGCCGGCGCTGAGCGCGGAGAACAGCGCCATGCCGTAGTCGACGTGCTTGTCGGCGGGCACGCGTTCGGTGCGGATGCGGTAGTGCGCGCGGTCCAGCGGCGCAGTGCCGTGGTCGATCGCATGCTGCAGGGTACGGCAGTCCTGCCACAGGTCCACCAGCTCCTCCAGGCGCAGCAGCAGGCTGGCCAGCTGCAGATGCTGCAGGTCGCGGTCCACCTGCGGCTTCAGTGCGCTGATGCGCGCGCGCAGGCGGGCGTACTCGCTGGCGTTGGTCGGCCCGTCCAGCCAGTCGTGGATGTCATCGACCAGCGCCGGCAGGCCTTCGGGCAGGGCGTGGCCATCGCTGCGCAGCGCGCTCAGGCGGTCGGCAATCGAGGACAGCACCGGCAACAGCAGCAGCATGCGCTCGCGCAGGCGCTCCATCGACACCGCCGAACCGGCATGGCGCGGATCATCACGGCGCAGGAATTCGATCAGCGCCTCGAACTGCACCAGGTCGGCGGCCAGCCGGTTGCGTGGCGCATGCGCGCGGCCACGTTCAAGGATCTGCCGGCACCACTGCGCGGCGTCCTCCATCCAGTTGCCGATGCGCGCGCGCAGCATCGGGCGTACCGAGGCCGGGAACAGCAGCGAAGCAAACAGCACTGCCACCACCGTGCCGAGGATGATCTCCTCGCTGCGTGCCACCACCGTGTCGAAGATGGTTTCCGGCGAGGTCACTGCCGGGAAGCCGATGAAGGCGGTGGTGTAGCCGGCCAGCAGGAATGCGTAACCGCGCGGGCCACGGTTGAGCAGGGCCATGAACAGGCAGCCGGCCAGCCAGATCGACATCGCCGCGCTCAGCACCAGCGGCGTTTCCACCAGCGCCGGCAGCACTAGCAGGGTGGCCAGGCCCGCCACCAGCGTGCCGACGATGCGGTACACGCCCTTGGCCCGGGTGGGGCCGAGCAGCGGTTGGCTGACGATGTACACCGTGCCCATCGCCCAGTACGGGCGCGACAGGTTGCCGGCCATGGCGATGTACAGCGCGGCTACCGCGGCCAGGTAGGTCTTGATCGAGAACAGCCAGGCCTGGCGGTCGGTCAGCGCGTTCATGGCTTACTTCGCTGCGGTCGGGGCGTTGGGCGCGGCGGCGCTGGCCTGCCAGCCACCACCCAGCACCAGGAACAGGTGGATCTGGTCGCGCGAGACCTGCGCTTCGGCGGCGGCCAGGGTGGCGTCGCTGGTGGCCAGGCTGCGGTCGGCATCCAGACTGGACAGGTACGGCGTGCGGCCGCCCTGGTACAGCCGGCGGTTCTGCTCGGCGGCCAGCGCGGCCTGCTCCTGCGCGATGCGCAGCGACTGCAACCGGCGCAGGTCCTGCGCATAGCGATCCAGCGCGGTCTGGGTCTCGCGCAGCGCCTGCAGCACGGTGTGGTCGAACTCGGCCAGGGCTGCATCGGCACCCGCCTCGGCGGCGTGGATGCGCGCATGCGTGCCCGAGGACGGCAGCGTCCACGAGATCAACGGGCCGATCGACCACTGCTGGGTCATCGGCGTGCCGAAGTCTTCCAGCAGGCCGGCGGCACCGAGCGAGGCACCCAGGCGGATGTCCGGGTACAGTTCGGCAGTGGCGACACCAATCCGCGCCGTGGCCGAGGCCAGCTTGCGCTCGGCCTGGCGCACGTCCGGGCGACGCTGCAGCAGCGCACGGCCATCACCGACCGGCAGCGGCTGCGCCAGGCTGGGGGCATGTGCACAGTCGATCACGCCGGCCGGCAGCTGACCCGGGGTCTGCCCGAGCAGGGCGGCCAGCGAATAGGCGGCGGCCGAGCGCTGCGCATGCAGCGGTGGCAGTGCGGCTTCCAGCAGCGCCACCTGCGCATTGGCGCGGGCCAGTTCCGGCGGTGTGCCGCGGCCAGCCGCGATCAGGCGCTCGGTGACCGTACGGCTGCGCTGCTGCAATTGCAGGGAATGCTCGGCCACGTGCAGCTCGTGGTTGGCGTGGCACATTTCCAGATAGCTGTCCGCCACCTGCGCGACCACGCTGACCTGGGCCAGATCGCGTGCTGCGGCGACCGACTGCTCGTCGGCACGCGCCGCTTCGGCGCCGCGCTTGAGCTTGCCGAACAGGTCGAACTGGTAGCTGACCGCGAACTTGCCATCGGCCAGGTTGATCACCGGCAGCTCGTGCTCCTGCAGGAACGATTCGGCCGACAGCTGTGCGCGGCTGACCCCGGCCTCGGCCTCGTACTCGAAGCCGCCAGCGTCCAGCGCCTGCTCGTACACCGCCGCAGCGCGACGCAGATGCGCATTGGCAGCCTTCAGTTCAACGTTGTCTCGCAGCGCCTGGGTGATCAGGCCTTCCAGTACCGGGTCGTTGTACAGCGACCACCAGCGGTCGGGCAGCGCCTGGTTGGCGGCAATCTGCGGGTTCTGCGTGTCGATGAAGGCGGCATTGGCCTGCGGACGCTTGAACGCCGAACCTTCCGGCAATGCGTAGTCGGGACCGACGGTCCTGCACGCGGCCAGGCTGGCCAGCGCGACGATCAGGCCGAGACGGGGCAGGGCGGTGTTCACAGGCCCGCCTGTGTCGGCGCGGTGCCGGCCTTGTCGTTGTGCGGATGGCGGCCGGTGTCCACGGTCACCGTGGCGGTGCGGCCGGCGATCAGTTCCACGCCCTTGGGCACCTCGTCGATGGCGATGCGCACCGGAATGCGCTGCGCCAGCCGCACCCAGTCGAAGGCCGGGGTCACGTTCGGCAGCAGGGTGCTGCCATTGCTGCGGTAACGGTCCTCGATGCCGGCGGCGATGCTTTCGACATGGCCACGCAGCGCGGTCGATTCGCCCATCAGGCGGATGTCCACGGCTTGTCCCGGGGCCACGCCACGCAGGCGGGTTTCCTCGAAGTAGCCGTCAATGCGGAACGAGCCGGTATCCAGCAGCGCCAGCACCGGCTTGCCGGCCACCACGTAGTCGCCCACGCGCATGGTGCGGTCGTTGACGCGGCCATTGGCCGGCGCACGCACTTCCGTACGGGCCAGGTTGAGTTCGGCCAGGTCGACCGCCGCCTGCGCGGTGGCCAGCGCGGCCTGGGCGGCCTGCAGCTTGGCGCGGCGTACTTCGGCATCCTCGGCGGCGACCAGGTCCTGCAGGCTGCGATCACGCCCGATCTCGCGGCGCAGCTGCGTTACCGATGCCTGGCGTTCGGCCAGGCTGGCGCGGCTCTGTTCCAGCGCGATGCGGTAGCGCGCCCGATCAATCACGAACAGCAGATCGCCCTTCTTCACCGCCTGGTTGTCGGCCACCTGCACTGTTTCCACCAAGCCGGACACATCCGGTGCGACCTGCACCACGTCGGCGCCGACATGGGCGTCGCGGGTCCATGGCTCATCCATGTAGTAGACCCACAGCTGGCGCAGCACCAGCAGGGCGACGATCACGGCTGCGCTGGTGAGCAGCACCGGCAGGGTCTTCTTCACGATCTTGTTCACGATTGCATCCAACGCAGAAGGTGGAACAGCAGGCCAAGCACGATCCCGTACAGGGCCAGGTTGAACAGCGCCGGGTGCCATACATGGCGATAGGCGCCGGCACGCTGCAGCAGCGCGTGCAGGCCGCTGTTGACCAGATAGGCCAACAACATCAACCCGAGCAGGGTCGGGACGAACACTCCGTGGAGACTGAATTCACCGGGCATCGGTAGGGGCGGGGGCGAGGTAGGGGAGGGGAGGAACAACGAAACAACGGCAACGGGTAAAAGCCGCTGGCGTGTGAACGGCAGCGGCGGTACTCGGGGGCAGCGGTCTTACGTGATGCGGTCGGCGGCCTCGGCCAGCAGGCGCCATGCCTTCAGCACGGCGTGCAGTTCATCCATGGAAAGCTCGCCGAACACGTCCTGGCGCAGGCCGATCAACTGGTCTTCCAGCTCGCTGACCAGCGCGTGGCCGGCGTCGGTCAGCCACAACAGGTTGGCGCGGCGGTCGCTGGCGTCGCTCTCGCGGCGGACCAGGTCGCTGGCGCACAGCTTGTCCAGCAGGCGGACCAGGGAAGGCCCCTCCATGCCCAGCTGCTGGGCCAGCGCCACCTGGCGGATGCCACCCCCCGAGCGGCCGATCATCAGCAGCGGCATGGTGCAGGCGGTGGAGATGCCATAGCTGCCGAGCCGGCTGTCGGCCAGGCGCTGCCACTGCCGCCCTGCGTACAGCAGGCCGGAGCTGAGCTGCATCTGCAGCACGGTGCGCTCGTCGAGGGGTCGGTCCATAAGTAATAGATAGGATACTACTAATTTCATTCCTATCAATAGATTTTACTGAATGGGTGGTGTGCTGAGGAAAGCGTTGCGCCTGCTGGCTATCGGTTGTGGTGGCGGAGGGCCAGGCGGGGTGGGACACGCTGCAAGTACGTCCCTGTAAGCTCGATCGGCGCATCCATGCGCCTCACGGTCCTACCCCGCCCGGCCCTCCGCCACCTACCCCACATCCCGCGGGCGCGGTGGGTTGGCTCTTTAAAGGCAATGGCAGAAGCAGTGCGAACCAAGGTCCGCACCCACCAGGGCAGTGGCGCGAGCCGTTTCCGAAGCCATGAACCCCAGCTTTTGACCCCGCTTTCGGGCGGTCCGGCCGCGCCCGCAGGAAACCGTCAAGGAGGGGGAGGGGGGGCTGCGCAGGACCGTTGGCGCCATGGATGGCGCCATCGAGCCCCCATGGACGGGTTTACGGCGTGTCCTGCGCAGCCCCCTCTCCCACTCCAGACCGATAGCAAGCACGCGCCGGAAGTACCCCCCGATGAACCGTCCCAACAGGACGACCCACCCCCCGGTCGGGTACGATGCTCGCCCCCCGATCGGGACGCTGTACGCAATGAGCAAGAACAACGAAAAGGCCGCCCCGCAGGGCGACGTGACCCAGGACCAGGCCGAGGATGCCGTGCGCACCCTGCTGCGCTGGGCCGGTGAGGACCCGTCCCGTGAAGGCCTGCTGGATACCCCCCGCCGTGTTGCCGAAGCCTATGGCGACTGGTTCAGCGGTTACCGCGACGACCCGCGCGCCTACATGGAGCGGACCTTCGAGGAAGTGGCCGGCTATGACGAACTGATCGTCCTGCGCGACATCGAGTACGAAAGCCACTGCGAGCACCACATGGCGCCGATCATCGGCCGCGTGCACGTCGGCTACCTGCCGGCCGGCAAGGTGGTGGGCATCAGCAAGCTGGCCCGCGTCGTCGAAGCCTACGCCCGCCGTTTCCAGGTGCAGGAGAAGATGACCGCGCAGATCGCCCAGTGCATCCAGGATGTGCTGCAGCCGATCGGTGTCGGCGTGGTCGTCGAAGGCGCCCACGAATGCATGACCACCCGCGGCATCCACAAGCGCGGCGTCAGCATGGTCACCTCGAAGATGCTGGGCAGCTTCCGCGACGACGCGCGTACCCGCGCCGAGTTCCTGCGTTTCATCGAAGTGGGCGGCAAGCGCTGAGCCGCTTGCCCGCACCCCGCTGGCCCCGCGTGGCCGGCATGCCCACGGCTGCCTGCACGGCAGCCGTGCGTGGCTGCTCGTCCCCGCCAGCCCTCATGACTCCTTTCGCTGCATGAAGCACCGCGAACGCATCTCCCGTTACCGCCATCTGCGCGAACAGCCCCAGTGGAAGCTGCTCGCCGCCGACCACGCTCCGGAAATCATCGGCCTGCTGCAAGGGCTGCTGATGGACGGCGAGCGCACGCTGTCGTCGTCGGTACTCAACGAGCGCCTGCAACGTGCGCTGGACCAGCTCAACGGCGACGAACTGTCGCGCGACCTGCCGCGCACCGCGCAGGCCTACATCGCGCACTGGCTGGCCCAGGGTTGGCTGGAACGCCGCCTGCCCGAGGGCGCCGACCAGGAGCAGTACGAACTGTCGACCGCGGCGCTGCAGGCCATCCGCTTCGCCGACGGCCTCGAGCAGGCCCGCGTGGCCGCCACCGAAAGCCGCCTGGCGCTGGTCATCGAACAGCTCTCGCAGCTGGCCGCACAGACCGAGTCCGATCCGGACGCGCGCCTGTCGGCGCTGCGCGACGAGCGTGACCGCATCGACGCCGAGATCGCCCGTGTCGGTGCCGGTCGTGTGATCGCGCTGGACGGCAAGCGCGCGCTGGAACGTGCGCGCCAGATCATCGGCCTCGCCGACGAACTGACCGAGGACTTCCGCCGCGTACGCGACGACTTCGAGCAGCTCAACCGCGATTTCCGCGAACGCATCATTGACGATGAGGGCGAGCGCGGCGATGTGCTGTCGCAGCTGTTCGAAGGCGTGGATGTGATCGGCGAGAGCGATGCAGGACGCAGCTTCCAGGCCTTCTGGCGCCTGCTCAATGACGCCGAACAGAGCGCTCAGCTCGATGCCGCGCTGGAAGCGGTGCTGGCGCGTGGCTTTGCCCGTCGCCTGGACCGCAACGAACGCAACTTCCTGCGTGGCTTCACCAGCACCATGCTTGAACGCGGTGGCCAGGTGCACGACGTGCTGCAGAACTTCGCGCGCAGCCTGCGCGGCTTCGTGCAGAGCCGTGGCTACCTGGAACAGCGCCGCCTCAACCAGTTGCTGAAACAGGCGCAGTCCGAAGCGCTGGCGCTGCGCGACGAGTTCCCCGCACAGCGTGGCATCGGCCGCGACCTGCAGCTGACCACCAGCCGCCTGCGTTCGTGGTCGCAGTGGAAGCTGCATGATCCGCGCAGTGCCCAGGTCGATGGCAACGTCGAATACAACGACGCGGCCGCGATCAGCCTGGAAAGCGTCGGCGACCTGGTCGCCTCGTCCGAAATCGACTTCCGCACCCTGCGCCGCGACCTGCACGACCTGCTCGATGCACAGCCGCGGCTCAGCATTGCCCAGGCGCTGTCGCAGCGTGAAGCGCCGCAGGGCCTGGGCAGCGTCATCGGCTACCTGTCGCTGGGCACGCGCTTCGGCAACGTGATCGCCGGCGAGCAGGAGCTTGCCGAATGGCGTGGTGGCGACGGCCAGATCCGTCGCGCCCGCATCCCGCTGGTTTGGTTCACCCAGGAGAGACGCCATGAGCTGGCATGAAGATCCCATCGACGCAGCGCAGGCCGACGTGGCGGAAGACGCCTACGAAGCCGAACCGGTGGCGACCGTGGCGCAGCCCCGCCGTGGCAACGACGTGTACTACCTCGGCGATACCGGGCGCCTGCCGCTGGATGCGCGCCGCGCGCTGTGCCAGCTGCTGATCGGCCCCAGCATCGACCAGCTGCGTCACGCCAAACTGTGGCCGGCGCTGATCCGCAGCGAAGCCGCCATCCGCTCGTCGCTGGCCGACCTGTTCCTGGAACTGGTGCTCGACCGTGACAGCGGTGTGGCCTTCACCCGCCAGGCCGATACCGAAGACGTTGATGCGCCGGTGCTGCTGCGCACCTCGCCGCTGACCTTCATCGATTCGGTGCTGCTGCTGTACCTGCGCCAGCAGCTGGCCGAGGCCGATGCGCGCGGCAATCGCGCGGTGGTTGCAGACGCCGAGATGGCCGAAGCACTGGCCATCTACGAGAAAAACCTGTCCACCGACCGCGCCGGCTTCAACCGCCGTGTCGCCTCGGCGGTGCAGAAAATGAAGGACAACCACATCCTGACCCGCCTCAGCGGCCAGGAAGACCGCCACGAAGTCTCGCCGGCGCTGAAGCTGTTGTTCTCCGCCGAAGACGTGTCCCAGCTTTCGGCGGTATACCGCCAGCTGCGCGAAACCCCGGCCGCCGAGGCCTGAGAGACCCGACCATCGCATGGCTATCTCCAAGCACACTCCCGCCCTGTTCAACGAAGGCCTGCCGGACCCGCGCCTGCAGCAGTTCCGCATGCGCCGCCTGCAGGTGCACAACTGGGGCACCTTCAATGGCCTGACCGAAGTGCCGATCGCCGAGCGCGGCTTCCTGTTCGTCGGCCGTTCCGGCTCGGGCAAGTCGACCCTGCTCGATGCCATGTCCGCGCTGCTGACGCCGCCGGCCATCGTCGACTTCAACGCCGCCGCGCGTGAAGCCGAGCGCAGTGGCCGCGACCGCAACCTGGTGTCCTATGTGCGTGGCGCCTGGGCCGACCAGCAGGACAGCGGCACCGGTGAAATCGCCACCCAGTACCTGCGCAAGGGCGCGACCTGGACCGCACTGGTGCTGGAATACCGCGCCGGCGACGGCCGCGTGGTCAGCCTGGTGCGCCTGCTGTGGATCTCCGGCAACGGCACCTCGGCCGGTGACGTGCGCAAGCACTACATGATCGCCGAGCGCCCGTTCGACATCGCCAAGGATCTCGGCGGCTTCGACCTGGACCTACGCAAGCTCAAGCAGAAGCTGTCCGACCTGCATCACTTCGACACCTTCTCCGGCTACGCCGAACGCTTCCGCGACCTGCTCGGCATCGACAACGAGATGGCGCTGCGCCTGCTGCACAAGACGCAGTCGGCGAAGAACCTGGGCGACCTCAACGTCTTCCTGCGCGACTTCATGCTCGACACGCCGAAGACCTTCGACGCCGCCGAGCGCCTGGTCAGCGACTTCGCCGAACTCGATGGCGCACATCAGGCCGTGGTCACCGCCCGTCGCCAGGTGGAAACCCTGCTGCCGGCACGCGCCTACTACAACGACCTGAAGGAAATGCACCGCCAGCGCGGCGACGACGAAGCACTGAAGCTCGGCGTCGACAGCTTCCGCGAAAGCCGCCGCCAGGCGCTGATCGAAGCACGCCTGCGCGAGATGGATGTGCGTGACCGTGGCCTGCTCGGCGAAGAAGCCCAGCGCCGTGCCGCGCTGGACAACCACACCGAGCGTCTGGCCGAACTGGAACTGCAGCGCCGCCAGCAGGGCGGTGAGCGCATCGAGGAACTGGAACGCGAACAGGGCCGCGCCGAAGCCGAGCGCGACCGCCGCAAGGCCAAGCGTGACCAGGCCCAGGAAGCCGCACAGCAGCTGCAGGCCGAACTGCCCGACGATGCCCATGGCTTCGCCGAGCTGGTCGAGCGTGCGCAGAATGAACTGCAGGACCGCCAGCGTGCCTCGGCAGCACTGGACGATGCGATCAGCGATCGCCTCGGCGGCAAGCGCGATGACGAGCGCCGCTTCGGTGAAGTGCGCAGCGAACTCGAAGCGATGCAGCGCACGCCCTCCAACATCCCGGCGCCGATGCAGAAGCTGCGCGCGCGCCTGGCCGAGGAAACCGGCATTGCCGAAGCGGCGCTGCCGTTCGTCGGCGAGCTGATCCAGGTCCGCTCGGAAGAGCAGGGCTGGCAGGGCGCCATCGAGCGCGTGCTGGGCGGTTTCGCGCTGTCACTGCTGGTCGATGACAAGCATTACAACGACGTCGCCGAGTGGGTAAACCGTACCCACCTGGGCATGCGTTTCACCTATTACCGTGTGCGCCGCAATGACGATGCGTTCGCGCGTGAGCCGTCGGCGAAGTCGCTGCTGCACAAGCTGGAACTGCGCGAGCACGTGTTCGAAAGCTGGCTGCGCCGCGAGCTCGGCAAGCGCTTCGACTACGAATGCGTCGACGCCAAGCAGCTGCGCAATGTCGACCGCGGCATCACCCGCGAAGGCCAGGTCAAGCATCCGGGCGACCGCTTCGAGAAGGACGACCGCAGTGCCGTGGGCGACCGCCGTCGCTGGATCCTCGGCTTCAACAACCACGACAAGGTGGGCGCCTTCGAGCGCGAAGCACAGGAACTGGCCAAGCGCATCGCCAGCTGCGAGACCGACATCGCGCGCCTGCGCGGCCAGCGTGACCGCGACAATGAACGTCGCCTGGCCTGCCACGAGCTGGTCAGCATCAGCTGGAACGAGATCGATATCGCCGCCCCACAGCAGCGTCTGAGCGATATCGAGGCCACCCTGCGCGATCTGCGCGAAGGCAACGCCGATCTCGCCAAGCTGGCCAAGCAGATCGACGCGGTGCGTGCCGACATCGAGCAGGCGCGCCGTACCTATGAAGACGTCCGCGTCGAACGTGGGCAGCTGGTCAAGGAACGTGATCGCCTGGACCGTGCACGCCAGCAGAGCCGTGCACTGGTGCTGCCGAGCCTGGCCCAGGAGCACGAGGCTGGACTTGCCGAGCGCCTGCAGGAGCAGGGCCCGCTCAGCCTGGAAACGCTGGAAGCGCACATGCGCCAGGTCAGCAACGCGCTGAACGAGCAGCTGTCGTCCTCGCAGCAGGACCTCAACCGCATCGAGAACCAGCTGATCGGTTGCTTCCGCCGCTTCATCCAGCAGTGGCCGGAGGAATCGGGCGACTTCACCGTGTCGGTGGCCTCGGCCGAGGACTTCCTTGCACGCCTCGAACGCCTGGAGCGCGATGGCCTGCCGCAGCACGAAGAGCGTTTCTTCGACCTGCTGCAGAACCAGAGCAAGAACAACCTGCTGGCCCTGCAGCGCCACAGCGCCGAGGCCCGCAAGTCGATCGGCCAGCGCCTGGACGAAGTGAATGCCAGCCTGGAACAGGTGCCGTTCAACCGCGGCACGCTGCTGACCATCGAACTGAGCGACCGCCGCCTGCCGGAAGTCGGCGAGTTCCATCTGCAGCTGCGCGAAGTGTTGTCGCAGCAGCAGACCGAGCAGCGCGAGCTGGCCGAATCGCAGTTCACCGTGCTGCGCCAGCTGGTCAACCGCCTGGGTTCACAGGAAGGCGAAGACAAGCGCTGGCGCGAGCTGGTGCTGGACGTGCGCATGCACGTGGAGTTCATCGGCGTCGAGCTGGATGCGGAGACGCGCCAGCAGGTCGAGATCTACCGCAGCGGTGCCGGCAAGTCCGGTGGCCAGCGCCAGAAGCTGGCCACCACCTGCCTGGCGGCTGCCCTGCGCTACCAGCTTGGCGGCGCCGACAGCCAGCTGCCCAGCTATGCCGCGGTCGTGCTCGACGAAGCCTTCGACAAGGCCGACAACGAGTTCACCGCACTGGCGATGAACATCTTCGACAACTTCGGCTTCCAGATGGTGGTGGCCACCCCGTTGAAGTCGGTGATGACGCTGGAACCGTTCATCGGTGGCGCCTGCTTCGTCGAAATCAGCGGCCGCCACGATTCCGGCGTGCTGCTGATCGAGTACGACGAAGAGGGCAAGCGCCTGAAGCTGCCCGAGCGCAGTCGCCAGCAGGCCAACGAACCGGAAGAAGCGGAGGCCTGACCTGGCCGATTGAATGGGAATGCCGGCCAGCGGCCGGCACTACCCATGGCGGGGTTCATGGCCCGGTAGTGGCGGCCGCTGGCCGGCAACCGCATTCACGCTCCGCGCAACGTATCCCACGCCATCCGCGCGATCAGCACCACCACCAGCCCCACGAACAGCTTGCGGATGAACGGCGTACCACCCTTCAGCGCCAACCGCGTGCCCACCACCGATCCAATGATGTTGGCCGCCGCCATCGGCAGCGCGAACAGCCACAGGATGTTGCCGGTCGGCACGAAGAACGAGATCGCCGCCACATTGGTCGCCAGGTTCACCACCTTCGACGCGGCCGATGCGCGCAGGAAATCCAGGCCGAAGAAGCGCACGAACAGGAAGATCAGGAAGCTGCCCGTACCCGGCCCGAAAAAGCCATCGTAGAAGCCGATCGCCGCACCAATGGTCAGTGCGATGGCCAGCTCGCGGCGGCCGATCTCCTGCGGCCGGTGCAGTGCACCGAAATCCTTCTTCCAAAGCGTGTAAGCCAGCATCGCGATCAGCAGCACCAGTACCAGCGGGCGCACCGCATCCTTGGGCAGCAGGCTCACCGCGGTGGCCCCGGCGAAGGAGAAGATGAAGGCCGTGCCAGCCGCGAACAGCACCGGCTTCCACGGGAAGCGCACATTGCGTGCATAGCGCCAGGCCGCTGCACCCGTGCCGAACATCGAGCTGAACTTGTTGGTACCGAACAGCATCGCCGGCGTCTGCTGCGGCAGCACCGTGAACAGGCCGGGCAGCTGCACCAGGCCACCGCCACCGACGGCGGCATCCACAAGGCCGGCGATGAAGGCGATCACCACCAGCCACCACAACTCAGGGGGAACCAGTTCCAGCACGGCGATCAATCAAGGTGGGGGGCGCGACAGCATACGCCTGTCCTGCATCAGCTGACCCGTGCCGCGCGTGGATCAATCCATGCAACCCGGCGACAATGCCGGCATGAGCCGAAAACCCGCCGATCCCTGTCCCTGCGGCCTGGCCGCCGACTACACCGCCTGCTGCGGCCGTTTTCACGCCGGCGAGGCCGCGCCCGATGCCGAGCGCCTGATGCGTTCGCGTTACAGCGCCTACGCGCGGGGTCTGGCCGACTACCTGCGCCAGACCTGGCACCCGGACACGCGTCCGGCCGAGCTGACGCTGGACGATGCGCCGGGCCAGCGCACGCATTGGCTGGGCCTGACCGTGCACGAGCACACCGTTACCGGTGCCGACAGCGCCGACGTCCGCTTCACCGCGCGCTACCGCATCGGCGGCGGCAGCGCGGTGAAGATGACCGAACACAGCCGCTTCCTGCGCATCGACGGCCGCTGGTACTACCTCGACGCGGTCTGAGCCTCAGCCGCCACGCATGGCCAGCACGCGCTGGCCGGCCTGCGCGTGCACCTGGTTGCGGCCCCCGTCCTTGGCCGCGTACAGCGCCTGGTCGGCGGCCTTGACCACCGCCATCGGTCGCCGGTCCACACGACTGTCGGCCAGGCCGATGCTCACCGTCACCTGCACGACCTGGCCGCTGCCACCGCGTCCGCGCTGCTGGCGGCCGGCTTCGTCATCGCGGCTGCGGGTGCTGCGGTCGCGCAGCTGCATGCGGGTGTCCTCGATGCTCTGCCGCAGCGCCTCCACGGCATCCATGCAGGCCGCCGCAGGGCGGTCCAGGAACACCACCGCGAACTCCTCGCCGCCATAGCGGAACGCGCGGCCGCCGTCACCCACCCGCGCCAGCCGCGAGGCTACCAGGCGCAGCACGTCGTCGCCGGTGTCGTGGCCATGGGTATCGTTGAACGATTTGAAGTGGTCTACGTCCACCATCGCGATGCTGTAGGTGCCGCGTGCCCGTTGCAGGGTCTCGTTGAACGCGCGGCGCCCCGGCAGGCCGGTCAGTTCGTCGCGGAACGCCATGTGGAAGGATTCCTGCAGCATCGCACCCAGCACCAGCAGCAGGGCGGCGCAGCTCAGCGCCGGCAGCAGCACCGGCTGCAGGAACACCCGCGGCAGCATCCACCACAGGCACAGCATCGCAAGCAGCATCGACGTATGCAGCGGGCGCGGGTGCCGCCAGGCCTGCCAGCCCAGCGCAGCGGTGGCCAGCAGGAACAGCAGCGCCGGCAGTTGTGCCAGCGCGTTCCAGTCGGCCGGAATCCAGCTCCAATGGCGGTTCGACAGCAGGTCGTGCATGCCACGCGGTTGTTGTGCCGCCAGCAGGAGGAAGATCAGAAGCGCGGTGCCACTGGCAATACCACGCAGCAACAGGTCGTGGCGTCGGCGCCCGCGCTCCGGCCACAACGCCAGTCCGGCGAACAACAGCGGCAACCAGGTTGAGATGGCGTGGAAGCGAAGCGGCGTCAGTGCGGTGACATGGCCACTGCGCAGGTAGCCAGCGACATCGTGGTGCAGTAGCGCAAACACCACCGCCACCAGCAGTAGCAGGCACAGCGCGCGCATCTGATGGTAGAGCAGGGCCAGCCCCGCGCCGAGGCAGGCCAGCAGCCAGGGCAGGATGCGCTGGGCGGGACTGGCCACGTCTTCAGCACCCAATGCGGTGCACAGCACCACGGCGACCAGCATGGCGGGCAGCACGAACAGGTAATGCGCAGGCTGGCGGAGCGGATGCAGGGGCAAGCAGGAATTCCAGCGCGGTGACGACGCGGCCGCAGCATTGCCGTTAGCGGCGTTCGTGCCTGCATCTTGAATGCGGGTGGCTTACCCATGTGAACAAAGTGACGCCGAACCATGACATCGCACTCACCGTTCTGCGCCGATGCTGCGCGCATGGACAGCGTACCCGCCGCCGTCGCTGCCCCGCAGCACGATCTCGCCCACCAGTTCGCCCGCATCCGGGCGCGCAGCCTGCAGCTGGCCGCACCGCTCAGTGCCGAGGACGCCATGCTGCAGAGCATGGCCGACGCCAGCCCGAGCAAGTGGCATCTGGCCCATACCACCTGGTTCTTCGAGCGCTTCGTGCTGGCGGGACTCGCCACCACACCGGCGCATGACCCGGCCTGGGACTATCTGTTCAACAGCTACTACAAGAGCATCGGCCCGGCGCATGCGCGGCCGCAGCGTGGGCTGCTGTCGCGACCCTCGCTGCAGCAGGTGCGCGACTACCGGCAGCAGGTCGATGCTCAGGTACAGGCACGCCTGATGGCAGGCGACCTTGATGAGCAGGCGCTGCAGCACCTGCAGCTGGGACTGCAGCATGAGCAGCAGCATCAGGAGCTGCTGCTCACCGACATCAAGCATGCGTTCTGGTGCAATCCGCTGCAGCCGCCGTATCGCGAAGACCTGCAACCCACCGCAAGCAGCGCCAGCGCTCAGGGTTGGATCGAGTCACCCGAGCGCATCGTCACCGTCGGCGCCGCAGCCTGGCCGCAGCAGGCCGCGTTCGCGTACGACAACGAATCGCCAGCGCACCGCGTGCTGCTGCCCGCCCACGCCCTGGCCGAGCGCCCGCTCAGCAATGCCGAATACCTCGCCTTCATCGAGGCCGGTGGTTACCGGGAGCCGCGCTGGTGGCTCAGCGAAGGCTGGGCGCTGCGCGAAGCCGAGGGCTGGCAGCACCCGCTGTACTGGGACGACGCTCTGCAGCGCGAATACACCCTCGGCGGTTGGCGTGAGCTGGATCCGCACGCGCCGGTCTGCCACCTCAGCTACTACGAGGCTGATGCCTGCGCCCGCTGGGCCGGCGCGCGCCTGCCCAGCGAGTTCGAATGGGAAGCGGCTGCGACGTCGCAACCGGTCAGCGGCCACTTCGCAGAGGATGACCACTTGCACCCGCAGGCGGGGCAGGGCAGTGGACTGCGGCAGCTGTTCGGCGATGTATGGGAATGGACCCAATCGGCCTATGGCGCCTACCCCGGCTTCCGCCCATTTGCTGGAAACCTGGGTGAGTACAACGGCAAGTTCATGTGCGGGCAGTGGGTGCTGCGCGGCGGGAGCTGCGCCACGCCGCGCGGACATGTGCGCGCCAGCTACCGCAACTTCTTCATGCCACCGGCGCGCTGGCAGTTCTCTGGGCTGCGCCTGGCCAGGGACCTTACATGAGCACCGTGCATGACGCGCTGCAGGCACTGACCGATCTCACTCCCGGCCGCCAACAGATCCTGGCCGACGCGGTGACCGGGCTCTCACGTTCGCCGCGGCAACTGCCGTCCAAGTACTTCTACGACGCACGTGGCTCGCGCCTGTTCGAGCAGATCACCCAGACCCCCGAGTACTACCCCACGCGCACCGAGCTGGCCCTGCTGAAGCGCGTGCTGCCGGACATTGCCCGCAGCGTCGGCGCGCGCCTGCACGTGGTGGAATTGGGCAGCGGCAGCGGCCGCAAGACCGCGCTGCTGCTGGCCGCCCTGCACGACCCGGTGGCCTACACACCGATCGAAATCTCACGCGCCGCACTGCTGTCCAGCATCGACCATCTGGCCCCGGCGCTGCCCCAGGTCGAGATGCTGCCGGTCTGTGCCGACTTCACCAGCCCTGTGACCGTGCCCATGCCCGAGCGCGAACCCGCGCGACGCCTGTTGTTCTTCCCCGGTTCCACACTGGGCAACTTTGAAGGCGAAGACGCGGTCGCACTGCTGCGCGCGATGCGCCAGACCATGGGCCGTGACGGGCTGGCCCTGGTCGGCATCGACCTGCACAAGGACCCGGCGCTGATCGAAGCGGCCTACAACGATGCGCAGGGTGTCACCGCCGCGTTCACTCTCAACCTGCTGGCCCGGCTCAACCGCGAGATCGGCAGCGACTTCGACCTCGACGGCTTCCGCCACCGCGCCTGCTACAGCACCGCGCGGCTGCGCATCGAGACTGATCTGGTCAGCCGCTGGGCGCAGGATGTGCATCTGGACGGCCGCACTTTCCACTTTGCCGCCGATGAACCGATCCGCGTGGAGTACAGCCACAAGTACACCGACGACAGCTTTGAACAGCTGCTGCAGCAGGCCGGGCTGCAGGTGGTGCAGCGCTGGGATGCCGACGCCCCGGCCTATGGCCTGCGCCTGCTGCGCGCTCTGTAGGACCGATCACCCGCCGGTGCCGCTTCAGGTTCGGCTGCACCGCTGGCCCTAAGATGGCCCTGCACCGGCAACACGGAGGACGCCATGCCCATTCTGATCACGCTCGGCCTGGCCGCCGCCCTCGCCTCGACGCCGGCGCAGCCGACGGCACCCGATCCCGGCCTCGATCCGGCCTTCAGCCGCTGCCTGGCGGGCCTGCAGGCAGCGGCCGCCAGCCAGGGCATCAGTGCCGACCGCTTCAACGAAATCACCGCCGGCCTCACCCCGGACCCCAGCGTGCTCGGCCTGCTCGATGCGCAGCCGGAATTCACCACGCCGATCTGGGATTACCTGGCAGCCCTGGTCGATCGCCAGCGCGTTGATGATGGGCGCGCGATGCTGCAGCAGCATCGTGACCTGCTCGATCGCGTGTCCGCACAGTACGGCGTCGATCCGACCACCATCGTCGCCGTATGGGGCGTGGAGAGCGACTATGGCCGCGTGTTCGGCAAGCGCCCGCTGCTGCAGTCCCTGGCCACGCTGTCCTGCGCCGGCCGTCGCCAGGCCTTCTTCCGTGGCGAACTGCTGGCCCTGCTCAAGCTGATCGACCGGGGTGACCTGCAGGCGCAGGGGCTGACTGGTTCCTGGGCCGGCGCGTTCGGCCATACCCAGTTCATGCCCAGCACCTATGCACGCATCGCGGTCGACGGTGACGGCGACGGTCGTCGTGATCTGGTCGGCAGCATTCCCGACGCGCTGGCGTCCACCGCCAACTACCTCAAGCGTGCCGGCTGGCGCAGTGGCGAGCCATGGGGCATGGAGGTCCGTATCCCGGCCGGCTTCAACGCCAGCCAGGCAGGTCGTACCCAACGCCGCGCGCTGGCCGACTGGCGCGCGCAGGGCGTGACCGCGCTGGATGGCAGCGCGCTGGCACCGGCCAACCTCCCGGCCGACGCGCGCGCCGCCCTGCTGCTGCCGGCCGGCAACAAGGGCCCGGCATTGCTGGTGTTCCGCAACTACGACGCGATCTACAGCTACAACGCCGCCGAAAGCTATGCGCTGGCGATCGCGACGCTGGCTGACCAATTGCGTGGCGGCAACGGGTTGGCCACCGCCTGGCCGACCGACGACCCGGGCCTGGGCCGCGATGAGCGCCGCCAACTGCAGACCCTGCTGCTGGCCCGCGGCCACGATATCGGCAGCGCCGATGGCATGATCGGTACGGCCACGCGTCGCGCGATCCAGTCCGAGCAGCAGCGCCTCGGCTGGACCAATGCCGATGGGCGTGCTGGGCAGCGCATCCTGCGCACGCTGCAGGAAGAGGCCGCAGCGGCAGCGCCCAGCGTGCAGAAGGCCTTGCCCCAGGCACGCTGACCGCGACATCATCGCCGCGGTCTTCAAGGAGCGTCATCGCATGCAGTCGAATCCGGACATCAGCAGCGGCCTGTATCACGGGCTGGAGGCCTGGCAGGTGCGAACCGCCAATGCCACGGCGGTCATCAGCGTGTTCGGTGGACAGCTGCTGTCGTTCATTCCGGAAGGGCAGCACGACCTGTTGTGGCTGTCGCCCACGCGCGCCGAACTGCCCACGCCGATCCGCGGAGGTGTGCCGGTGTGCTGGCCGTGGTTCGGACGCCAGGGCCAGGACACTGATGTTCCCGCACACGGGTTGGTGCGTACCGTGCGCTGGGAACTGCAGCAGGTGCGCCAGAACGACACGGGAGAGCTGGAGCTGCAGCTGGCGCCGCCATTGCCTGCAGACCTCGGCCTGCGTCTGCAGATGCAGCTGCGTATCGGCCACCAGCTGCATCAGCAGTTGACCAGTGAGAACATCGGCAGCGCCCCGGTCACTTTCACCCAGGCCCTGCACAGCTATTTCCGTGTTGGCGATGCCGGTCGCGTCGAGGTCGATGGCCTCGATGGACTGCAGTATCTCGACAAGTACGAGGATTACGCGCAGGCGCGCCTGCAGCAGGGACCGTGGTCATTGCGCGATCCGCGTGATCCCGGCCGCAGCGATCGCATCTATACCGGTGCTGGCGGCCATTACGCGCTGCGTGATCCCGTACTGCAGCGGCGGATCGAGATCCGCAGCGAAGGCAGCCAGACGCTGGTGGCATGGAACCCGGGTGCGGACGCGGCGGCGAAGATGGCGGACGTCGGCGATGGCTGGCACGATTATGTCTGCCTGGAGGTGGCCAATGCCGGCCCCGAGCAGATCACCCTCGCACCGGGGGAGCGCCACCGGTTGGCGCAGACCCTGGCCAGTGCCCCGCTATAGGTGGTGGCAGCAGTTCCAGTTTGATGATGTACGCAGGAAGGATGGAGAACATGCAGGAAGCACAGTGGTGGTATGCCAATGGCAGGCAGAGCAGTGGGCCGGTCGACCTGGCCGGTCTTCGCAAGCTGCAGCAGGACGGGACGGTAACGGCACGCACGCTGCTGTGGTGCGAAGGGATGCCGTCGTGGCGTCCATTGGCCGAGCTGGATCAGGTTCCAACGCCCATCGAAGTGGTTCCGGCCCCGGATATCGACGCAGCCCCTGTCGTTGAGGGCATCGCGCCGAGCGTCGGCGATCCTTCCGATCCGTATCGTGCGCCGGCCACTGCACCGGATACGGCAGCGGCGGCTGGGCTGGAGGGCGGGTTGGCGCTGTACGCCAGCGTCGTGGGAGGCAACTTCCCGATCTATCGCCAGCGCTGGCGGCTGGATCAAGGCATCGCCACAGGCACAGGCACTTGGCACTGGCCGGCCTTCCTGCTCGGCCTGGTGTGGATGATGTACCGCAGGATGTACCGTCTGGCGGCGATGTGGGCTGGCCTGCTGCTGCTGATCAGCGTGGTCGAGACCTTGCTGGATGTTCCTGATGGCCTGTCGCTGGTCATCACCTTCGCGCTCAGCATCACCACCGGCATCTTTGGCAACAGCTGGTACCTGGCGCACTGCCAGCGCCTGATCGCCCAGGCCCGTACCGTGGCCGGCGGCGATGACGCACGGCTGCGCAGCGAGCTGACTGCACGCGGCGGCACCAGCGTGGTCGCCACACTGATCGCCATCGTCATCGCGGTAGTGCTGAGTACGGTCGGCGCTGCGTTGGCGGGGTAGGCCGGATCAGCCGGCTTGGCGTGGCCGCAGTACCAGCAGGCACAGGGCTCCGGCCACCAGCCCCCAGAACGCCGAGCCGATGCCGGCCAGGCTGACCCCGGAGGCGGTGACCAGGAAGGTGACCAGTGCCGCCTCGCGGTCCCGCTCTATCGCCAGCGCACTGGCCAGGCTGTTGGCGATGGTGCCGAACAGCGCGATACCGGCCACGCAGGCCACCAGTTCCTTCGGAAACGCGGCGAACAGTGCCGCCACGGTGGCACCGAACAGTCCGATCACGATGTAGAAGGCGCCCGCTGCCATGGCCGCGGTATAGCGTCGCGCCGGATCTTCATGCGCATCGCGGCCCATGCAGATCGCGGCGGTGATTGCAGCGAGGTTGAGCGCATAGGCACCGAAGGGGGCCAGCAGCGTGTTGACCACACCGATCCAGCCGATCAGTGGCGACACCGGTGCTTCGTAGCCGGATGCGCGCATCACCGCCACGCCGGGAATGTTCTGCGAAGCCATGGTGACCACGAACAGGGGCAGGGCGATGCCTGCCACCGCCGTCCACGATAGTGACGGCGTGACCCACTGAGGTACTGCCAGTTGCAGTTGTACCTGTTGTGCGTGCAGCAGGCCGCGGCTGGCCGCGACCGCGATACCTACCGCCAGGGTGGCGATCACTGCATAGCGTGGGAACAGGCGGCGCCCGGCCAGCCAGGTGGCGAACATCGCCAGCGCCAGCACCAGTTGGGTGTTCATCGCCACGAACACATCCAGGCCGAAGCGCAGCAGCACGCCGGCCAGCATGCCGGCGGCCAGTGCCATCGGCACCCGTTGCATCAGGCGGGCGAAGATGCCGGAGAAGCCGGCCAGCGTGCCCAGCACCGCGGCAAGCAGGAAGGCGCCGGTCGCTTCAGACAGTGAGGCGCCACCGGCGCCGACCACCAGCATCGCCGCGCCCGGGGTCGACCATGCGGTCACCACCGGCACGCGATAGCGCAGCGACAAGCCGATGCAGGTCACGCCCATGCCCAGCCCCAGTGCCCACATCCATGAGGCGATCTGCGCCTGGTCGGCACCGACGGCCTGTGCAGCCTGGAACACGATCACGGCCGAACTGGCGAAGCCGACCAATACAGTAATGAAGCCAGCGATGATCGCCGGCATCGAAAGATCGCGCCACCACACCCGCCGCACCTGTATGTTCATTGCTGTCCCTCTACTGTGCATCCGTGCATTGATAGCCCCTGCGGTGTTGAC
>NZ_JBWKOO010000008.1:0-103847 GCF_059416125.1 Stenotrophomonas sp. GW821-FHT09E08
CGGCGAAGGGTCGCCAGGCAGGATCAGAAGGTTGCGGCTCTTTTAGAACCGTCCGTGATATCGGGGTAGAACCCTAATCTTTTCGAATGGGTGAAGTTCGAGGCAGACGATCTCAAGTCAGCTCAAGGGCTGGATGACATCGTCTTGCAGCGCAGAGACGGGCGCCTGGAACTTAAGCAGGTTAAGTTCACCGTCGACCCATTCGACGATGCCAATGCTCTCTCTGGCATGGCTGACCAATCGAAACGGCAAGAAGGGCAAGTCGCTGCTTGAGAAGTGGTCTGCTGCTACATTCTCCCTAGACCTCAACAGGGTCGCCGACTTGAGGTTGATCACAAATCGGCGGCCTGATGCCGAGTTCGCTTCATGGCTTCTTGGGAACAAGCTTCAGCTGGCCGCACTGCCGGCAGCGACGCGGGCGCAAATCGAGGCCCATGTGGGGGGAGCGCAAAGGGCAGAAGACTTCTTCGACCGCTTTCTATTCGATCACAGCTTCTTTGGACTCGCGTCACTGGAACGGACCATTGTTGCCGCACTCGAAGAACGCCACACCGATCATGCTGGATGGTTAGCCCTGTTTCGGGCCTCGGTGGATTGGAGTATCCACAAGAACTGTCCAGCCCCAGATGGTCGAATAACGCTCGATCTTGTGCGAAGCACCATCTCGCAACGTCGGCCCCGCCCCTTAGATCAGGAATTCCGGGTTCCAAATGGCTACCTCCCGCCAGACGCTGACTTTGCCGACGATTTCATTGACGAGCTGCAGCGTGGTAGCCGGGGCACCCGCGTGCTGTGGGGATCTCCTGGCCAAGGCAAAAGCACCTTCTTGAGCTACGCATGCAAGCGCCTCAAGGAGGGTGGATCGCCGGTTATCCGCCACCACTACTTCCTGGACCTACAGGACGCATCGGATCGCTTTAATCCAGGTCGAGTGGCAGACTCCCTGATGGTCCAGATGCGCGCCCTTGGGATCGATGGTTTGGATCATCTCGGTGACCATCCTGAAGACCTCCGACAATGGTTTAGCGCGTGCGGGAAGGCCTATGAGGCTGAAAGCAAAAGGTTCATCATCATCGTTGATGGACTGGATCATGTCTGGCGGGAGAACGACGAAGAGATTGGGCCGCTGAAGTCACTATTCGATCAGCTGCTGCCGCTTCCCGCGAATACATCGCTGATCATTGGTACCCAGCGGGTAGACCATAAACACCTTCCTGCGCGACTTAACGCACACCTGCAGCCTGAATATTGGGTCGAGTTACCCCGTATGCGGCTACCGTCGATTCATGCATGGGTTCTGGCCCAGCATGATGCGGGAATATTCCAGGTCGAGTCAGAATCTCTCCCCGCGGACCAGATTTCAAAGTTGGCAGCTGCTTTTGAGCGGTGCAGTGAAGGCCACCCACTTGTTCTGACTTATACGTTCTTAGCACTGACCGGGTCCCGCCGGCGGCGGGAGGGGTCGTTCAGTGGGGGACGCGTGACAGCCGCCGCCCCCCCGCAATGGCTCAGGCCGGCATCGACCAGGCCGTTTCGATGGGAAGGCTGGCCGGAGGCATGGGGCTCGCCAAGCGACTGGAAGGCATCATTTTCATCAGGTCGACTCCATCAAGGCCCCGCTTCTAGGCGTTCTGGCTCAGGCGTGGCGCTGCAGGTGAATGAGACAAAAGGCACATATCCAGTGCCATGGAGCCAAATGCTAGGGTCGTCCTGCCGATGCGACTTCTAGGGCGGCATCATTCCTTCTCATTCGATCTAAACTGTCATTTATCTCTTCATATTCCACAAGTTGCAAAGCCCCATTGGCGAGCGCGTGGATAAGCGCACGGGCTGCGGAGGTGGATTTTCAGGATCATCTCGACCTTGATCGACCCTACGTCGCGAGTCCGCGCCGTTGGTCGCACAGCGCCACGGTCTGTCACCCTACCGCTTCTGCGCATTCCACTTTCCCGGTGTTCCGGTCTGGATTCGGGACATTGATTGTTCGGCATCGGACGCGCTGATCGCCGCAGTCGCCGTCAAGGCAGGGCTGTCGCCGGTACGTGTGGCGCAGATGACACTCCGCGGCGCCCAAGCCAGGTTGAGCAAGGGCGTGGTACGTGGCTCGGGCCCCTGGATCAACCGGGTCGGCATCTACCACCGCTTGCGACGAGGCTGGGGCCTGCAGTACTGCCTCGATTGTCTGGCAGAGCGGCCGGTCCTTTGCCGAGCCTGGCGCATGTCCTTCATGGTGGTGTGCAGCCGCCATCGGCGGTTCCTGCAGGACGCCTGTCCCCACTACAATGCGCCACTGGCCATTCACCGGCAAATGTTCTCGGTGCAGCTGTGTCACCACTGCAGCCGCACGCTGGGAAGGATTCCGCAGGATCCGGGTGTGCTGATCGACACGCTGCTGCGGGCGCAGTCCTACTTTGAGCGCGCCCTGCATGGCGGGATTGCGGAGATTGGCGGTCAGACCGTCTGTTGCGAGGATCTGTTCCAAGGCGCGCGGGTGTTGATCAGCCTGCTGGCGCCTCGCTCACCCTCGCCGCGTGCTCTTGCCAGGCACCACCGACGCACATTGGAACTGGCCCGTGTCCAAGCTCGGGCTGACGTCGTGCTGCGCGTTGCCGAGGTGTTGGCCGGCTGGTCGCTGGGATTCAAGAGTATCGCGAAAGACCAACACTTGACGCAACGCAGCTTCGTGAGGAATTCGTTGCCGGATTGGTTGAGGTCAGCCGTGGAAGAGCTGCCGGCAGGAAGGACGCGTCACGCGATGCCCAGGAAGCGCCACGCACTGCGAGCCAAACTGGAACAGGGCAGGCGTCGTAGTACGGATTGGCGGACCACGCGCGCGGCACTGCTGTGGCAGGCGGCGAGCAAATGAGCGTCGATGGCAAAGGACAGCGGTACTGCGACGAATGCGGCCGTACTATCATCAACGCCCATCGCCTCCACAAGGGAGCGGAGTATTGCTCGTCGTGCTACCCGCCGGTTTTTTGTTCCTCTGCCATGCGCCCGCTGCGCGAGGCCAACGCGAACCCATCGGCATGCCACCACTGAGCCCATCTGTCGGCAATGCGCGCAGGGGACCCGGAAATGCCTTCGTTGCGAGCGTCCGGTGCCGGGGAAGGCCGCGCGACTTGTGGACGGGCGGCCTGTATGCGGTTCGTGCGCGCCTTACTTCCTGCAGCCAGAACCTTGTGTGTGGTGTGGCGTAGAGAGCGTCCACCTGTCCCGGGCGCCGCGCCTTGGGATCGAGGACAAGATCTGCAACGCCTGCCGTAACAAGCTGACCCATCGCAGCTGTGGAATTTGCCGGCGTTATCGATCGGTGGCGGGCCTGTTGCCTAACAGCAGGCCCCACTGCAAGGCGTGCACGCCTGGGGCCGAGCAGGTCCACGCATGCCCGGGGTGTGGATCGATGCAGGCAGGTAGCGGTCAAGGCCGATGTGCCGCCTGCTTGAACCGTGAGCGCATCGAGGTTGACGCTGCAGTTCAGGTGTTAGCGCTGGAGCGGGATTGGTCACGGGCGGCCTACTTGGCTTTTGGCCAATGGCTGCTCGAGGCGCAGCCGAACAAACCGCATCTGGCCAAGGTCTTTGCCGGCCATTTTTGCTTCTTCGCCCGATTGGATGCTTCGGTCGCCGATCCGGACACGCTCCGGGGCAACGGCTTGCTGGAGACGTTCAGCGTCGCTGAGCTGAGAAAGCATCTTTTGCCCGTGCGCTTTCTCAAAGCGCACCTCGGTGCCAGTCTGGACGAGGCTGCCAAGACCGAGCAGGTCGAGCGGAGCCGGATCACGGAGAAGCTGCTCGCGTCGCCCCGTGCGCCCTATGCCGCGGTACTCAAGTGCTATGTCGACTGGCTCGACGGTCAGGAAACGCCGACGCGGACGATCCGCCTGTACCTGACCGCCGCAAGCCAGTTATGTGAGATCGAGGTGCTTGGCGAAAGCGGGCAGTGCAGTGAAGACCAACTGCAGCACTTCCTGCGCCGGCATCCAGGCGCGCGGGCGAGTCTGTTCCGCTGGCTTACCTTTGGTCGAACGGTCCTGGGCTGGGAGGTCACCATGCCGCAGCGCAGCTCCGGTAAGGATCGGCCACCCCGGACCGTGCGCGACCTGTCAGTGCTCATGGCCAAGATCGAGCCGGCCGGCCTGGAGAACGCAGCTGTAGCCCTGCTTCGGAGGGCAATCGCAAAAGCATTCGGATTTCAGGAGGCGAGAATGCAGTCCACTTATTGGTTCCTGCGCACCGAAGGACGCGAGATCTATCTATCCTCTGCCACAGAGTCATTGCGGGTTCCCGAACCAATGCGCGATCTGGTGACGACGTGGATACGCCGCGCTCCACACGCTGGCTACCTCGATCCCTGAGCGTTGTTCTGGCTCCGCTCGCAGGGTTCTTCCCAGAACGACTAGGCATATAATTTTATACATGGGCGGTCCCAACCAGGTCGACGGTGGTAGTCGCAAAGTACGAGGAGCAAGTGCAAGTGGAAACTCACAATGTGCTCCGGTTTCTGAATGATAGTACCGTCAACCCCGTTGCCGGGGCGGTTCAGTACGAGCCGGCCCAAGTCGCTTAGAAGAGTGTCTGAAATACGGGGCAAGGCCGGTGGAAGCCTGGGCGGCTTCTGTCGATTTTTGTCACTCCGGAAACATGATTCCCTCCATTGTTCCCGACAGATGCTCCTGTGCTACACGGCGAAGAAACTCCGTATAGCAAGTACCGGAGAGAAAATCGCCGAATCTGTACGGATACTCCTTGATATCCCGTTCCGAGAATCCACGGCTGCGCTTGAGCAATAGTCCCACTAGTGCTGCCAGCACCGGCAACTCAGGACAGTCCTCTTCCAGCCACAAACATTGCCCCGATTCGTTCACTTCAAGGAACACAAACTCACCATCGGGCTGCACGATGATATCGAATGAACCATGTACCAATCCCAATGCCTCCATCATCCTCAAGCAGCGCTCGCGCAGCCCATCCGGAAGCTGATACGGCTCCACCACCGGATGCTTGCTTGGATGCCGCCAATCAACCAGAAGATCTGGATCGCCTGCAGTATGCAGCTTTGCGGCGATGCATGCTTGGCCGAACACAGCAACCCGCAGTTCATATGCCTTCTCAGCAAAACGCTGGTAGATAAGTGGCGACGCTTGCAGCACACCTGAGTTGGCCAGATCCTCGGAACTAATCAGTGAGGACATGTATTCGTGAGAACGCCCGTCTGCGCCACTCCATAGATGAGGGAAGAAGGGCTTGGAGATCACCCTTCCATCATGTGCGTCGAAGAACGTGCGGATTTTCTCTGGGTCATTACTGGCTAACGTCTCGGGCACATTGAAACCACAGGCCTTGGCAAGCAGCAGCTGCCGTAGTTTATTGTTCCGGCTGAACATGTAGCTTTCGAGCGGATTTACCCACCACGCATCAGGTGCCATCGCATGCAACAGACCCCAGAAGAAGCGCTCACTCTCCCTCTGGCATAACGCACGGTCGCGCGTATCCAGGCCGCCCGGCACTGCCGGTGAACGCCCAACGCGCCGAATCCACACGTAATCACAGGCCTGGTCCGGGAAGGCCCCCGCCAATCCTGCTCTCGGGGCCGTTTCCCCTAAGGCGAAGGAGTAGCGGGTCAATGCCGGGAAGTCCGTCAGGCACATCCATTCAGTGGCGATTCCACGATCAGACAATGCCCACTCGACAGCGCCTGCATGCACATCTCCGGGTAACGTCACCACTCGTAATCGGCCAGCCATGATCCATACCTCTTGACCTGGAAAATGCTCTGCTGCGCGATGATCATACGCAAAGGACGGGGCTGCACGACCGACAGCTTGGTCTTATCCTGACTCAGCAGGTCATCGCCAACGGCCAAGTCCGCAGGGATTGCCACACGTTCCACCTGGTTGGTGGGTTGCTTCAGCGCCTGAGGGGCGCTGGCAATGAAGGTCGGTTTGGAAATGTGCGCGACTCATAGCTACCCACCAATCCCCGGGGAGCAATGCCCCCCCCCCCTATCTGCAGCCGCTCACGGGCTGCGACCACGCTGAAACTCCGCCCTCAATCAGGCCACCACTTGACATTCATCCCGATCAGCGGTATAGCAAACTCGCGCCAAAGTTCATGGGTGGCGCATAATCATACGGAGATCTTTGTCATGCCCCAGCAAGAATCGAACCAAGACCGCTGCGCGCCTAGTTCCTTCCGGCTGTTGAGCCGGACCTTGGCACGGGAACTCACCGATGCCGAACTCAACGCAGTTTCCGGCGGCACCACCTCTCGAACCCGTATGGAGGCTGCTGTCGAGACTGCTCCCAGTATCGTCGTTGTTGACGATGCCGATGCTTGAAACCCTGATCTGCTACCACTGCGGCTCGATTGCATGAAGTACGACTGCGCCCCGCCCTTCCACATCGGAGTGCTTTTGGTACTAGCCGGCAGCTTGCTGCCGGCTAGTACCAACGCAGCCAAACCTGGTTTGCTAAACACCGTCCCAGCTGATCGCGTTGTTGATCTAGCCTCGCTGGACTGGATTGCCCCCCGGTTTTCCTCTATCCCAGCCGAACGGGAGAAGTGGGTCGAGTTGCTGGAATGGGCCCGCGGCCCTGCCAGCCAGGCACAGACGGAGATCATCCGCAAGGCATTCACCGAGCGCGGCGTCGACGCGCATGCACTACCATCCTCCTGTTACGGCGATGATCGTTGCGCGATGATCATCGGTGCCGAAGCGGCGGCCCGTGATTTCAGTTCTTGGCAGGATTTCCAGGCTGCTGCGCTCCAGGCCAAGCCGTACGTACTCAGCTTCCGTCAAGTGACAAAGATCGTGACCGAAGTCTATGAGCCACGTGATGATGCAGAGGCTACCGTAAAAGAAGCAAAGGAACTGGGCCGACGCTTCAGCAACGACCAGATCCTGCGATACGCGTTTGACAGCCTCCCCGGACAGGATGACGTCTCCACCCACAGTCCTGTCTATTCACTCTATGCCTTTGCGCTGGAAACAGATCTCAGACGCCAGGACGATGAGAACATTCTGTACGCGCAGAGAAAATTTGCCCAGTATGGTGGCTGGCCCGCTCCGCCGACCATCAGCGAAGACATGCATCAGCAACTCTGGGCACTAGTACAGCACGGCGACCACCGCCCGGATCTGCAGTACGATGCCCTGATGGCCATGCAGCGCTCCTACGTCAATCAAGCATTGCCACGTCAGTATGCGTTCCTCTATGACAGGGTCATGTTGAAGCTAACCGGCAAACAGCGCTATGGCACCCAGGTTACATGCACTGATGGCAAGCGCATACCGCTGCCTCTTGATGGAAGCGGGCCGATCGACGGACTGCGCAAGAATATCGGCCTACCTCCGCTCGACAAGTACCTGCAGGGCTTTCCAAGCTGCTCAGCCGCACCTTGAAGCGTCGCTTGGCGTAGGCCAATCGCAGGCCAATCCCAATCCGCTATGCTTGCGCATCTTTGGCAAGCGTCATCTCACTAACTCCACCATCTGCAAGCAATAACACGCGGTCGGCACTACCGAAAGTCTCGGGGCGATGGGCAATGATGATCCGCGTCGGGCTAAGCTGACCAATGGCTTGGCTGACCCGCTTCTCCAGTGCCACATCCAGGTGACTAGTGGCTTCATCGAGATAAAGAATCGCTGGGTTGCGGTACAGGGCCCGGCCTAGGATGATCCGTTGCTTCTGCCCACCGGACAACGAGCTTCCCATGTCACCGATGAAGCTGTGGTATCCCATCGGCATCGCCACTATCTCTTCATGAATGCAGGCAAGCCGTGCAGAGGATTCGATACGGTCTTGGTCAAAGGCGTTGTCGAAGAAGCTGATATTGTCGGCGATGCTGCCGGCAAATAGCTCATCATCCTGCATTACGGCGCCAAAGGACGCACGGATTCTGCCCCCATCTACGCCATGGATGTCCTTCCCATCCACCCATACTTGACCGTGCGTTGGCTTCATCAGGCCTAGCATCAGCTTGATCAACGTCGTCTTCCCGCAGCCTGACGGCCCGATAATCGCAACCGATTGTCCCGGCTCCACAGTGAAATTCAAGTCTTGGATCAACCACGGCTCACCGTCGGCATAACGGAATGACAGGTTCCGCACCTCCACTCGCAGTGGGCGCACGTCCACTTCCATGGGTAGACCTACACCCGGTTCCGGCTCACTCAATACAATGTCCGACAACCGTTCCCCGTGCAGGCGAAGCATCCGCAGTTCCATTGCCTTGTCGATCAGAGCGGAAATGCGCTGCGCGAATTGCTCCTTATAGGCCAAGTAGGCAATCAGCATGCCTACCGTAAATGCATTCTGCAATGCAAGCGAGGCGCCGATATAAATCACTGCAATGCGCTCCATGCCAAACACAAGCAGGTTCGCATTCTCAAATCCGAGTTGCATCTGTGCAAGGCGAGCCTCTCTGTTGACGGAATCCACCATCAGGTTTTCGTACGCTGCACGACGCATCGATTCCTGACCGGCGATCTTCACGCTTTGCACGCCGCGTATGGATTCAAGCAGGTGCGTCTCCTGCTTTGCTGCTGCCACAAGCTGTTTTTCCGTGCCATCCCGAAGCGGTCTATATGAAAGAACCCGCATGGCGAGGTAGATCCCAACGGCCAGTATCGTCACCAACGAAAGTTTCCAGCTATAGATCAGCATGATCGCTAGTGTTACGACCGCCATCAGGCCATCGATGATGGCCTCAATGAAACTCGTCGTCAGCGTCTTCTGAATGGCATGCAGCGAAGACATCCGCGAGGTGACGTCACCAACATGGCGCTTCTGGAAGTAATCCAGAGGCAGGCGCACAAGGTGGGCGAATACGTTTCCCATCCATTGCAGCCTCAAGTGTGCGGACAGATACACTACGACCCACCCACGTAGCAGGCTTATCCCCACCTGTAATAACAAGGCCGTAGCAAAGCCGATCCCCAGTAAAATCAACAGGTCGCGATCTGCGGAAACCAGCACCTGATCGACTACCCACTGAATGAAGAACGGCGAAATCACCACAAACATCTGCAATGCGAGCGACAGTAGCAAGACCAGCGCCAGCGATTTCCACAGCCCCTGCGCGGGACCGGTCAGCTGCCCTAATGTTACCGCCGTCGGCGCAGTCCGGGACTTGAAGTCCGTCCCCGGCACCAACTCCAGCGCGACACCAGTAAAACTCTTCGAGACCTCGGCCAATGACAACGAGTGGGCGCCGTTCGCAGGGTCAAGAATGCTGACTTTGCCCCCCGCTACCTTCTCAAGTACAACGAAGTGGCTAAGGTTCCAGTGCAAGATGCAGGGCAACTGTAACTCGCCCAATTGCTCCATATCTAGCCGCAGGGCGCGCGCCCTGAAGCCAAGATGCTGGGCAACCTGAATCAACTGCCGCAGAGTGGCGCCTTTCAACGAGGGGGGGTGGTGCTGACGAAGCTCGCGCAACGATATGCCATGCCCATGGTAATTGGCGACCATCGCCAGGCAGGCCAGACCGCATTCAGCAGCCTCCGATTGAATAAGTACCCTCATCTCGAGTCACGCACGGCAGATCTTGTGCCTACGCACCCATCCCTAATCGGGAAACTAGGTGGAGAAGGTCGGCGTTCCACGACACAGGAAGCGGCACTCACAGGCATACGAGACTCACTTTGCCACTCCCTTTATCGAATAAATCGGCTCAAGCAGCCATTCAATCAATCTCCTGCGCTCACCCAGTATGTCCGCATCCACCCGCATGCCCGGCATCAAAAATTCCTCGCGGCCATAGGCCTGTACGGTTTGCTTGGCCAACCGCACCGTTACACGGTAATAGGCCTCGGTGGTGCCAGTTTGACCACTCTTGCCCGTTTGCCCGGGCTCCACCGTGCTTCGACTGATCCTGGCCACTGTCCCTTGGTAATGGCCGAACTTCTGGTAGGGATAGGCCTCGTACCGCAATAGCACCGCGTCGCCAGGCGACACAAATCCTATGGCGCGACTTGGCACTTGTAGCTCCACTTCGAGTTCGCTTTCCGCAGGCAAAAGTACCAATAGCGGTTGCCCTTGTTCGATAGCCTGCCCTGGCTTGGTCATCCGCACTGTCACGATCCCTCGTACAGATGCGGTGACGCTCAGTGCGCCATTGGCCTGCGCCTGCACTCGTTCCTGCTCCAACAGGGCGAGGTTGCGGCGATAGTCTGCCTCAGCTACACGACGCAATGCTGGAAGCTCGCCCAGCTTTTGCTCGAGCTGGGCTACTAGGCGTTCGTTTACGGTCACCTGACGCTGAAACGACTGCATCTCCCCGCGCCAGCGTAGCGCATTGGATTGCTCCTGTTTGATCTGCAGGATGCTCACGTACTTTTCGTCCTCAAGCTGTCGCAAACGCCCCAGCGTCTCCTCGGCTATACGGATCTGCTCAAGGCGCGTTCGCATCTCTGCCCTGATGCCGACCAATTCGCGCTTGGCGCTGTCCAACTGCCTGCGGGTTCCCGTCTCCTGCGCCGAATAAACGTTCACTTGTGCGGCAATGGCATCGTCCAGGCTATGCTGACGCTCCTGTAGCCTTCCTTCGATCGCCTTGCTCGTATCCCCTACGGCTACTGTTGCCCGTGGCATGGTAACGATCGCCACTGACTGCCCCTTCTGAACGCGCTCTCCCTCGTCAATGCTTAGCGCCGAAACTACACCGGAAACGGGCGCTGAAATCACCGCCAGCCCCTTGGTTGGCACCAACGTTCCTGAAACAGTTGATCGCCACGTATAGCTTCCGAACACAAGAAGCATGAGTAATGCAGCCGCCGCCACCATTGCCCCACTGGCCAGCACCCACAATCGCATCGGCTGCGGGAGCACGACACCGCCAAGCCAGCCTGTTCGCCGTGCCTGAACTACTTCCGGGCGGAAAAGATCGTGAGACATCCGTTCGCGACTCCCTCTGACCATTTCTTATTGGGATCGTTTCTTATTCATGCACACCCAAGGTGCACATTGCAATGCCAGCCTCATACAGCATAAGTCATGCTCCCCCAAAAGCACTTTCTTGGCGCGCGCACGGGAGCTGAAAACGGCATAAGATGGGGCAAAACAAGTAGCTTCGTCAGCACCCGCTATTGGATGTGGAGTGTCCAGATGACTCCACCTCGGCAGGATCTCCTGCTGAATAGGACTACACTTCCCAAGGAGATGGCAAGAGAATCGACGGGGATGCTTCGCGGGTGTCCTGGAGCTGGGCTGGCGGAATTTTCTTGGGTTCCGGCTTGGCTCCCTACGACGGGCTCGACACGTGAGCGATCTTGCGCGCCGTGGATGCCCTGGACCAGTTGCATACTGAGTTGGCCAGCCCGAACCCTGGCGAAGACGGCCGGTGCACAATCCGTGATGCGTTACTGCGGTTACATCAATTGGCGCTGATGGCGCGCAGGTCGGCACGTCAGCCAACGTCCGCGAGCTGTTCGACCTGGCCCAAGGGGTTGAACTCCAGATCGGCAAATGGGGGGAAGCGCTTGATGGCATCCAGGCCACCTTGTCCGCCATCATGGCGCTCTATCCGGAAAGCCTCGCATACGAGGGCTGAGCGGCACCGCGGGATGGCTTAACTGCACTTTCCGTGCCACTGCGCCTCAAACCCCATCTTCGCCGGCGACCGAGTCGGCTTGTGGTAAGTCGTCGTCGCGCCACGCTGAACCACTGCCACAGCTTGGTCATCGGCACCGCAACGCCCTCATCCTTCAAGCCCTGCTGGACCGAGCGCATCAGCTCTGGTCCTTTCCCCTCAGGGACACCAGCTATTCTCGGGCGCGGATCTTCAGCATCGTCTCGCCATAGGCTTCCTGTGGGTCCTTAAGGCGCCGCTCGTACTGCTCGCGCACGTCCTCAGGCTTGGCACGCAAGGCGTTTTCCAGCCCACGCTTGCCATCATCAACACAGCTCTCAATCTCTGCTGGCGTCAGGTCGAACTGGCGGCTGGCACGCAGCCACCGTCATCTTGCCCTGGATGATCTTAAGCACCAGCGCCGACTTGCGTCGGGCCGTCCAACGCTTGATCTCTTCTTTCATCATTTCGCTCATCGGTGTCTCCTTCGGGGAAAGTAACACCTGAGCAGGAAATCAGTGGGTCATCACATGCGCGCCTCGAAGTCCTGTGGCGTAGCCAGTTGCAGACGGACAAAGTTCCTCTCTGGCAGAGTAGTGAAGACTCCGGTATACGGTGCATACAAAAGGATGCGCCAGCCGTCGGGCGTGGGCTCCGCGGCATAGGGATGCAAAATCTCACCAGTGGCATCAATCCTATCAATACGAAACAGTCTTGGCTGCGGATAATGGCGCGAGCCATCGGAATGTCGTGCCGCCATCATTTTCTTGACCACCTCATACGGATAACCCGGATGCAGACCGCTATCGGCTTCGTCCAGTGTCTTCATAATGTGTTCCTCGGGGCTCCGGAACGTGCCTGCGATATCGTGTTCATCGAACACAACTTCCGGCACCGGATACGGTGGCCCGCGAAACCAGGCATCTTCTAGGTCCGGTCGCAACTCGATCGCTACAATTGAACGCTGACCAACGTCGGTGCAGCGCCAGCGCTGCCCCGTGGCCGATACCTTCAGGCACCGGCACATCAGCCGGATCGGAAACTCATCGCGGCAACGTTCGATCACCTGATACCTCAGGATGATCCCTTTGCAAAGAACGTCGCCGCTTCTTGCAAAAAATCCCGTTCCTTCTTCACCCGCGCCAATTCACGCTTGAGTCGAGCCAACTCTTCGTCCCGTGGCGTTCCGGCGCCGCCGAAAGCGGCCGCTTCTGGATTCTGCGCCTCGCGCTTCCAGTGGGTTAGCAGGCTGTCGCGAATTCCCAGCTCCCGGGCCACCTGGGCGCAGCTGATGCCGGGCTGGCTCGCCTGCTCAACCGCACCGCGCTTGAACTCGGCACTGAACTTCCTACGCTTTGACATGAACACTCCTCATGGCCTGAATCGGCCTTCTTGTAAGTGTCCGTGAAAACGGGGTAGAACCCCCCCTCACATACAACCACTAGGCCCTTTCTGATCTTCAGATCCGGGGCAACACTTTTCGTTCTTCTTGGCGCTGTCATTGAACTGTCCTCTGGCAGAAGACAGCAGCTGTCCAGCCCTCTTGACGACGGGAGAGCAAAGTGGGAGGCTGAGCGGCATAGGAACCAGAAACCTATTTTTTGGAATGGCTCGGGCTGCCACCCGGGCCATTCTGCGTTTCAGCCAAGACGGCTGCCGAATCACGCCATGCTATGAACCCCGACGTCAAAGGTTCAGAGGTGATAGCACGGACTGATCGTTCGGGCAATGCAAGCAATTGAATAATATAGTTTTTATACTAAGTTTTGCTGAAAAACTGTTCACTATTACAGTGGGCGAAGTTTGTGTCACTACCGCGAGATCTGACCTAACATCGTGTCACTGTGACGCCCGACCCTTGCTGCAAGGAATGCTTGAGAGGAGAAGTCCCTCGTAAGCCATTGATCGTACAGGCTCGCATTTTGGGACAGGATCTAGGAACGCTGACACAGGCGGGAGCCTCCCCGGCCCTGAGATCCCGGACCTCAGCCCTGGACAGCCTTCCCACTCACTCTCCGCAGCGCCGATAGTCAAACGGAATCCGCAGCAGCTTCCCATCCTCGCCCGGTCCAGAGATGCTCGCCTGCAATGACTCGCCATCCCGCCGGTACTCGATGCGATTTGGGAAGTCATGCTGCGGATTCTCAAAGACCACCCAGTCCTCACCATGCCCGGCAATAACGAATGTCGTCGGCGCCACGCCATTGGGTTGCACGTGCAGGCCAGCCGCTTTGCCTGCAGACACCAGACGCATGTACTCGAATGATTCCATGTCGCCGTGGTTCAGCGTGCGCGACATGCCAAGCAAGGCGCCACCGGCCTCGGGCAGCCAGACCTCATCAAGCCTGCGCTCCTCGGAGCCGCCACACCAATGCCCGGCCAGCCAGTCGAACTCGGCCGGCGCCGCCACTGCCGCGCCACTTCCCAACGCCAATCCTGCGCCCAGCACAACCATCTTCGACTTCAACATGCCCTGGCCTCCTGGATGGGTTGGCCGCAGCTTAGCGGCGTGGCACCTGGGGCGCTTGTAAAAACGCGCAGGATGGCGTCCGATGCCGCATGGACTACTGCGAACACCCGGCCCCCGACGACCTCCGCCGTCACGTCCAGTGCATCTGGTGGCTGCAGGACGACGCTCCCGGAAATGACGTGCAGGTCATCTATCCCGATGGCCGGTGCGAGTTGCTGGCCGAACTTGGCGTGCCGCTGCAGCTGCATGGCGCAGATGGCCGGATCCGTTCCGATCTGCCGTTCTGTTTCGCGGCACAGCAGTCAGGGCCTATCCGTTTGCAGGCCGCTGGTGCGGTGTTCTGTGTTGGTGTGCGGCTGCAGCCTGCCGCGAGCGCCCTGGTTGCCGGCACCTGCTTGCCTGGACTTCGCGACCAGGCGCCAGATCTGTACACATTTGATGCCTCCTTCGCCGAGATCTTCAGTGCCGCCGCACGCGCCAGCGCGGCGACCAATACACCCGCGCCTCTCTGGCAGCTCCTGCGGGATCGGTGTGCCAGCTTCCCCCTGGACGAGCGCGTCGAACAAGCGGTTGCGGAGCTGGATGCGACGGAGGGCGATCTGCGCATCACCGAGTTGGCACGGCAGCTTGGAATGTCCCTGCGCGGCCTGCAATCCCGTTTCCTGGCCGCCGTGGGCATGACACCAAAGGAATACGCCCGTGTGCGCCGCCTGCAGGCGTTGCTGCGCACATTGGATGGAGAAACCATGACAATCGCTTCCGCCGCTGCGCGCCACGGTTACAGCGATCAGGCCCATGCCACGCATGATCTGGTGCGCTGGACGGGTGTCACGCCCGCCCGCCTGGTCCACGCGCTGCGGGGCGATCGCGGTAGCGACGATGCGTTGCGGCTGGCCGCCGCCTTCGTGCGCGGAACCAGTGGCGGCCGCTCACTGTGAGTCCCCTGCTCTACGTCGTCCTGCAGACACCTGTGCATCACATATACATCGACCAGGCCCAGCTACCGATGTCGGAACGCCGCCGGCAGCATAAGATCCCGGCCTGGAAGCTGCCGGCAAATGGCGGTCTTGAAGATCGCCCACATGGCACCGAAGTCATCCGCGATGGCGGCTCGGATCTCCATGCGACTCCTGCAGATCTGGCGTGAGAATCAAGGCGGACACCAGCAGAGCCGCACTGCGGCCCGTGCCTGCTTCACGCGCCACCACCATCATTTCCGCAATAGTTGAGCAAATTCCGGCCTCTAGAGCAGTACATGCCCCCTACTCCCGCACGCACTCCACACCGGTTCCGCCGATGGCGCGTCGCTGGCTACAGCCTGCTGGGCGTGTACGTACTCTACCTGCTGGCCGGCAATATCTTCCTCAACACCCCGCTGTTCGACCAGGTTACCAACCGCAAGCCGCAGAAGTTCGTGATGACCACCGGCCCGGCCATCACGCTAATGCCTGGCCACGTTATTGCCTGGAACGTGCACATGCGCGGTCACGTGAATCACACCGTCTACGTGCTGCACGCCGAGCGCGCCAGCGCCCGCTTGGCCGTGCTGCCCCTGTTCCGCCACGAAGTGCGGGTTCCCCGATTGCAGGCCACAGGCGTGTCTGCCGAGATCAGTCGCGTCGAGGACGCCATTCCGTCGCCGCCACGCAGCGATCGGGGCTGGACCCTGCGCTTCAACGCCATCCACAGCGACAGCATCCGCAGTGCCCGTCTCGGCAAGCTGCTGATCATCGGCAAGGGCCAGGGCACGGTTGGCTTCCTCAAGCAGCTGCGCGGCGGCCCGTCCGAACTGTTCGATTCCGAGGTGTCGTTCAGCAAAGCAGACACCAGCTATGACGGCGTGCAGCTGCTGGGCGACATGGATCTGACAGCGCACTTCAGCTATCCGCGCCACTATCGCGACCAGGCGCCTGGCCTTGCCAAATTGAAGTTGTTGCATGCACAACTTGATGTGGACGCGCGCAGCCAGGGCCTGCGCATGGATACGGACGCGCAGACGCCCCGCATCTCCAGCTCGCCGGTTCCCGGTCGCCTGCAACTGGCGGTCCACCTGTTGGACGGCCAGCTGCAACCTGGTGACCACGCGCTCTGGCAGGTTCCGCTCTACCTCGGCGACGGCGCGCCGGATCGTGGCGTGCTGGCCCTGCAGCTCAATGTGGCCAACGACATGCGCCTGCAGGCACGCCTGCCGCCACGCCCTGATTCGGCCGCTGGCATCGATGCCGACCTGCACATCACCGGGCGCGAGATTCCATTCCAGCACCCTGCCCAGCTGCTGGAACGCAGCTCCGGCACTGTGCGCGGCGAATGGACCTTCACCTCGCTCAACTGGATCCCTGCCCTGTTCGTACGCAAACCGTGGTTGCAGCTGGATGGCGGCGGCACACTGAAGGCGGATCTACGCCTGCGCAATGGTGAACTGATCGAAGGCAGCACCGTGGATATTCCCTCGGCCGCAGCCGTGGCCGAGGTGGCCGGCGTGCGTCTGGCCGGCACGGCCAGCGCGCATGGCGAGCTGAAGGCCGGGACACCCACTCAGGCACAGCTGGCGATCCGGCTGCCGCGCTTCACCGCGCGCCCCAGCGATGCCAGGAACGTGCGGCTGTTCGATGGGCGCCACCTGGCCGTGGACCTTACCGGCGACGGCCGCCTGCAGGAACTGCGCAAGGGCGTTCGCGCGCGGCTGCGCTTCAGTGAAGCGACCATCCCGGACCTGGCCGCCTACAACCGTTACCTTGGCTCTCAACAGGTGCGGCTGCTGCGCGGCACCGGCAGCCTCAGCGGTGACGCCACGCTCGACACCGACGGCCGCGTCGGCCACGGCACCGCGCGCCTGCAGGGTCGCAACGCCAGCGCGAAGGTTGCGGGCCTGGACATGGGCGGTGACCTCGACGTGAATGCCACGCTTCGACGCGGCGACTTCAACCAGCGCCACTTCGATCTGTCCGGAACCACGGTAGAACTGCGCAATGTGCAGGTGGCGGGCAGCGAGCGCACTACGGCGTGGAAAGGACGCGCCGCCTTCAAGCGCGGGCGCATCGATGCGCAATCGCCGTTCCAGGTGGATGCCACCACCGACCTGACCTTGAGTGACGCACGGCCACTGCTGGCACTGTTTGCCGAACGCACCGACTACCCGCGCTGGACCCTGTCCCTGCTGGATTCCGGGCAGGTCGATGCGCGGGCCACGCTGCGCTGGCGCCCGGGTCATCTGGTGATCGACGGCCTGCAGGCCGAGAACGATCGTCTTTCGGTGCGCGCGCGGCTGGATCTGCTGGAACAGCGCAAGCGTGGCGATCTCTACCTGCGCTGGGGACTGCTCGGCGCCGGCATCGAGCTGGATGGCGACCATCGCCAGTGGCATCTGGCCAAGGCACGCGAGTGGTTCGATCAGCGGCCTTCACTGTTGCCGACGAGCCAGGGAACAGGCGCCGCCAGTTCTTCGGACTGAAGGTGCCCGTACCGCATCCATCTGCCGCGCTTGTGCGTATGCGTCGGCATACCTATTCAGGAGATGCATGCAATGAAGAGGAGCACGCAAGGTGTTGGCCTGCTGGGCTGGATCGCGATCACGTTTGCCGCCGCTGCGCTGGGCGCTTGGGCCTCGACGTCAGCCGCCAGCTTCTATGCCAGCCTCGTACTGCCCTCCTGGGCGCCGCCGGCCCGTGTGTTCGGTCCGGTGTGGACCCTGCTCTACGCGATGATGGCGATTGCGGCGTGGCTGGTCTGGCGTGAACGCGGCTGGCGCGGGGCCTGGCCAGCACTGTCGCTCTATCTGTTGCAACTGGCCATCAATGCACTGTGGAGCTGGCTGTTCTTCGGCTGGAAGCTGGGCGCCCTCGCTTTCATCGATATTCTTGTACTGCTGGTACTTGTTTGCGCCATCATCTTTGCATTCGCGCGCATCCATCGCGGTGCCGCGGTGATGCTGCTGCCTTACCTGGCTTGGATATCCTTCGCCGCTGCGCTGAACTTTTCGGTGTGGCAGGCTAATCCGGTGGCACTGTGAGTGTTCTGATTTCCGCAGGCCTGCGGAAATCAGGCCATCGGGTCGCCTTCGCCAGCAGCGATCCGATTGATCTGAGCGCACTCCACCGTAGCGGGCGGGTTGCCCATGCCGGCCAGCGCGATCATCGCCTGGCCCAGTGCAAGATTGCTGGTCACCAGCGCAGGGGTGATCACCCCTGCCAGTTTCATCAGCGGTGCACCACCCCAGTACAACGGTTTCAGCACGGCATGCCGGGTACCGGTGCCCGCCACCGGGCGGACGCCACCAGGGCGCAGCATGACTGTCCGGATCGGTAACGCACGCAATGCCTGCTCGGTTTCGCCCTTGATCCGCAGCGGCATGATCCGGCTTTGCGGGTCCGCGCCTGCGCCAGACACATACAGGAAGCAACCGCGGGGGTTCGCAGCGGCCCAGGCGCGCGCGACGGCGAGCGTGGTATCCAGGGTCACCCGCCGGTACTCAGCCTCGGCAGTGCCCACAGGTGGCGCGCCTGCGCAGTACAGGCAGGCGTCGTAGCCAACCAGATCATCGCGCTGCTCATTGATGCGCAGGAAGTCCGGCACCACCAGCTCGTCACCGGCGACGGCAAGGCTGCCTTGATGCCGTACCAGAGCGGTCAGGCTGGCAACCCTTGGCGAAGTCTGGCAGGCCTTGGCCACGCCCTGCCCCACCAGCCCGGCGACACCGGTCAGCAACACGCGCATTCCCTTCATCGCGCTCATCACAGCACCCCGTTAGAGCTTCACGAAACGCTGGATCTTCCGCGCCAGCCAGCCGCTGAACACCAGCGGTGCGTCCAGTGCAGATACGCAGATGCAGGGCACGCCCGGCGCGGTCACCGGCTGGTGCTCCACGTCCTCATCCAGATCCGCCACGTCGCCCGGCGCGAACAACCCGAGGGCATCGTTGTAGGAGCCACGCAGGATCTGGGTCAGCTCACTGCGGCCATGGCTGTGCATGGGAAGGCATTTGCCGGGCGCGATCTTCAGCATGATCAGTGAAGGCATCTGTTCGGCGCGGATGCAATGCACCCCCGGCGCCATCCAGCGCCAGCGCAGGCCACTGAGCGAGGTGCCGAAGTAAGGATGCAGCGATGCCGGCAGATGATCGGGATCCGCTTCCGGCCGCTCTGGCGGTACTGGACGCGCCGGCGCTGCAACACTGATCGACGACTCCGTAGTCAGGCGCCGCAACATCGCCTCGCGCATTACATCCCGACGCGCATCACCGTCGCCTTGCGGCGGCTGTGTCTGCTCCAGCAGCGCCGAACCGATCGCCTCGGCATCGCGCAGCCGCTGGCGGCACTGCGGGCACTGCTCCAGGTGCGTGCCGGCAACAATGCTCAGCGGCGCCGGCAACGCGCCCGCGGCATAGCTCATCAGGGTGGATTCGTGAAGATGGTGGTGCGGATTCACAGCGCGCCTCCCACCTTGGATTGCAGTTGCAGGAACGCGCGCCGCAGATGCGATTTGACCGTGCCCAGCGGCATACCCAGCGCTTCTGCGATCTCGCCGTGGCTCTTGGCCTCGAAATAGGACATGCGGACCAGTCGCGCCTGCACCGCAGGCAGCTCGTTGATGCGCTGGCGCAGCCGGGCCTGGTCGGCGAACTGCTCGGCGCTGCTGCGCTCGACCACGTCTGCCGTCGCTGCGTACGCCACCGCAGCCTGCACCTGCATCCAGCTGCGCTCATGCCGTACCCGGTCGATGTGCAGGTTTCGCGCGATACGGTACAGCCAGGTACTCAACGCTGCCTGCGCAGGGTCGTAGTCGGCTGCGCGCAGCCACAGCCTTAGCAGACACTCCTGCGCGAGCTCCTCGGCCACTGCCTCGGGCGCACCCAGACCGCGCAGATAGACACACAGGCGCGGCATGAAATGATCGTAGATGCGCATGAAGCAATCGCGGTCGCGCAGCCGCGCCACACCGTCCATGTCACCGGCCCAGTTCGTCGGCTCGCTGCTCGGCTGCTGGGAACTGGACACAATGCGTACGCTATCGAAGTTGAAGGCAGGGCTGGCGGCGTCAGGGTACATCTGCATTCGCGGCGGGCAGGTGAAGGTCTGTTGTCTCTACGGCTGGGGGCAGCGTTTGGATGCAGCCAGCGCTGCGCATCCAGCCGCGCCTCTGCACCGTAAGCCTTGAGCCCCCCCCTTCAGGTTGTCCCTCATGCGCACCATCTGGCTGTTGCTCTGCCTGCCCTGCACCGCACTGGCCAGCCCTTGGCTGCGCATCGAAGGTGTTGCCACCACGCCGCAAGGGGCTGCCGCCTATCGGGAGCTGCACTGGCAGCGCTCCGCCCAGGACGGCTCCGAGCGCTGGGTGCTGTACCAATGTCCGGATGGACGCCCCTTCGCACGCAAGCACCTGCCCGCCACCTTGCAGGCACAGGCGCGCGGCTACACCCTGGAGGACAGGCGCAGCGGCCAGGCGGCGGAGGTAGTGGCCGACGGCGGAACGGTCGTGGTCGGCTGGAAGGAAGCGGCCGCCTCCGCTCGGCGCCAGCGTCGCCTCAGCCTGCCGGCAGATGCTGTGATCGACGCCGGATTCGACGCGGCAGTGCGCCTGCATTGGCCTGCCTTGATGCGTGGTGAACGCGTCTCGCTGCCTTTTCTGGTACCGGCGCGGCAACGCTTCTACCCGGTCCAGGTGGTGCGCAGCGGATCGCTACGCTGGCAAGGTATCGATGCCCAGTCCATCGAGGTCAGCCTGGACACCTGGTATGGCGGCATCGCACCACGCCTGTCGCTTGTCTATGCGAGCGCAGACCGGCGGCTGCTGGAATTTCGTGGCACCAGCAATCTTCGCGATGCGCGGGGCGGCTACCCACAAGTGGTGGTGCGGTTTGCTTCCCCGCCTCGTGAGAGCGCTGCGACCGAGTGGCAACGGGCATGGACGCAGCCACTCGTTGCCGACTGCGCCGTGACGCCCAGGTGAATCCCACGTGATCTGCACGGCGGTGCATCCATTGCGCGCCCTGGTGCGTAGAGGAAGACACGAATCCAGCCGAGATCCGTCATGGCCTCTGTAGCGCCCCTTCCCCGCCGAAGCCGTCGTCTCCTGCGTACATTGATGCGCTGGATCGACAGCGGCAGCGGCACCGATGCCAGCACGGGCCAGCCGGGCCGCATTGATTGGCTGCGTGCGGTGCCATTCGCGTTGATGCACGTAGCCTGCCTGGCGGTGATCTGGGTCGGCATCTCGTGGACCGCGGTGATCGTGGCCGTTGCACTCTACGCAGTGCGGATGTTCGCGATCACCGCGTTCTACCACCGCTACTTCTCGCACCGCACCTTCCAGGCATCGCGACCGGTGCAGTTCGTGTTCGCGGTGATCGGTGCCGCCAGCGTGCAGCGCGGGCCGCTGTGGTGGGCCGCCCATCACCGCCACCACCATCGCCATGCCGACCAACCCCTGGACCCGCACTCACCGCGCGAAGGGGGTTTCTGGCGCAGCCACATGGGCTGGTTCCTGACCCGTGAGGCCTTCGCCACCGATCTTTCGCGGGTGCCCGATCTCGCCCGCTTCCCGGAACTTCGCTGGCTGGACCGCTTCGATACCGCGGTGCCGGTGCTGCTGGCCGCCGGCCTCTATGCACTGGGTGCCGCGCTTGAGCGCTGGGTACCCGCACTGCACACCTCCGGACCGCAGCTGCTGGTATGGGGCTTCTTCATCTCCACCGTGGTGCTGTTCCATGCCACGGTCACCATCAATTCACTGGCGCACCGGTTCGGCCGCCGCCGCTTCGAAACCCGCGACGACAGCCGCAACAATCTCTGGCTGGCACTGCTCACCTTCGGCGAAGGCTGGCACAACAATCACCACTTCTTCCCGGGCACGGTCCGCCAGGGCTTCCGCTGGTGGGAGATCGACCTGACCTGGTACGGACTGCGTGCGATGTCCGCGGCCGGCCTGGTCAAAGGACTCAAGCCGATTCCCGAATGGGTACTGGCCAAGGCGAGGTACTGACATGCGCATCGCGATCATCGGCTCCGGCATTGCAGGCCTGGCCAGCGCCTGGTGGCTGCACGGCGAACATGAAGTCACGCTGTTTGAAGCCAATGACTACCTGGGCGGCCATACCCACACCCACGACGTGCAGGTGGGCGGCCGGCGCATGGCCGTGGATACAGGCTTCATCGTGTTCAACCCGCTGCACTACCCGCTGCTGACCGCCTTGTTCGATGAGCTGGGCGTGGCCTCGCAACCGACCACGATGAGTTTTTCAATGCACAGCGAGCGCAGCGGCGTGGAATACAACGCCACCTCGCTGGACGGCCTGTTCTGCCAGCGCCGCAACCTGCTGTCGCCACGCTTCTGGGGCATGCTGGCCGACCTGCGCCGCTTCTACCGCGACGCGCCGCTGCTGTTGGCGGAAGACCAGGGTCCCACGCTCGGCCAGTACCTGCGCAGCCAGCGCTATGGGGAGGCCTTCATCGAAGAACACCTGCTGCCGATGGCCTCGGCACTGTGGTCTTCGCCAACCGCTACCGTGATGGACTTCCCGGCCCGCTATCTGGCCCAGTTCATGGCCAATCATCAGATGCTGCAGATGACCGGGCGTTCGCCGTGGCGGGTGGTCAAAGGCGGCTCGGCGCGCTATGTCGAAGCCTTGCGCGCCCGTTGGCAGGTGCGCGAACGACTGGAGTGCCCGGTGCATTCGGTCGAGCGCACGCCCTGGGGCGCGCGGGTGCACAGTGCGGCCGGCGTGGAAGGCTTCGACGAGGTGATCCTGGCCTGCCATAGCGACCAGGCACTGGCGCTGCTGGGTGACGCCGATGCCATCGAGCGCGAGGTGCTTGGTGCCATCCGCTACCAACCCAACGAAGCCGTGCTGCACACCGATGCATCGCTGCTGCCACGCGACCGCAAGGCCTGGGCCGCCTGGAACGCGCACGTGCCGCGTGACCCCGCGGCGCCGTGCACGGTCAGTTACTGCATGAACCTGCTGCAGGGCCTGCCCGGTGACACTCCGCTGGTAGTGACCCTCAACCGCAGCGAGGCGATCGAACCGGCCAAGGTGCTGCGTACGCTGCGTTACGCGCACCCGGTGCATGACCATGCCGCAGTACGCGCGCAGCAGCGCTGGGGCGAACTGCAGGGCCGGCGCCACACCTGGTTCGCCGGCGCCTATTGGGGCTGGGGCTTCCATGAGGACGGCATCCGCAGTGCCCGCCGCGTGGTCGACGCACTGCGTGCCTGCGAACCGCATCGATTGGTACCGGCGTTCGGCGAGGTCGCCGCGTGAGCGCCAGTGCACTCTATTTCGGGCAGGTGGTGCATCGGCGCCACCACCCGCATCCGCATGCCTTCCGCTATCCGGTCGCACAGCTGCTGCTGGATCTTGATGAGCTGGAGACCGTGTTCGCACGACGCTGGCTGTGGTCGGTCAACCGGCGCAACCTGGCCGAGTTCCGCCGCAGCGACTACTTCGGTAATCCCGCGCAACCACTCGCCGATGCCGTGCGCGACCACGCCGCCAACACCCTCGGCCACCGCCCCTGCGGGCCCGTGCGCCTGCTCACCCATCTGCGCTTTGCCGGCCACGTTTTCAACCCAGTCAGCTTCTACTACTGCTACCAGGCTGACGGCAGCACGCTGGACTGCATCGTCGCCGACATCACCAATACCCCATGGAAGGAACGCCACGCATACGTGCTGCCGGCATCGACCGCGCTCCATGAGGGCGCGTCACTACGCTGGCAGTTCGACAAATGCTTCCACGTCTCGCCATTCATGGCGATGGATTGCCGCTATGACTGGCGGTTCAACGCGCCCGGCGAGGACCTGCGCGTGCACATGCAGGTGTGGCGTGACGGCGTGCGACAGTTCGATGCCACTCAGTCCATGCAGCGGCGCCCGCTGGACGGACGCGGCCTTGCGCGCGTCCTCGCCTGTTATCCGCTGATGACCACCCAGGTGGTGGCCGCCATCCATTGGCATGCGCTGCGCCTGTGGCTGAAGCGCAACCCGGTGCACGACCATCCTTCCCTTGCCGAGAAACCACGATGAACGAGATGAATCCCTCGGTAGCCCTGCCACAGCCGGGCGCGCTCGATGTTTTCCTGCGCCGGCGCCTGCTGGCGCAGCTGGCGCCCCTGCGCGACGGCCATCTGTGCGTGCGCGATGCACTGGGCGAGGTGTGGTTGGGCGAACCCCGCGGTGACCTGCAGGTCACGGTCACTATCGACGATCCCGCGTTCTATCGGAAAGTGGCTGCACAGGGCAGCGTCGGCGCTGGCGAGAGCTACATCCACGGCGACTGGCACTGCGATGATCTGGTGGCACTGGTGCGGCTGCTGGTACGCAACCGCGATCTGCTCGACAGCATGGAGCACGGCCCGGCCCGCGTGGGCGGCTGGCTGCTGCGCGGCTGGAACCGCCTGCGCCGCAACAGCCGTGAAGGCAGTCGCCGCAACATCGCGGCGCACTACGACCTCGGCAACGACTTCTTCGCGCTGTTCCTGTCGCGGGACATGATGTATTCCTCTGCCCTGTTCGCAGATGACAGTGAATCGCTGGAGACGGCGTCGCGACGCAAGCTGGACAGCATCTGCCAGCAGCTGCAACTCAAGCCCGGCGACCACGTAGTCGAGATCGGCACCGGCTGGGGTGGTTTCGCCGTGCATGCGGCCCAGCACTATGGCTGTCACGTCACCACCACCACCATTTCCGCCGAGCAGCACGCACTGGCCACGGAACGTGTTAAGGCTGCCGGCCTGCAGGGGCGCGTCACCCTGTTGATGCAGGACTACCGGGACCTGCAGGGCCGCTACGACAAGCTGGTGTCGATCGAGATGATCGAAGCCATTGGTGCCGAATACCTGGATACCTACATGGCCACGCTGCAGCGCCTGCTGAAGCCGGACGGCGTGGCACTGCTGCAGGCCATCACCATCGAGGACCAGCGCTACGAACAGGCGCGACGCAGTGTTGATTACATCAAGCGCTACGTATTCCCGGGCAGCTTCATTCCCTCGATCAACGCGATCATCGCGGCCAAGACCCGGGTAAGCGACCTGCAGCTGATCGCACAGCAGGATTTCGGCCATTCCTACGCGCTGACCCTGCGTGCATGGCGCCATCGCTTCCTCGCCCAGCTGCCTGCGGTGCATGCGCAGGGCTTCGACGCGCGCTTCTGCCGTCTGTGGGAGTTCTATCTGGCGTACTGCGAGGGGGGCTTCCTGGAGCGTTCGATCGGCGTGTCGCATCTGTTGCTGGCGCGTCCGGGCCATCGGCCTATGGCGGCGGCGAGCGATGGCCACTGAAATGCGCCGATTCTGGGCCAACCTCATCGGCAACCAGCTGGTCTGGCTGTGCGCGGTGACCGGTGCCGGGCGCGGCTGGCAGTGGCCAGCGCTGTTGGCGGCCAGCCTCTACGTGGCCTGCCAGTTGCTGACATCCCCCAGGCCGATCGTGGACCTTCGCCTGTTGCTGGTTGCGCTGGCCTGCGCCTGGCTGGTGGATGCCAGCGCAGCGGCCAGCGGCATGGTGCGCTATGCGGCGGCATCGCACGGCTGCGCACCGCCGCCGTGGATCATGGCGCTGTGGGCCGCGTTCGCGATGACGCTGACCACCTCGATGCGCTTCCTGCTGCGGCACCCCGCACTGCCGATCCTGTTCGGCCTGCTGCTCGCGCCACTGGCCTATCTCTCGGCCTCCCGGGGTTTCGAGGCGGTGCAGTTCCGGGCGCCCGCCTGGCAGGGGCTGCTGGTGCTCGGCATGGGCTGGAGCATTGCTCTGCCGCTGCTGTGTGCCGCGGCCCGGCGCTGGTCCCGGCCTTCAGATCATCCACCACTTGCCGGAGCATCGTCATGATCAATCCAGGGTGGGTGCTGCTGTACGCAGTAGTGGTGATGAGCTGGGGCTGGGCCTGGCAGCGTCGCCACACCAACATCGGCGTGGTTGATGTGCTCTGGGCCAAAGGCGTGGGTGCATCGGCGCTGCTGCTGGCACTGCTGGGCGATGGCGCGTTGATGCCCCGGCTCGCGCTGGGGCTGCTGGGTGGGCTGTGGGGCAGCCGCCTGGCCTTGCATCTCTGGCACCGGGTCCGTCACGAACAAGAGGACGGTCGCTACCGTTATCTGCGGGAACACTGGCACGGCCACCAGGGGAAGATCTTCGGCTTCTTCATGGCGCAGGCGCTGCTGATCGTTCTGTTCGCCCTGCCCTTCGTCGCGGTGGCGGCCAATCCACGGCCGGGGCTGTCGCTGTGGGTGGTTGCCGCCGCAGGCGTCTGGCTGATCAGCGTCGGCGGCGAGGCGCTGGCCGACTGGCAGCTGGCCCGGTTCCGGGCCGACCCGGCGAACAAGGGCTTGACCTGCCGCCAAGGACTCTGGCGTTACTCGCGCCACCCCAACTACTTCTTCGAATGGCTGCACTGGTTCAGCTACGTGCTGCTGGCGGCGGGCTCACCACTGTGGTGGCTGGCGTGGTCCGGCCCGCTGCTGATGTATGTATTCCTGCGCTATCTGAGCGGCATTCCGTTCACCGAGAAGCAGGCTCTGCGTAGCCGCGGCGAAGACTACCGCGAGTACCAGCACAGCACGTCGATGTTCTTTCCCTGGTTCCCCCGTTCTTCCAAGGAGCATTCCGCATGAGCGCGATCCCGTCACTGAATCCGGCCGAAGATGCGGAAACCGGGCTGATCGCCTGGGCCGAACGCGGACTGGTGCCCGATGCGGCGCTGCGTGCGGGCATCCGCCGCTTGTGCGCGCAACGCCTGCATGAGGAAAGCGAGGGCGGCATCGAAGGCCAATCGGCACGCTTCAGCCGGCGCATCGCCGAGCTGGCCCACAGCCCACTCGCGTTGCATACCGAAGTGGCCAACCGTCAGCACTACGAAGTTCCCGCGGCCTTCTTCCAGGCCTGCCTGGGCAAGCGCCTGAAATACAGCAGCTGCTACTACCCCACTGGCCGCGAAACGCTGGACCAGGCCGAAGACGCCATGCTGGCGCTGTACGGCCAACGCGCCGGCCTGGCCAACGGCCAGCAGATCCTTGAACTCGGCTGCGGCTGGGGCTCACTGACGCTGTGGATGGCCGAACGCTTTCCGCAGGCGCATATCACCGCCGTCTCCAACTCGCACAGCCAGCGCAGGCACATCATGGCGCAGTGCCAGGCACGCGGCCTGGGCAACGTCGAGGTGCTGACCTGCGACGTCAACGAGCTTGAGCTGCCAACGGCACAGTTCGACCGCTGCGTGTCGGTGGAGATGTTCGAACACGTACGCAACTATGAGCGGTTGCTGGCAGGCATCGCACGATGGCTGAAACCGGATGGCGCGCTGTTCGTGCACATCTTCGCCCACCGCACGCTGATGTATCCGTTCGAGACCAGCGGCGGCGATAACTGGATGGGCCGCCACTTCTTCACGGGTGGGCTGATGCCCGCCGCCGACACCCTGCTGCATTTCCAGCGCGACCTGCGGCTGGAACAGCGCTGGCTGCTGGATGGCAGCCACTACCAGCGCACCGCTGATCATTGGCTGGCCAACCAGGACGCCGCCCGCGAAGAGGTCATGCCTGTACTGGTCGCCACCTACGGCCAGGCCGCGGCAAAGATCTGGTGGCAGCGCTGGCGGATGTTCTGGATGGCCTGTGCCGAGCTGTTCGGCTACGACAACGGCCAGCAGTGGCTGGTGGCCCATTACCTGTTCCGCCCACGCTGAGGTGTGACATGCGCATTTTCCCGCTGCTTCCTCTGCTCGCAGCCGGCCTGTTCGGTGCAGGCTGCAGCTCCAGCGACACCCGGCCCCTACCGCGGCCACCATCGGTGGATGTGCCGCGATTCATGGGCGACTGGTATGTGATCGCACACATTCCATCGCGCCCGGAACGCGAGGCCTTCGATGCGGTGGAAAGTTACGCGCTACGGCCGGATGGACGCATCCAGACTACCTTCACCTATCGCAAGGGCAGCTTCGATGCCCCACAGAAGTCGATGCATCCGATCGGCCGGGTGGAGAAAGAAGGAAACGGTGCGATCTGGGGCATGCAGTTCATCTGGCCGATCCAGGCCGAATACATCATCGCCTGGCTCGATGATGGCTACCGCCAGACCATTGTGGCCCGCAGCAAGCGCGACTACGTCTGGTACATGGCGCGTACGCCACAGGTCTCGGAAAGCGACTACCGGCAGGCGGTGCAGCGCATTGCAGCGATGGGTTACGACACTGCCAGGTTGAGGCGGGTGCCGCAGTCGGTCCGCTGATCCGGTGCCGATGAGTTCCATCCACTACATCAATGACGTTTGCGGAACCGATGCGCGCAGCACATCGATTCTTAGGAATAATCGCAAAAATCCCGGAAATCCGATGCCCGGCGTGACAGTGACGCCAAAATGATGACCACGCCCGTGGGGCGCTGATCACCTCCCTGCGCATGAATGGACATCCTGCACCGCGCCGGCTGCGCTTGGCGCTTCTGGACGACCATGAGGTCGTCCGTCGCGGCATCGCCCTGCACCTCAACCGCGACCGCCGCTTCAGCATCGTCGCCAGCCACTCCCTCAGCGAAGATCTCATCACCACCCTGCATATGCTGCACGTCGATGTGGCGATCATCGACCTGAGCCTGGCCCCCGGCGACCGCGCTAGCGCCGAGCTGATCCCCCTGCTGCGCGATACCTTCCCCAGCATTCCGCTGCTCGTTTTCGCCACGCTCTCACCCGCGACCAACCTCAGCCACCTGATCAACGCCGGCGTCAGCGGCATCGTCGGCAAGGCCGAACCACTACCGATGCTGTCAGAGGCAATTGTGCGCGTGCATCAGGGGCTCGGCCGCCTGCCACCTGACTTCATCCTGCCTGCCGACTGCAGCGAACTCAGCCGCAATGAACGCGAGGTACTGGAACTGCTGCTCACCGGGCTCACCGTGTCCGAGATCGCGCTGCGCCGGCACCGGAGCGTCAAGACCGTCAGCACCCAGAAGGTTGCCGCGCTGCGCAAGCTTGGCCTGCGCAACGACGCCGAGATCTACGCCATGCGCCCACACGCGAGTCCGTCATGAGCAGGCCGGACCGCTCGCACCTGCGCACCTCCTTGGCCCTGCTGCTGGTTCTTCTGCTGCTGCCGGCGGCATCTGCGGAAGATGTCCGATCACAACGCTGGGGGCCGGGCAGCGAGGTACGGGTTGCAACGGCCCCTTCCCTTCGCCCGGTACCCGCCCCACTTGCAGAAACAACGCCCTTGCCCACGCTCGCCCACGGCTATGCAGCCCTGGTGGCGCGGCATGCCCAACTGCGTTTCCGCGACCTGCCCCACCCCACCACTACAGAATCTGTGGCTGCCGTGTGTCGCCGCGATGCCGATCTGGTGCTGGTGGTGGGTGGCGCCGCACATCTGCAGCTGCCCTGCCCGGATCTGATTGCCTCCGCCCCCTTTCGTGGCGGCAGGACGGTGCTTGCCGGGCGTTCCGGCCAATGGCTGCCACGCAGCCTGGCGGAGCTGGATGGACGGACCCTGGCCGTGGTTGAGGGCGGCCCCTACGCCGGCTGGCTGGGCGCGCGTCATCCACAGATTCGCCTGCATTCCCTTTCCAATCGGCACGCGACACTTGAAGCGGTCATTGCCGGCACAGCGGATGCGGCGATCGGCATGGATACGACGCTGCGGCCAATGATCCGCCGCTACTTCAGCGGCGATCTGCTGCTGCAGCCGATCAGCAGCGATTTCTCCACCGACCTGCACCTGCTCGCTCGTCGGGAGGACAGGCACCTGCTTGAGCGCATCGACCGGGGCCTGCGCGACATCACGCTGGAAGAACACGCTGGCCTGCTGCATCTCTGGGCGCAGCAGACGCTGCCAGCATCGGTGGAGCAAGCGCTGGACCGGGTGCGGTCGCCGCCGCCGGCCTGGCTGTTGGCATTGATCGCCGCGCTGGCCGGTCTCCCGCTTCTCTGGAATCCGCTACGGCACCGCTTCCGCCGCAGCGAACGCGACCGTGCACGCGCGTTCGGCATGATCAGCCATGAGGTACGCAATGCCGCGCAGACGCTGTTGAGCTCGATCACCCCGCTGCACCAGGCGCATTCTGCGGAGGGCCGCCGCGAACTACTCGCGGCGATGGCTGCCGCAGGACGCTCACTGCGCGGGCTACTGGATCGCTCGCTGGATTTTTCGCGCCTCGCCAGTGGTGGCTTCGCGCCGCAGCCAAAAGCCTGCGACGTCGCACTGCTGTGCAACCAGTCGCTGGATGCGATCCGCCCGCCCGCACGCAGGAAAGGCCTGGAGCTCAGGCTGGACTGCGATGCAGCGCCGGCGCCGCTGGTCCTGCTGGATCCCGATGCGCTGCGCCAGATTGTCGACAACCTGCTCTGCAATGCACTGAAGTTCACCGATGTCGGCGGCATCGACCTGCGCGTGCAGCTGCGACCACCAACGCGACCGCATGAGCTGCTGCTGGATGTAATCGACAGCGGCATTGGTATCTCTGCTGCGCAGGCAACATCCCTGTTCCACCCATTCCAGCAGGGCGAGGACGGGCTGCAGCGCGGCGGCAGCGGGCTGGGGTTGGTGATCGCACGTGAACTGGCCCGCTCGATGGGCGGCGATCTGACTGTCCACAGCGTCCACGGACGCGGCAGCCGCTTCACCCTGCGCCTGCCGGTGCGGATCGCCAGGGACCGCCCGCCGACTACAAGCGTGGTCGCTAGTGAGCAGCCGCTCGCCGGCCTGGATCTGCTGCTGGTCGAAGACCATGGCCTCAACCGCCGCCTCATGGCCGCCCAGCTGCGGCGCCTGGGCGCGGATGTGCATGCGCTTGCCGATGCCAGCGGTGCGATGGAAGAACAGGCGCGACGGCCGCGCGGCACGGTGCTGCTCGACATCGAGCTCCACGACATGGATGGCTATGCGCTCGCGCGCCGGCTGCGTGCGCAGGCGCACACGCCCTTGCTGCTGATCGCGCTGTCGGCACGCACGGGCCATCGCCATGCAGCGCGTTGTCGCTCAGCAGGATTCGACGCGGTGCTGACCAAGCCGCTGCAGATCGCCAAGCTGCTGCAGGTACTGGCGTTGCCAGCGCTGGGGAGCCACGTTGCACCTGCCAGCACGGCTCACATCGACTCCGTCTATGTGGCCGACATCAGCATGGAACTGACTGCCATCGAGCGCGCCGTTACCGGCGCCGCTCCGGATGCGCTGCGCCATCACGCGCATCGCCTGCAGGGTACGCTGCAGATCTGCGGCGCAACCACGCAAGCCGGCATCGCGGCCGACCTGTGGGAGCTGGGGCGTAAGGCCGCGCCTGACTGGGTCAAGGCGCGGCGACTGCTGCAGGGATTGCAGCAGTGGCACGGCTCCCGCAGGGCGGAAGCCGCACCATCGGCCTGATCAGGCCGCCAGGCGCTCGACCTGGCGACGGGTCAGGTCGTTGAAGCGACCCAGCGACATCAGATGCTGGTGGATCAACGCCAGCCAGCCGCTGCGGTGCCATTCGACCACAGTGGCTTCCGGCAGTGCGACGAATCTCTCGACATCGACCACCTGGAAGCCGTTGAGGTTGAACTCGCGACCGTCCGGAGTACGCACGGTGGCGTTGCGTTCGACCAGCAGGCCGTTCTCGATCAGCGCCTTGGAGAAGGCCTGTGTCTGTTCGTGCTCGCGGGTGAACTGGCCGCAGAACTCCAGCGCCTGCTGCACCATCTCGGTGGCCTTGCCATCGACGAACAGCGGCTGGCCTTCGTCACCACCCTTGACCACGCGGGGGTTCTCTTCATCGATGCCCAGCAGGAAATCGTTGTCCGCGCCGGTGTCGATGAAGATGAAGGGGTGGCGACGCAGGTAAGCCGGGATGTAGGCCTCGTCTTCCCACAGGCCGTCCTTGATGAACAGGTTCTCTTCCGACACGCCGACGGCCGCCATCGGCACCGCGGTCGGGCCGGCGAACAGGATCGGGAAGTGATGCAGGGCCAGCGAGAACTCGCCAAGCACCAGCGGAATGGCGTTGTTGCCAGCGGCAAACTCGAGCCTGCCCGGCAGGATGCGCAGGTCGGCGTGCACATCGGCCTGCAGCGGCACCGGACGGGTGTAGAACAGGGGGGTACCGGCGGGCGCCGCTTCGGTGGTGGTGTCGCTGGTGGTGGTCATCTTGGGAACCGTTCGATCATGCGCGCCTGCCATCCCGGGCGCGCCAGCGGGAACAACCTGAATCCCGCATTATCAACAAGCTCGATGACAACGGCCACCCCACCGGCGGCCTATTTCAACTGCAGCGGGTAGCGTTGCCAGAGAACGTGGACCAGAAAGCCGGCCAGCTCGGTGTCGCGGGCGCTGACCGCAGCGCGGATCTTGTCCAGCAACACCATGTCGCTGCAGGCGCGCACATCGGCGTGGTTGGCCTGCCCTGCCCGGCGCGCCCGGTAGCGCGCGGCCCGCTGTGCGTCGCTCATTGCGTACCCGAACTTGGGCGGACGGCCGCGTTTGCGCGGCAGGGTCAGCTCCAGGGTTCCGGGGTCTTTGTCATCACGCATGAGAGGGGTGCGGGCGGCGGCGAGCAACGGGGGGTGCGCAATTTATCGTGAGGCATCACTTTAATCCAGCTTTTTCTGCAGTTTTGTTGCAATGCAGTGCAAATACTCGCGTGCTGATGCGGATTCATCCACGCCAGCGTGGTTACGGAACGCCATCAACCCCCACAAAAAAAGGGAGCCCGCTTACGGGCTCCCCTCACCTTTCCTCACGCAGCGCGTACCGGCTCGTAGCCGTGCAGGTGCGCCTCGCTGCTCGCCCGACCCTGGCTGAGCGAACGCAGCGAAGTGGTGTAGCCCACCAGCTGCGCCAGCGGCGCAAAGCCGCTGACTTCGGCGCGACCCTCCTGGTCTTCGATGCGGGCAATACGGCCATGGCGACGGTTGAGGTCGCCCACCACATCTCCCACCGACGCCGACGGCGAATGCACTGTCACTGCCATCACCGGCTCCAGCAGTTGCGTGCCACCTTCGGCCAGCGCCGCCTTGATCGCCTCGGCACCGGCGCGATGGAACGCCATTTCCGAAGAGTCCTTGGCGTGGGTCTGGCCATCGACAAGACTGACCTCGATACCGACCACCGGATGACCCTGAGGGCCTTCAGACAGCGCAGCACGCACGCCCTTCTCCACGGCGCTGATGAAGCTGCGGGGCACCAAGCCACCAACGATGCGATCGTTGAACACCACCTGGCCGTCTTCGCGCGGCGACACATCCAGCACCACGTGCGCGAACTGGCCCTGACCGCCGGTCTGCTTGACCAGCCGGCCCACAACCCCGGCCATCGCACGCATCGGCGTCTCCTGGTAGGCCACACGCGGCGCACCTACGCCTACGTCTACCTTCCATTCGCTGCGCAGGCGCTCGACCATCACCTCCAGGTGCAGCTCGCCCATGCCCCAGACCAGGGTCTCCGCCGTGTCGCGATCGGTTTCGACACGGAACGACGGATCTTCCTGGGCCAGGCTGGCCAGGCCCTGCGCCATCCGGATCAGGTCGGCCGCGCGTGCCGGTTCCAGCCGCCAGGCCAGCACCGGTGCCTGTGCCTGAATGCTTTCCAGGCGCAGCGGCTGCGCGCGGTCGCTCAGCGTTTCGCCGCTGACCGCATCCTTCCAGCCCAGCACCGCGACGATGTCACCGGCCACGGCCTGTTCAATGTCGTGGGTCTGGTCGGCCTGCACCCGCACCAGGCGGCTGACACGCCGCCCCTGCGGATGCTGCGAACTGGCCACCGCATCGCCGACCTTCAAGGTGCCCGAGTACAGCCGCACGAAGCTCAGCGCGCCGTGCTGCTGGTGGGTGATCTTGAACAGCAGGCCGGCCAGTGGACCGTCTGGATCCGGCGGCAGCACCACGTCGCCGTCTTCGCTCTCGGCGGTCACGGCAGGACGATCCAGCGGCGACGGCAGGTAATCGACCACCGCATCCAGCAGGGTTTCGATGCCCTTGTCCTTGAACGCGGCACCGGCCAGCACCGGCACGCCTGCACCGGCCAGCGTCGCCCGTCGGATCGCCGCACGCAGCAGTTCCGCATCGATCGCGCGACCTTCCAGCCAGGCATCAGCCAGCAGTTCGTCGTGGTCGGCCACGGCCTCAACCAGCGCGTCGCGCTGCGGCTGCCACAGGGTGCGCGCCGCGTCGTCCCACGGGGTCACCGTGGTTACGGCACCATCCTGCCAGTGCAGCACGCGCTCATCGACCAGGTCGACCCAGCCGTTGAAATCGCTTTCGCTGCCCAGTGGCATACCGAGCGCCCACGGCCGCGCCTGCAGCTTGTCCTGCAGCTGCTCCAGCACACGCTCGAACGAAGCGCCTACGCGGTCCATCTTGTTGACGAACGCGATCAGCGGCACACGATGGCGACGCGCCTGGCGCCACACCGTCTCTGACTGCGGCTGCACGCCGTCCACGGCCGAGAACACGGCCACGGCACCGTCGAGCACGCGCAGCGAACGCTCGACTTCAATGGCGAAGTCGATGTGGCCGGGAGTGTCGATCAGGGTCAGCCGATGCGGCGGCAGGTCGCGCGGCGCCCACTGCGCCTGCACGGCGGCCGCGCCGATGGTGATGCCACGCTCGCGCTCGATCGCCGAGAAATCGGTGGTCGCATTGCCGTCGTGCACTTCGCCGACGCGATGGATTTCGCCGCTTTTCCATAGCAGGCGTTCGGTCAGCGTGGTCTTGCCGGCGTCGATGTGGGCAATGATGCCAAGGTTGCGACGGCGGGAAAGGACTTGGGTGTTCATGAGAAAGGTTCCTGCAAAGCCAACTTCGAGGGCCGCGCACCCCGGTTGGCGACAGGGCGCGCGGCTAGCGTTCGGTCTCGGCGATCTGGTGCATGGCACGTTCTCCTTGCGGTACAGCGGGTGATGGGTGAAACGAAAAGAGCGCCCCGGAGGGCGCTCTGTCGAAGGTCCAGCGATGGCCGTCTCAACGGCCTCGTGGGGCTCCAGGCAGATACGCCCGTTCCGCGCTTGCGCGGGTCAGGGTGAAAAACTTCAGGAGCGGCATCCGGTTCATGGGGCGCATTCTAGACCTGCCAATCTGGCGCGCAAGTGAATATTGAGCACATAAATGGAACGATGAGGCCGACAATGAAAGGGGTCAGATCCCTTTGCCACAGCAAAGGGCTCTGACCCCTACCCTGCCTTACTTGCACTCATGCAGCTTGCGGGCCTCAGCCACGGTCGCAGCCTGGTCGTCCCCCATCGAGATCCATCCCTTCAACGACATCGCCGGATCCACCTGCGCTTGGCGCGGGCCGCCATGGACCACCACCTCGGTCCAGCTGCCGACCGGCGCCAGCTCCGACAGTCGCGCCGCCTGGTCGTCTTCGGTACTGAACATGTCGTCCGGCTCCGCAGGCTTGGCCTTGTTCACGGTCTCGGTCTTGCGCGCCCGGATCCGCAGCGCGCCATCGGCCATGCGCTGGGTAGTGACGTCATGGCGTTCCACCCCATAGGCCCAGCTGCTCTCACCTGCGCGACGGGTCTCGCTACCGTCGTCTGCCACCACTACGGAATCACCTGCCGCTTCGGCCACGGTCGCAAGCGAACCCAGGCCGGACATCATTGCCTGATAGGCAATCATCTGCCGCTGTTCGGTGGCCAGCGCAACGTCACCTGCCTTGCCGGCAGGAATCTGCAGGTACACCGCCTCCCTGCACAGCATCAGCACCTGCTGGTCATCCCAGCTGATGAGCACTTCATCATTGGCGAAATAGCGGGTCGTCACCGGAACCACCGGAGCGCTCCCGCCGGTGGAATACCGGCTCTCGATCCGCGAGGCCTGCTCGGCGGCCTTCATCAGGGAGACCGAGGATGCGGACGCGGTGCTGACGGCGCATACGGAGGCGACCATTGCCGAGAGCAGCACGCCATGTGAAACAGTACGGATCATTGCATCAGTCCTTTGAAGAGAACGAACCGCACATGATACGTCGCCTGGCAAAGCAGTTTGATGCTCAGGTCACCACGACCAACGGCACTCCGCGCCGCGGATGCTCCAGCACCACCACATCCTGCTGGTAAACCCGCTGCAGGTTGTCTTCGGTGAGCACCTGCAACGGCGTGCCATCGGCCGCTACCCTGCCCTGCTCCAGCAGCACGATGCGGTCAGCATAGCCGGCGGCAAGATTCAGATCGTGCAGCACCACGATTACGCACGCTCCGCCCTCGGCGCAGGCGCGCACGCTGCGCAGGGTGCGCTCCTGGTGGCGCAGGTCCAGCGCTGCAGTCGGCTCATCGAGCAGCAGCAACGGCGTGTCCTGTGCCAGCACGCGCGCGAACGTGGTCCGTGCCGATTCACCGCCCGACAGCTGCTGCACCTCACGCAGGCGCAGCGCCTGCAGTTCCGCGGCATCGATCGCGGCTTCCACCTGCGCATCATCCACTACAGAGTCGGGCGGGTGCGGCAAGCGCCCCATCGCTACCACCTCCTCCACGCTGAAGGCAAAGCGCACGCCATGCTCCTGCGGCATCACCGCACGCTCGCGCGCCAGTGGCCCGGCCTTGTAACCGGCCAACGGCTTGCCGAGCAGGCTTACTTCGCCAGCGTCGGCACGCAGGTCACCGGCCGCCACAGCCAGCAATGTGGACTTGCCCGCGCCATTCGGGCCGACCAGCGCGGTCACCGTACCCGGCTCGAACGCCAGCGAGATGCCGTGCAGGATCTCGCGCTGCTGGCGACGCACCACCACCTCGTGCAGTTTCAACAACACGCTCATGGCGCGGCCTTGCGGCGCTGCTGCAGCACCAGCCAGAGGAAGAACGGTGCACCCAGTGCAGCCGAGAACAGGCCCAGAGGAATCTCCGCCGGCGGATCCAGCGTGCGAGCCGCGGTGTCGGCCACCACGATCAGCAGCGCACCGAGCAGGCCGGACAACGGCAGCAACCAGCGATGACCAGGGCCGACCAGCAGGCGCGCCACGTGCGGCACCACCAGGCCAACGAAACTGATCGAACCGGCAAAAGCCACCGCAGCCCCCACCAGCAGCGCACTGAACGCCACCAAGCGACGCCTCGTGCGGGTGACATCCAGCCCGAGGTGCTGCGCCTGGCGCTCACCCAGCGCCAGCATGTCCAGCGGCGTGGCCAATCGCTGCAGCGCGAACACACCGATGGCGAACAACGGCACCACGGCCGCCACATCGGCCCAGTTTGCGCGCGCCAGCGAGCCCATCTGCCAGAACACCAGCGACTGCAGCTCGCTTTCGCTGGCGATGTACGTGAGGAAACCGATCAGTGCCGAGCAGAACGCGGCCATCGCGATACCGACCAGCAGCAGCGTGGCGTTGCCCGTGCCCTTGCCGGGCCGGGCCAACGCGTAGGTCAGGCCGATTGCCAGTGCGCCGCCAGCGAACGCGGCCACCGGCACCAGCCAGCCGGCCGCACCGGCAGCGCCGAGTACGATGGCGGCCACCGCACCGAGCGCGGCGCCCTGGCTGACACCGACAATGCCGGGGTCGGCCAGCGGATTGCCGAACAAGCCCTGCAGGCTGGCACCGGCCATCGCCAGCGACGCGCCGACCATCGCGCCCAACAGGGCACGCGGAATACGCAGCTGCCAGACCACGGCGAGGTCGCGGCTGCTGACCGCCTGCGGATCGAGCAGGCCCAGCTTCACCGCCAGCGCCTGCATCACTTCCAGCGGCGGCAACCGCAGCGGGCCCACGGCGAACGAGGCCAGCACCGCACCCAGCAGTGCCAGCAACGCCACCAGCAACATCGTCCGCCCGCGACGGCGGCGCCGATCCGCCGGACTCATGCCTTCGGCAACGCCGCCAGGGCCTTGGCCAGCGCCAGCGCGCCAGCACCGGAACCAACACTGGTGTACTTCAGCTGCACATCCGGCATCACCCAGACCCGATTGGCCTGCCCGGCCGGGGTCTGCTTCAGCGTCGGGTACGCCTTCCACAGGCCCTCGGCACCACCGAACAGCTGCAGGTCATGCTCGGTCACCAGGATCACCTCCGGCGCCGCGGCGACCACGCCTTCATTGCTCAGCTGCGAGTAGTTCTTCACCCCCGCCTCGGTGCCGATGTTGATGCCACCAGCCAGTGCGATCAGCTGCGCCGACGCACTGTCGGCACCCGCAACAGTCGGCGAGCCTCCGGCGCCGGTTGCCGATACATGGATCAGTCGTGGCGCATGGCCCAGGCCCTTGCCAATCGCTGCAGCCTCATCGAGCTGGCGCTGCACCTGCGTGGCAAGTGCCTGCCCTGCTTCGGCCAGCCCTAGTGCGGCGGCGACCTTGCGCACCTTGTCCGGCGCCGGCTGCAGATCGTCGATGACCACCGCCGGTTCGCCCACCTCACGCAGCTTCTTCGCCAGCTCGGTGTGCCGGCGCAGGCTGTTGCCGAGGAACAGCGAGCCCTGCAGGCTCAGCACGCCCTCCACGCCAGTGGTGCGGTTGAACAGGAACTGGTGCGGGGCAGCCAGGCCAGCCTGGGTGGTGGTATTGGTCGGCGCGGCGAACACCTGCTTGTTCAGTCCCAGCGCCTCGATCACCGCGATCACGTCGTCACCACCGGCGATGATGCGGCTGGTATCGGCCACCTCGACGTCGGCGCCGTCATCGGAATGCACCTTGGCCGGCAGCACAGCCTTCTGGTCGCGCACGACCGGCATATCGGTGCCGGCCACGCGCTGCCAGCCAGCCGGCAACGCAACTTCGCCAGGCGCGGTTGCGGCGGCGGGCTCAACCGGCTTGCCGCTGTCCGAGGGCGTAGATGAACCGCCGCAGGCAGCCAGTGCCAGCGAGACAGCCAACGGAAGCGCACAGAGGCGCAGGCGGGACGCGATGTTCATGCTCGTTCTCCTTGCTGGCAGGGCGACGCGCACGCCGCCCTGCCGTGTGACTTACTGCTTCGGGGTGATGCGGGTGATGCGGTCACCCTTCGGGTCTTCGGCGCCACGCGACTTGTTCACCGCGAACACGTTGCCCTTGCCATCGGCACGGACGTGGTTCGGCAGCGTACCGCCGTCAAGGTTGGCGACCACCTTGCCGTCACCGTTCACCACGGTGACCGTGCCAGCGCCACGGTTGCTGACGTAGGCCAGGCCGGAGGCATCATCGAAGGCGACGTTCAGCGCACCGGCGCCGACCGGCACGTCATGCAGCACCTTGCCGGCGGCCACATCGACGATCAGCAGGTTGTCAGTGCCCTGCGAGGCCACGTACAGGCGGTTGCGCGCTGCGTCGAAGGCCACGCCCGAGGCGCTGATCGAATTGCCCAGGTCGATGACCTTCTCGACCTTGCCGCTGGCCACGTCGATCACTGCCGCTTCCGGGGTGCCGATGCTGACGGTGAACAGCTTGCCGCCCTTCTCGTCCAGCACCAGGCTCATCGGGGTGAACTTGCCGTCGTCCACGCCGGACTCCAGCGTCACCGCCGGCAGCTCCTTGAGGGTCTTGGCGTCGAACACCGACAGGTGGTCCTCACCTGTGGCCGAGGCAAACACCTTGCCGTGGGTGCCATCAACCACCACGTCGCGCGCATGCGGCACGGCATCGACCGGGAACTGGTGGACCAGCGACAGGTCCTTCTGGCGGTAGACCGCGATGGAGTTCTGGCGGGTGTTGGTGACCCAGACATTGCCGTTGGTGTCATCCACGCCGACACCGTAGACCGCGTAGACCGCGCCATTGGTGCTGCCCGGCACCTGCGCCGGGGTGATCGCCTTGGTCACCTTCAGCGACTTCGGGTCCAGCTTCAGCAGCTGCGACTGGGTCACCGGCGGGCGGCCCACGGCCGAGGTCACGAACACCGCGTTGCTGGCGGCGCTATAGGCGGACTGGTACAGGCCCGGCACCAGCTTGTTGGACTGGGTGGAGAACTGCGCCTGGCCGGACAGCGGCAACTGCGGCGAGACGCGCAGCTTCAGCACGGTGGCTGCAGCCGGCTGGCTGGCGCGCACCACCACAGGATGGGTGCCCGGCACGGCGTCGGCCGGGATGCTCAGCTGGGTCTTGAAGTTGCCATCAGCATCGACCACCAGCGGCTGCGTGTTCAGCACGCTGTCGCCACGCAGCAGGCTGACTTTCTGGCCCGGCACGAAACCGCGACCCACCACGTCGGCAGTGCTGCCGGGAACCACGTTCTCACCGCGCGAGACAACCTCGCCCTTGAAGGTGGCGTTGGCCGGCTGATCGAACACCGGCTGTGCGGTGGCGGTCACGGCCAGCAACAGGCCAGCGGCGAGAGAGGTAAGACGGAAAGACGGACGGAACGACATGGAAGGCTCCTTGCACACGTAGGCCGCGCCACGTGACGCGGGATTCATCGGTTGCCTGGGCCGCTGCACATCGGCAGCCTCGCCTGGGTAGTGGGGTCGCATGCCTTGGCATGCGAAGGGATTCATTCGGCGGCGTTGTCACCGCCGTTGGGCGCGCCGTCACCGGCACTGCGGTCGGACACGCCATACAGTTCATGCAGCGCAGCGTGGAACGACGCGGGCAGCATCGGACCATGGCCGAGGCCGGGGAACTCGCGGTACTGCACGCGCATGCCCGGCACCTTGCCCAAGCGCTCGGACAGCTGCATGGCAGCATCCGGGGTGGCCCCACTGATACGGCGCAGGTGCGCGACCACGCGCGGATTGTTCATGTCGCGCTTGCCACGATCACCGACGCGCTCGGCGCCACCCAGCATCAGCCAGAGCTTCGCCGGCTGGCCATGCGCGTTCTGCACGAACTGCTGTTCCGGATCACCCAGTGCAGCACCCTGGCTCCACCATAGCGACGGACTGGCCGCCAGGTAGGACTGGAAGGAGGCGGGACGGGTGTACAGCGCATTGAGCACGAACAACCCGCCAAGTGAGTGGCCCCACAGCGCTTGCTGCTGCGCGTCGATGCGTGCGCGACGCTCGACTTCGGGCTTGATGCGGCGCTCGATCACATCAAGGAAGGCCGCAGCGCCACCGCCGACCGCCTGGGTGCTGCCGCTCTCGTCGTCTGCGCGATCGATCCACGCGGTGTAATCGCGTGTGCGCGCCTTGGAATCGATGCGCAGGTCGTTGTCGTAGCCGATCAGTACCAGTACCGGTGGCGTCTTGCGCGCGGCCAGCTCGGCCAGCAGCGGCTGGTCCAGCACCATCGCCACCGCATTGCCGTCCAGCGCGTACAGCACCGGCAACGGCGTCCTGCCGGCCTTGGCCGGAATCGCCAGATTCACCCGCCAACGGCGCTGCTGGTCGGGGCTGTCCACCACGAAATGTTCGAAGCGATAGCTGGCCGCCGGCTCGTCGAGCACGGTGTGGCCGATCTTCTGCAGCGGATTGCGCTGCTGGGCGTGGGCGTACGGGGTGGCCAGGAGCAGACCCATCATCAAGGCGGCCAGTCCGCGGGCCAGCGGACCACGGCGCGAAGGCAGGACGAAATGCTTCATCAGCGGCGGCAGAAGCGGCCCAGGGCCGCCGGTTCACAAGGGACCGCAGTCTACCTTAAACGCGAATGATTATCACATCGATCGAACGTCACGCTGTGTATCACGCGCGCGATGACCCGGTTGCGCTGGGCACGGCATTTCCCCTATTTTGCTGGCCACCGGGGCATTGGATCGCCCCGCTTACAGCGCGGCCACGGAGGGCGGTTAGTCTGCCGTCGATCCGGTCGCGCTCATCCGCGCCATGACCGCCATGGGATTGGATCCCATGATCGTGAGACTCTCTTGAAGCACACCACCCTGATCGCACTCTCCCTCGGCCTGCTCGCACCGCTGGCCGCCCATGCCGCGCAGGATCTGCCGACGCTCTACCAGGCCTATGAAGAGGCCGGCTATTCGACGCTGAGCATGGAAGAACTCAACCAGACGGTGACCTTCACCGCCGTCGCGCTGGGTGTTTCCAGCAACCTGCAGGGCGAGCCGCTGATCGAGGCCGGCGATGACCAGGGCAATGTCCTGGCCCGGCTGACCACCGACGATGCGCAGCAGGCCGCCAAGCTCAGCGCACTGGAAGAAGGCGCCGCCTTCACCGCCAGCTGCACGCTGCAGTTCAGCTCCGGCTCGGACTATCTGTCGTTCGGCGACTGCGCCGTCAAGTAAGGACGAAGCCGGCGAACGCCGGCTTCTTCTCTTTGTCTCTGTAGAGTCGAGCCGTGCTCGACTCATGCCATGTCAGGGGCCCGCAGGTACCGGACCATATGCATTCTCCTGCGGCGTACCCGGCAGCAGCGCGAACACGAAGATCACCAGGCCGCCGAACGGAATGAAGGCCAGCAGGTACATCCAGCCCGACTGGTTGCAGTCATGCAGGCGGCGCACGGTGACCGCGATGACCGGCAGCAGGGTAGCCAACCAGAACACGACAAACAGGATGATCGACGCGATGCCCAAGCCATCCGACTGCATCACCAACCCGGCGATGAGCGGCACCATCAGGACGGCTGAGACGATCAACAGGAACAGCTGGAACATCCAGTACTCGCGACGGTTGGCCCGACCATCGAACTGGGCGTAACGCTTCAACGGCAGAATCATTTCCTGCACGGCATCAATCCTTGAAAAAGTGGCCGCGCAGTGTGCCAAATGCAGGCGCGCAGAACAATGTGGCGTCGAGCCGGCTCAGCGGCCCTTCGCGGCCCGCGCCGCTTCGCGCTCGGCACGCAGCCGGTCCAGCTTTTCCTTCAGCTTGATTTCCAGGCCACGAGGAACCGGGTTGTAGTACACCCGTTCGCCCATCGCATCCGGGAAGCCGGTCTGGTCCAGTGCGATGCCGCCTTCGGCATCGTGGTCATACTGGTACTGGGCGCCATAGCCCAGCTCCTTCATCAGCTTGGTCGGCGCGTTGCGCAGGTGCAGCGGCACTTCTTCGGTGCCGCTGTCGCGCACATCGGCCTTGGCCTGGTTGAAGGCGGCATAGCCAGCATTCGACTTGGCGGTGCTGGCCAGATAGAGCACCAGCTGGGCAAACGCCAGCTCGCCTTCCGGGCTACCCAGACGCTCGTAGATGTCCCAGGCTTCCAGTGCCATGCTCTGCGCGCGCGGATCAGCCAGACCGATATCCTCGATCGCCATGCGGGTCAGCCGGCGCGCCAGGTAAGACGGATCGCAGCCGCCATCAAGCATGCGGGTCAGCCAGTACAACGCGGCATCAGGGTTGGAGCTGCGCACGGACTTGTGCAGCGCCGATATCTGGTCGTAGAACTGCTCGCCACCCTTGTCGAAGCGGCGGGTGCGATCGGCCAGCACCTGGGTCAGCGTCTGCGGGGTAATGCGGCCACCCTCCCCACCCGCCAGTTCGGCGGCGATCTCCAGCAGGGTCAGCGCACGACGCACATCACCATCGGCGGCGGTCGCAATTTCCAGCAGAAGCTCGGGGGCGACTTCGATGCCCTCCTCGCCCAGGCCGCGTTCGCGATCACCCAGCGCACGTTCCAGCGCCTCGACAATGTCGGTGGGCGAAACCCCCTCCAGCACATGCACGCGGCAGCGCGACAGCAGCGCCGAGTTCAGCTCGAACGACGGATTTTCGGTGGTGGCACCGACGAACAGGATCGTGCCGCGCTCGATGTGCGGCAGGAACGCATCCTGCTGCGCCTTGTTGAAGCGATGCACCTCGTCCACGAACAGCACCGTGCGGCGACCTTCAGCGAAACGCTGCGCGGCCTCGGCCAGCACCTGGCGCACTTCCGGCAGGCCGGACAGCACGGCGGAGATGGCGCGGAATTCGGCGTCGGAATATTCGGCCAGCAGCAGTGCCAGCGTGGTCTTGCCGCAGCCCGGCGGCCCCCACAGGATCATCGAATGCACGCGACCGGATTCGACCGCGCGGCGCAGCGCGCTGTCCGGCGCCAGCAGGCGCTTCTGCCCGACCATCTCGTCGAGGGTGCGCGGGCGCATGCGCTCGGCCAGCGGGCGCAGATGATCCCGATCGACGCTCAGCAGATCGGGACCGGGAAAGGAAGTTGAACGATGTCTTGCCACGCGGTCATTGTACCGCGAGAGCGTGCCAACCAAGGTTGGCACCCAGCAGCGCCAGGCCGTGATCGGTAGCGGATCAGGCCACAGGGTTCAGTAGTGCCGGCCGCTGACCGGCAGATCAAAAGCGTGTCAACCAAGGTTGACACCCACCAGGGCGGTGCCGCCCAGAGATCAGTTGCCGATGACGTCGGTGCCCTTCGGCGGGGTGAAGCTGAAGGTGCCGGCGGCGAAGCCCGGGTTGCGCTTCCAGCCACTGAAGCTGATCACGGTGCGCTGGCCGACGGCGTCGGTGATTTCCATCCTGGCCAGACCCTGGGCGTTGAAGCCCAGCGCGGCGTACTGGAAGCTGGCTTCGGTATCGCGCTTCGGCGACAGCGACAACCACTGCAGGCCGTCACGCCGGGCAGCCTCTTCGCTGAGGTCGTACTGCTGTTCCAGCAGCGCCGGGTTGATCAGCGCGGTCAGCGGGCTGTTCTGCTCTTCCTTGCCCTGCTCGCGCACGGTGGCCTGTTCCAGGTCAGGCTCGTACATCCAGACCTTCCTGCCGTCGGCCACGATCAGCTGTTCGTGCGGGCGCACGTATTCCCAGCGGAACAGGCGCGGCGCCGACAGCGCCACGCGGCCGCTGGTCGATTCCTTGACCTTGCCGCGGCTGTCGAACACCTGCTGGCTGAACTGACCATCCAGGCCCTTCAGGCCGCTGGTGAAGGTCTTCAGGTCATCGCGGGCGCCAGCCCAGGCGCTGCCGGCGGCGGCGCAGGCCACGGCCAGGGTGGTGGTGGCAAGGAAACGGCGGAAGCGGAAGTTCATGCGGGAATCCTGTGGGCGCGGGCGCCAGGAAAGGTGGTTGCCAGTGTGCCCGGGCAAAGATGAATGGGCGATCAGGGCGACATTATGCCGCCCTGAACGCCCCTCGGCGATTCAGCCACCAGTCGTCGGCAGCTTGCCGTACAGCACCTGGCCCCGGAAGCCGCGCCGCACTTCGCGATACAGCGCGCGGAACGCCGGATAGTCCTGCGGCTGGCACAACGCCTCCGGGCCACGCACCGCGTTCTGCTGCAGGCGGTGGCGCACGATCACGTCCTGGCCCTCGCGGCTCCAGTCCACCCGGTACTCGCCGGCAGCGTTGGCAAAACGCTGGCTGGCCGGAATGGCGATGATCGGTGCAGTGGCCGGGAACTGCAGGCGATAGGTTTCCTCGCGCAGGCTGGCGTTGCAGTAGAACGGCGTCTCGTTGGCCGGCGCCGAGGCCGTGGCGTACAGGCCGCGCACCGATTCACCACCCGGCGGGTCCGGCACGGCCATGCCGCCGGCCACGCTGAAGTCGGCATAGTCCTCAGCCTGGAACGCCATGCGGTAGCCGAACGGCCGGGTCAGGTCGACCGGCACGCCCTGGATCTGCAACTGCCCTCGCCCGTCGAAACCGGACGCGGCCATGATCTGCTCTTCAGCGCGCGCACGGTTCTGCGCGTTGAGCTGGGAGAACTGGGCGCGCATTCCGATCTCAGCGTTCTCGCCCAGCTTCGGAATGGTCTCGCCGCGCAGGTTGCCATTGGCGTCGAAGGTGAAGCGCACTTCCATCGAAGTGGCATTGCGCTGCGGCGTGTTGGCCGGGGTGCGCGCCAGGCTCGCATCGCGGGTGCGCATCACCGGTGCGCCCAGGTCGCCTTCCGGCAGCTGCCCGAAGCGCGCCCAGGCGGTGGTCGAATCCAGGTACAGATCGAATTCGGGGATGTAGGTGATGGCGTGGTTGAAGCGACCCAGCACTGGAATCTTCGGCAGGGTCGGGCCACCGCCGGCACCGATCAGCACCGGCGAACTGGCGATTCCCTTGGCGGCCAGCAGTGCCTCCAGGATCGTCACATGGTCCTTGCAGTCACCGTAGTGGTTGTCCAGGATGCTCTGCGCGCTGTTCGGCTCCAGGCCGCCGTTGCCCAGATACACCGCCACATAGCGGATGTTCTGCGCGACCCAGCGGTACAGCGCGTCGGCCTGCTCGCGGCGATCGCTGATGCCGGTGGTGATCTGATCGGCCAGCGCCTGCAGCTCCGGCGTGACCTGCGCCGCCGGACCAGCCTTGAGCTGGTAGGCACGGCCCATCTGCGACCAGTCACGATAGGTGCTGGCCATGATGTTCGGGCCGAACTCCCAGCCCGCCGCCGACCAGTTCTGTGCCGGCATGGCTTCGCGGCGCTGATAGCGCCAGCGCCACTGTGCCTGGCCGTTCTTCACCGTTGGGCGATCGCTGCCCTGCACGCCGCGGCTGTCGACGAACATCGGCAGGTTGGCCGGCGCACTGAGGGTGACCTCGGCGTCCTCGTACTCGGTGAAGACATTGAAGGTCTCCCACAGGCCGAAGTAGCCCGGGAAGTATGGCGTGGCCTGGGTACGGCGCACCTGGTAGTACAACCGCGTACCGGGGGCCAGGTTCGGGAACACGATCACCCGCACCTTGCGGTCGGCGTACATTGCCGCCGAGGCACTGGAATAGCTTTCCTGGGTATAGATGCGGTCGGCGGGCACGTCGCGGCGCTGGCCGTCTGCGGTGATGGTGTAGGCGCCGAGCACGTCCAGCGTCTCCATCTTCTCGCTGTAGCTCAGCCGCACCTGGCTGAACTGCTCGACGGATGCCTTGGTCTTGAGCAGGACCTCGTAGGTTTCGGTCTGCACATTGCCCGCATCCGGCCGCACCTGGTAGTCGGCGCGGTAACGGACAATGCTGAAATTATTGCTGGCTTCGGTATCGCCGCTGGTGGAAGGCGGCGCCGTGGCGGGCGCGGAGGTGGCGGTGTCTGCGAGTGCCGGGCCGGCAGCCATCAGGGCTGCCAGCGCCAGTGCCAGCGCGCTTGGTACGGGTTGAAGCATGCGTCGGTTCCTTGGACGTCGTGGGGATACGTCGGGTCTTACTTCGGCGGCGGCGGTGCCAGCACCGTGCGGTCGCCATTGTGCTCGGGCGAACTGACCACGCCGGCCGCTTCCATGGCCTCGATCAGCCTCGCTGCACGGTTGTAGCCGATCTTCAACCGGCGCTGCACACCGGAAATCGATGCTCGACGGGTCTCGGTGACCACGCGCAGCGCCTCGTCATACAACGGGTCGGACTCGTCGCCGGAAGAACTGTTCTCGGGCAGGCCGGTAGCGCCGACGACCACGCCGTCACCCATCGTCTGCACTTCGTCCAGCACGCCGTCGACATAGTCGGCCGGGCCCATCGCCTTGAGGTGTTCGACCACGCGATGTACTTCCTCGTCGGAGACGAAGGCGCCATGCACGCGCTCGGGCATGGCGGTACCCGGCGGCAGGTACAGCATGTCGCCGTGGCCCAGCAGGGTTTCCGCGCCGGACTGGTCGAGGATGGTGCGCGAGTCGATCTTGGAACTGACCTGGAACGCGATACGGGTCGGGATGTTGGCCTTGATCAGGCCGGTGATCACGTCCACCGACGGGCGCTGCGTGGCCAGGATCAGGTGGATGCCGGCCGCACGCGCCTTCTGTGCCAGGCGCGCGATCAGCTCTTCCACCTTCTTGCCGACGATCATCATCATGTCGGCGAATTCGTCGATGAAGATGACGACGAACGGCAGCGTCTCCAACGGTCGCGGCGCCTCGCCCAGCTCCGGGTTCGGCTTGAACAGCGGGTCCATCAGCGGCTGGCCGGCGTCCTGGGCTTCCTTCACCTTCTTGTTGAAGCCGGCCAGGTTGCGCACGCCCACCGCGCTCATCAGCTTGTAGCGGCGCTCCATCTCGGCCACGCACCAGCGCAGGCCGTTGGCGGCCTCCTTCATGTCGGTGACCACCGGCGCCAGCAGGTGCGGGATGCCCTGGTAGACGCTCAGTTCGAGCATCTTCGGGTCGATCATAAGCATCCGCAGGTCTTTCGGCGAGGCCTTGAACAGCAGGCTCAGCACCATCGCGTTGACCGCCACCGACTTGCCCGAACCGGTGGTACCGGCCACCAGCAGGTGCGGCATGCGCGCCAGATCGGCCACGGTCGAGCGGCCGGCGATGTCCTTGCCCAGCGCCAGGGTCAGCACGCTGGCCGACTTGTCGTATTCCTTCGAGCGCAGCAGCTCGGACAGGTAAATCATCTCGCGGGTGACGTTGGGAATTTCCAGGCCGATCACCGACTTGCCCGGAATCACGTCGACTACGCGCACCGACTTCACCGACAGGCCGCGCGCGATGTCCTTGTCCAGCGAACTGATCTGGCTGACCTTGATGCCCGGCGCGGGCTCGATCTCGAAGCGGGTGATGACCGGGCCGGGGTTGGCGCCAACCACCTGGGCGTCGATGCGGAAATCCTTCAGCTTGAACTCGATCTGCCGCGACAGCGCGTCCAGGGTTTCCTTGTCGTAGCCCACCGGCTGCGGCTTGGGGTCGTCCAGCAGGGCGAGCGGCGGCAGGTCCGAGCCGTCGCCGTTGACGCCACGGAACATCGGGATCTGCGTGTCGCGCTTGGCCCGGTCACTCTTCTCGATCACTGGTTCCGGGCGTGGCTCGATCTTCACCGGCTCGCGCTTGGCACGCACTTCAGCGTCAGCCTTGCGCACTTCCTGGCGCTCCTCGCGCATCACCCGGGTCTGCTGCCATTCGGTGACTTCTTCCTTCTTGCGCTCCAGCAATGGCGCCAGCGACATCACGCCGCGGCCGATCTTCTCCATCACCACGAACCAGGACAGCCCGGTGGCCAGGGTGATCGAGGCCAGCAGCAGCACCAGCACGAACAGGTTCGCACCCAGTGCGCCGAAGCCCACCGTGAGCGAGTTGCCGACCAGTTTGCCGAGGATGCCGCCAGCATGGGCCACGTCGCCACTGAACAGGCGCACGTGCAGGAAGCCGGTGCCGGCAATCAGGAAGCCGACCAGCCCGACCAGGCGCAGTGCCGGATCCAGGTCGTTCTCGCCCTTGCTCTCGCGCTTGAGCCCGAACATGGCGATCCACGCCAGCGCGCCCAGCACCACCGGCAGCAGGAACGCGATGTAGCCGAACAGCTGCAGCAGCACGTCGGCGATCCATGCACCGGCGCGGCCGCCGAGGTTGTGTACCGGCGCGACCACGCTGCCGGTATGCGACCAGCCCGGATCAGTGGCTGAATACGTGAAAAGACTGGCCGCCAGGTACAGCAGCGCCGGCGCGATGGCGATCAGGCCAAGGTCGCGCCAGAGACGCTGGCGGCGTGGATTGTCGGTCGTCGCCGCCGCGGCCGTGCGACGTGACGCCTTGCTGTCGTCGGACTTGGAGCGTTCGGGGACCTGCTTCGCCACCTTAGACCATACCTTTGGAATGCGCTGTTAGTGATTGATAATAAATGAGACGGCGTCAGTTTTCAGTTATGCGACATCGGACAGGGCATTTGACCGCCAGAACCACCGCTGGATGACGGCGTTCTGTTCATCGGCTTGAATCGCCCTGCCCCAGCCGCCACTCTATGACCAGCCACGGATGCTGCGCAAATATCGCCAGCGCCTTGTCCCATCTACCTTTTCGCGAGTTTACATGAGCACCAGCCTGCCCTCCCGTCACCAGCGCCTCGTCATCCTCGGTTCCGGCCCGGCCGGCTGGACCGCCGCCGTCTACGCCGCCCGCGCCAACCTGAAGCCGGTCGTCATCACCGGCCTGCAGCAGGGCGGCCAGCTGATGACCACCACCGAGGTGGACAACTGGCCGGGTGACGCCCACGGCCTGATGGGCCCGGACCTGATGGCGCGCATGCAGGCCCATGCCGAGCGCTTCGAGACCGAGGTCATCTTCGACCACATCCACACCGCCGATGTGTCGCAGCGCCCGTTCAAGCTGATCGGCGACAGCCACGAGTACACCTGCGACGCCCTGATCATCGCTACCGGCGCCACCGCCAAGTACCTGGGCATCCCGACAGAAGACGAGTTCAAGGGACGCGGCGTCTCCGCCTGTGCCACCTGCGACGGCTTCTTCTACCGCGACCAGGACGTAGTCGTGGTCGGCGGCGGCAACACCGCCGTGGAAGAGGCGCTGTACCTGTCCAACATCGCCCGCAAGGTGTACCTGGTCCACCGCCGCGACACCCTGAAGGCGGAGAAGATCATGCAGGACAAGCTGTTCGCCAAGGTGGCCGCCGGCAAGATCGAGACCGTCTGGCACCACCAGGTGGAGGAAGTGCTGGGCAACGAGGCCGGCGTGACCGGCGTGCGCGTGAAGTCCACTCTGGATGGCACCACCCGCGACATCGACGCCCACGGCTTCTTCGTGGCCATCGGCCACCACCCGAACACCCAGCTGTTCGACGGCCAGCTGGCAATGAACAACGGCTACCTGGAAATCCGTTCGGGCCTGGGCGGCAACGCTACCCAGACCTCGGTGGAGGGCGTATTTGCCGCCGGTGACGTGGCCGACCAGCACTACCGCCAGGCGATCACCTCGGCCGGCTTCGGCTGCATGGCCGCACTGGACGCCGAGCGCTACTTGGACGCACAGGGCAAGGCGAGCTGAGAGGCGAACCTGCATCTGTAGAGTCGAGCCACGCTCGACTCATGCAAAAGGCCGACGCCCATGCGTCGGCCTTTCTGTTTCATCTACCCTATCCTTCCCCCATGCCCTCCCCCCGCTTCCTCGACTCCCTGCAGTCCATTGCCACCACCGACTGGGATGCCCTGCACGACGGCCGCAACCCCTTCGTCAGCCACGCCTTCCTGTCAGGCCTGGAGCAGCACGGCTGCCTGCGCGAGGACTGGGGCTGGCAGCCCCGGCATTTCACGCTGTGGGAGGGCGACACTCTGGTCGGCGCCATTCCGGGCTACCTGAAGACCAACTCCCACGGCGAGTTCGTGTTCGACCACGCCTGGGCCAACGCCTATGCCCGCCACGGCCGCGACTACTACCCCAAGTGGCTGGGGGCGGTGCCTTACTCGCCGGTCACCGGTCCGCGGCTGCTGGCCCGTCACGATCCGGAGCGCGCCACGTTGCTGTCGGCATTGCGCGAGGCACTGCCGACGCTGGGCGTGTCCTCGGCCCATATCAACTTCCACACCGCAGTGGACGAGGCGCTGTTCGGCGATGACTGGCTGCTGCGCGAGGACGTGCAGTTCCAGTGGCAGAACCCGGGTGACTGGGCGACGTTCGAGCAGTTCCTCGGTGCGATGGACCACAAGCACCGCAAGAATATCCGTCAGGAACGGGCCAAGGTCACGCGCCAGGGCATCACCTTCCGCGTGGTGCACGGCGATGAAGCGAGTCGCGCGGATCTGCAGGCGATGTACCGCTTCTATCTGCAGACCTTCCTCGAGTACGGCAATGCCCCCGCGCTGACCGAGGCCTTCCTGCGCCACCTGGCCATTTCTTTGGGTCAGGGGCTGGTGCTGTTCCTGGCAGAACAGGACGGCGAGCCGATTGCCGGTGCGCTATGCCTGCGGGGTGGAGACACGCTGTATGGCCGTTACTGGGGTGGCGCCACCCTGCCCGGCCTGCACTTCGAAGCCTGCTACTACCAGGGCATCGAATACTGCCTGCGCGAAGGGCTGAGCCGTTTCGAGCCGGGCGCACAGGGCGAGCACAAGCTGGCGCGGGGCTTCCTGCCGACGCTGGTGCGCAGCCGGCACTGGATGGCCGATCCGGATTTCGCAGAAGCACTGCAGGACTGGTGCCGGCAGGAGCGGCGCGATGTGCGGCGTTACCAGCAGGAGCTGCAAGGGCATGGGCCGTTCCGCGCAGGAACGTAGAGTCGCGCTTGCTCGACCTGGGCTCCGCCAAAAAGCGTGCCAACCAAGGTGGGCACCTACCAGGGCAACAGCGAGAGCCGCGCGCATCCATCCGGCACCTGCCAGAGCGGTGGCGAGGACACTGTAATCAGGTGCACTGCCAGAAGTGCCCACTCACCCGGCACTTCGCACACCAGAACGTATAGAGCATGCCGCCGCTGCCCCACAGCAGCGCGCCCTCACCCGTGGTTGGCAGCGTTGAATCCAGCTGCATGACGAACGGCATCTCTTCGCCGCAATCGATGCACGCCGGGTACCACGCACTCTGCACCCAGCTTGGCGCGCCGCCCACGCGCGACAGGTTCTGCCGATGGTTGGACTGGCCCCAGTCCTGCTGCCGCCAACGCTCGCTGCTCAGGGCCGCAAGGCCCACCTCCGCCTGCATCAGGTCGCCGCTGTCGGTGGGGGTGTTCGGCACCTCGCGGTACTGGCTGGGGTGGCAGCCGGGCTGGCCTGCGGCATCGTGGCGATAGAAGCGCACGGGCGGCTCCTCCCATCCACAACAATCCAGGCACAAGCCGAGCGTGACCTCACCGGACGCGCCCGGCTGCAGCGCAGCAGCATCGGTCTGCAGCAGCCGCTGCAGCGGCGCGTGACAACCACCGCACAGCGCTTCCAGCGGTCCTCCCATGTGCCCGGCGTGATGCACCTGGCCACCATTCCAGGTTGGATGCAGGCGCCAGATGCGCTTGCGCCAGCTCGGCTCGTCCGCCTGCTGCGCACGATGCTGCTCGCGGCCGAAGCGGATGTGCAGCGGCCGCTCCCCATGCAGGCGCCGCGGCTGCGGTCCGTCGGCGACGCCGGCCCAGTGCGCCCAGACCTCGGCATCCAACCGCCCCCAGTCGACCACGTAGCCGCGAGCAATGGCGTAGGTCTCGGGCTGGGCGGCGAGCAGCAGCGCCCGGGCCCGCGCCATTTCGCGATCGTCATCGGCTTCAGCCAGGATCTGCGCCCACTGCGCGGCAGTGGCAGAGGGCAGGCCCCGCCATACCTGCGAAGCCAGCTGCAGCTCATCCTCACTAACGATCGCCAGCAATGCCTCCCAGTCGTCCTGCAGCAGCTGTGGCGCCTGATAGCTGGCGAACTCCATCACGCTGGCCAGCAGCTCGCCGCGCTCGCCATCACGATAGCGACGCCATGCTTCGGCCACGACTGCGGGCACCGCATCATCCGGTAGCAGGTCCAGCGCCATGTCGAGGAAGGCTGAGCTCGGCGAGCGTCGCGCCAGTGCCTGCAGCATCAACGCACCGAGCTGGCGCGGCTGCTCAGCGGCCAGCATCAGCAGCATGCCCTGGCTGTCGTTGCGCGTGCGCGGGGTGTCGTGCACATCGAGGATGGCGGTGATCGCGTCGCTCATGCGTGGGCTCCTTGCCGTTGGACGCTGATGGTGCCAGACATCAGCGATCACCACGACGAATACAATGGCGGCATGACCCGCCAGCTGCCCTGGCGCCTGGCCGATGCGCCGGACGCCCCCTTCCCTCCGGCCGAGACCGCACTGCGCCAGCCCGACGGCCTGCTGGCGGTGGGCGGCGACCTGCACCCGATGCGCCTGCTCAATGCCTATGCCGGCGGCATCTTCCCGTGGTTCAGCGAGGGCGAGCCGATCCTGTGGTGGTCACCGGACCCGCGCATGGTATTCCGTACTGATGGCGTGCATCTGTCCAGCCGCTTCCGCCGCCAGTTGCGCAGCAGCACGTGGGAGATCACCGCCGACACCGCCTTCAGCCGGGTGATGCACGCCTGCGCCGCAGCGCCACGCCCCGGCCAGGACGGCACCTGGATCAGTCCGGCGATGGTCGAGGCTTACAGCCAACTGCACGACCTCGGCTTCGCCCATTCCTTCGAGGTCTGGGACCGGCAGACGCTGGTCGGCGGCATCTACGGCGTCGCGATCGGCGCCATGTTTTTTGGCGAGAGCATGTTCAGTGGCGCCAGTGGCGGCTCCAAGATCGCCCTGGCCGCATTGGCGACCACGCTGCGCGGCTGGGGCTGGCAACTGATTGATGCCCAGGTGGAAAATCCGCACCTGCTGCGGATGGGTGCCGAACACCTGCCGCGCGCAGAATTCCTCGATCACGTGCGCCAGGCCATCCACCAGGATGGCCGTGAAGGCCCCTGGACCCAGGCGGTGGGGCGTTTGCCAGCACGGCGTTTGGCCGGGGGTTAACACAAACTTTGCAAGCTGGGCCCATCACGCGTAAAATACCGCGCCTTAGGCCCAGCGTGGCCGTTTTCTGAACCGCACAGGACTACATGTCGAAAGACGATTCCATCGAGTTCGAGGGCACCGTCAGCGAGACGCTGCCGAACACCACTTTCCGCGTTCGCCTGGAAAATGGGCACGAAATCATCGCCCACATCTCCGGCCGCATGCGCAAGAACTACATCCGCATCCTCACCGGTGACCGGGTCAAGGTTGAAATGACCCCGTATGACCTGACCAAGGGTCGTATCACCTACCGCATGAAGTAAGCGGTCGGCGCTTGGCGCCACTCCGACAGGGCCGGCCTTGCTGCTGGCCCTTTGTCGTGCGCGTAACAAAGTGGCGATTCTCGAGATCACTCACTTTTCGGCCTTGTCTGAGATCCAGCGCTGCACAGGCGATCCAGGCTCAATGCGTTCTTCACAGATGGCGTTGCGTGCATGACCTACCTGATCGCCCTGGATCCACAGTCCGTCACCAGCCGCTGCTATGCCAGCAAGGGCCCGGACGGCACTTGGTTCGGCCAGCCTTGCCTGTTCTGCACCAGCATGGATGCCACGCATCCGCTGTACCTGGCCGTACAGCGCGAGATCCCGCACATGGGCAGCACCCTGAAGCAGTGCATGCACATCCCGCACGAGGCAGTCGCCTTCGTCATCGAGGACGGCGGCGACCAGGGTCGCCAGCAGGGGTTCCGCTCGATCGCCGCCTGAGTCGCCAAAGGTCATCGTGACCGACCACACCGTGGCGTAGGTCAGCCCTGCTTGCGGCAGATTCGCAAAGGTGCCGGCGGCGGCATCGTGGGATCCGATCCAGTCCGGATCGCCACCCCATGCTCCCCCATGAACATTCGCTCGCTGCTCATCCCCCTGACCCTGTCCGCCGCCACCCTGCTGGCGTCGCCTGCACATGCAGCCGACACCCCGCCAGCCCAATGCACACCACTGTCTGGCGAGCAGCAGATTGTTCGTGCCGGGGCAGACAAGAACATCCTGTTCCGCTCCGGCGCAGACCACTATGTCGTGCATTTCCGCAACAGCTGCACCTCGTCCGTGCTGGCCCGCCGCCTGAGCTTCAAGACCGACGGCAAGGAGGCTGGGGAATTGTGCAGCGATGGACGCAGCGAACTGGATACCGGCCGCGGCAGCTGCGAAGTGTCGCGCATCGAGCCGATCGACGCCGAGCGGTTCAAGCGCGAAGCACGCCACCGCAGCCGCTGACGCCGGACATGACAAGGGCGGCCGAAGCCGCCCTTGTGGCCTTGTCGCGATGCATGTCAACGCGCTGCGGCAACCAGCGGCAACACCGTCGGCTGCTCGCGCTGCCGCGCCAGCCAGAGATCGTAGTTGGATTGCAGCCCCATCCAGAAAGCCGCGGTACTCACCCCTGCCATCTCCAGGCGGATGGCCAGGTCAGGACTGATGCCTGCTTTGCCATTAAGTACCCTCGAAAGCGCTACGCGCGACATTGCCAATCGTTCGGCCGCCTCGGTCACGGAGAGATCCATCGGATCAAAGACCATTGCCTTGATCGCCTGCCCTGGATGTGGATGGTGATGAATCATGCGCGGCCTCAGTGATAGTCCAGGTAATCCAGCAACTCCACGTCGCCACCGGTGAAACGGAAGGTAATCCGCCAGTTTCCATTGACCCAAACGGACCAATGCCCTTTCAGGCTGCCTCGCAGCTTGTGCAGGCGCAAACCAGGCATGGCGAGATCCCCAGGGCCCGATGCCACATCCAGGATCGACAGGATCATCAGCACCTTGCTGGCGTGGCTGTGCCGGATTCCACTGCTGCTACCTGAGCGGTAGAGCCGCTCGAGGCCCTTGTGGCGGAAATCGATGATCGTTACCGTATCCTGTATCGTTTCGCGATACAAGAGGGGCGACACTCCATCGCGATCACGAAACAGCATTGGCACTTCCATTCCCACCTGCAAGGCCGCAGGCGACAAGCCCGCTGAAAACAACAAGGGCGGCCGAAGCCGCCCTTGTCATTTCAGGTCTATCGCGCCAAGCCTGGCGTCAGCTCACTCCACCGTCACCGGCAACAACCGCTCCGGCTCGGCCTGCGTCTCGACCACCAACTCGTCGTCCCGGACGTCGATGCTGACCCTGCCGCCATTGACCAGCTTGCCGAACAACAGCTCGTCGGCCAGCGGACGCTTGATCTTGTCCTGGATCACGCGGGCCATCGGGCGAGCACCCATCAGCGGGTCGAAACCGTGGTGGGCCAGCCAGTCGCGCGCGGTCGGGGTGGCCGACAGGCTGACGTGCTTGTCCTGCAACAGCATCTCCAGCTCGATCAGGAACTTGTCGACCACTCTCAGGATGTGCTCGAAGCCCAGCGCCTGGAACTGCACTACCGCATCGAGGCGGTTGCGGAATTCCGGGGTGAAGCTGCGGCGGATGGTTTCCATCGCGTCGGTGGCATGGTCCTGCTTGGTGAAGCCGATCGAGCGCCGCGAGGCCTGCGCCGCACCGGCATTGGTGGTCATCACCAGCACCACGTTCTTGAAGTTGGCCTCGCGACCGTTGGTATCGGTCAGCACGCCGCGGTCCATCACCTGCAACAGGATGTTGAAGATGTCCGGATGCGCCTTCTCGATCTCGTCCAGCAACAGCACGCAGTGCGGGGTCTTGACGATCTTCTCGGTCAGCAGGCCGCCCTGGTCGAAGCCGACGTAGCCCGGAGGCGCGCCGATCAGGCGGCTGATCGAGTGCGGCTCCATGTACTCGGACATGTCGAAACGGACCAGCTCGATGCCCAGCTGCAGCGCCAGCTGCTTGGTCACCTCGGTCTTGCCCACGCCGGTGGGGCCGGCGAACAGGAAGTTGCCGATCGGCTTTTCCGGATTGCCCAGCCCGGAACGGGCCAGTTTGATCGCCGAAGCCAGCGTATCGATGGCCGGATCCTGCCCGAAGATCACCATCTTCAGGTTGCGCTCCAGGTGCTGCAGCACATCCTTGTCCGTGGCGCTGACCTGCTTGGCCGGGATGCGCGCCATCTTGGCGACGATGGCCTCCACTTCCTCGACGTCGATCAGCTCCTTGCGCTGGCCTTCCGGCAGCAGGCGCTGGCGGGCACCGGCCTCGTCGATCACGTCGATGGCCTTGTCCGGCAGCAGGCGGTCGCCGATGTGCTTGACCGACAGGTCCACCGCCGCCTGCAGCGCCTCGTCGGAATAGGTCACGCCGTGGTGCAGTTCGTACTTGGACTTGAGGCCCTGCAGGATCTCGTAGGTCTCGCCGACGGTCGGCTCGACGATGTCGATCTTCTGGAAGCGGCGCGCCAGCGCCCGGTCCTTCTCGAAGATGCCGCGGTACTCCTGGAAGGTGGTCGAGCCGATGCAGCGCAGCTCACCTGAAGCCAGTGCCGGCTTGATCAGGTTGGAGGCATCCATGGTGCCGCCCGAGGCCGAGCCGGCACCGATGATGGTGTGGATCTCGTCGATGAACAGCACCGCGTTGGGCACCTTCTTCAGCGCGGTCAGCACGCTCTTCAGGCGCTTCTCGAAATCACCGCGGTACTTGGTCCCGGCCACCAGCGCACCGAGGTCGAGCGAGTAGATCACCGCGTCCGACAGTACCTCCGGCACCGAACCTTCGATGATGCGGCGTGCCAGCCCCTCGGCGATGGCGGTCTTGCCCACGCCGGCCTCACCCACGTACAGCGGGTTGTTCTTGCGACGGCGGCACAGCACCTGGATGGTGCGTTCGATCTCATCGGCACGACCGACCAGCGGGTCGATGCGACCGGCGCGGGCCTGTTCGTTGAGGTTGCTGGCGAACTCGGTCAGGGCATCGCCCTTCGGCTCGCCCTCCCCGCCTTCGATGCGGCTTTCGCCCTCCGAGGAAGAGGACGGCTGCTCGCCCTCCTCGCCCAGCTTGGCGATGCCGTGGGACAAATAATTGACCACATCCAGTCGGGTAACGTCCTGCTGGTTGAGGTAATAGACGGCGTGGGAGTCCTTTTCGCCGAAGATGGCGACCAGCACGTTCGCGCCGGTGACCTCCTTCTTGCCCGAAGACTGCACGTGGTACACGGCCCTCTGCAGCACGCGCTGGAAGCCCAGGGTCGGCTGGGTATCGCGGCCGTCATCTTCGGCCAGGCGGGACACGGAGGCCTCGATGGCCTGCTCCAGCTCCTGGCGCAGGCGTTCGGCGTCGGCACCACAGGCCTTCAGCACGGCCTGGGCGGACGGGTTGTCGAGCAGTGCCAACAGCAGGTGTTCGACCGTCATGAACTCATGCCGGGCCTCACGGGCGCGCTTGTAGCACTGGCCGATGGTGTGTTCGAGGTCTTTGCTGAACATGGATTACTCCGGCGGCAGATAGGGACAATATGCGGCCTGACTACGCGATTTCCATCACCCTAGCGGATTGCTGCGTTCAGATGGCGTTAGCAGTACGGATCGCTTGATCTTCATTCACTCCAGGACAGCCCACCCAGCATGAGCGAACCCTACCTGAGCCGCTGGCGATTGCGGCGTGATGGCGCGGCCATCCAGACGCCCCATGCCCAGCTCTGGCCGGTACTGACCACCGCCGGCGAGCCAGCGATGCTCAAGGTCAGCAGCGAAGCCGAGGAGCAGAACAGCCATCGCCTGCTGCGCTGGTGGAACGGCGACGGCGCCGCCCGGCTGCTGGCCCACGAGGGCCCGGCAATCCTGATCGAGCGCGCCCGCGGCAACTCGTTGCGGCAACGCTCGATCGACGGCGACGATGACGCCTGCACCACCATCCTGTGCCAGGTCCTGCAACGGCTGCACCGGCCACGGAGCGCACCGCCAGCGGAACTGGTCTGCCTGCGTACATGGTTCGCGGACCTGTTGCAGCCAAGGGCGATGCTGCCACCACTGCTGGAACAGTGCAGATCACTGGCGGCGGCATTGTTGCAGGAGGAGCAGGAGATCCGGCCACTGCACGGCGACCTGCACCACGACAACGTGCTCGATTTCGGTGCGCGCGGTTGGTTGGCGATCGATCCGAAGCGATTGATCGGCGACCGTGCGTTCGATTACACGACGTTGTTCAGCAATCCGGACCTGTGCGGGCCGGGCATCCACGTTGCGACACAGCCAGAGCGGTTTGCGGCGCGGCTGGAACAGGTCACCGCGCTGACAGGGATCGAGCGGCGCAGGCTGCTGCGCTGGATCGCATCCAGCGCAGGGCTGTCAGCGGTGTGGTTCCGCGATGACGGCGACCCCGCCGATATCGACGAAGTGGTGGCAAGGATGGCGTTGCAGGCGCTGGCGGAGGGGTGACCTCCGCGCCTGGTAGGTGCCCACCTTGGTGGGCACACCGGGTCCGGAATCGATGTGCCCGGACGAAAATCGGCAGCCGGTCAGGCCTTTTCCATCGTGCACAGCAGCGGGTGCTGGTTCATGCGCGAGTACTCGTTGACCTGGGCGACCTTGGTCTCGGCCACTTCGCGGGTGAACACCCCGCACACGCCGCGGCCGCGGGTATGGACGTGCAGCATCACCTGCGTGGCCTTGTCCAGGTCCATGGTGAAGAACTGCTGCAGCACGTCCACCACGAAATCCATCGGGGTGTAGTCGTCATTGAGCAGCATCACCTGGTAGAACGGCGGCGGCGCCACTTCCGGGCGCGCGGGTTCCACGGCAACGCCGTGCTCGTGATGGGAATCGGGGGAAGACTCGCGGGGCATCTGCTCATTATAGAGGCTCGAGCGGGCCTGCGTCGGCCCGCCGCAGATTGGACGGCACGCACGGCCGCCGTCACAATTGCATCCTCTCTCAATACTGCTTCACAGGATCTTCATGAAAAGGACCCTTCTCCCCGCCCTGCTGATCGCCCTGGCTGCCGCCGGCTCTGCCGCCGCCGCGCCGGAGGGCGACAAGGCCGTGGCCCGCAACCTGGACAAGCTGGGTTACACCTATGAGGTCGACGAAGACGGCGACTACCGCATGGTGTTCGACGTCGAAGGCGATCGTACCCAGATGGTCTACGTGCGTTCGTCGGTGGAGGACTTCGGCACCCACAACATCCGCGAGATCTGGTCGCCGGCCTACAGCGCCAAGACCAAGCAGTTCCCGGTGGCCGTGGCCAACCGTCTGCTGGAAGACTCGCAGGACGCCAAGATGGGTGGCTGGGTGAAGCAGGACACCACCGCCATGTTCGTGGTCAAGATCGACGCCGATGCCACTGCCGACCAGCTCAGCGACGCCATCGATGCGGCCATCCGCACCGCCGATGCGATGGAGCTGGAACTGACCAAGAAGGACGAGTTCTGAGTTGAACGCTACGCCGGACCCGCGCTGGGCACCGCACGCCACCGTCGCCACCGTGGTGGTCGACGGCGGCCGCGTGCTGCTGGTTGAAGAAACCATCGACGGCCGCGCGGTGCTGAACCAGCCGGCCGGCCACCTCGAGCCGGGCGAAAGCCTGGCCGAGGCGGCACTGCGCGAGACCCGCGAGGAAACCGGCTGGACCGTACAGCTGACCCACTTCATCGGCTGCTACCAGTGGACCGCAGGCGACGGCACCACCTTCCTGCGCTTCTGCTATGCGGCGCGCCCGATCTCGCACGACCCGGCGCAGCCACTGGACACCGGCATCGACCGCGCGCTGTGGCTGAGCCCGGGCGAGCTGCAGGCCGCCGGCGAGCGCCTGCGCAGCCCGCTGGTCTGGCAGGTGGTGGCCGACTACCTGGGCGGCCAGCGCCATCCGCTTTCGTTGGTCAGGGAGGTCGCATGAGCACTCCGCGCGTAATGGTCGGCGTCTCCGGTGGCGTCGATTCCTCGGTGGCTGCCTGGCGGCTGGTGCAGCAGGGTGAGGCGGTGGCCGGCCTGTTCATGCAGAACTGGGCCGACGACGGCAGCGGCGATTGCCGCGCCGAGGACGACCGCCGTGATGCGGTGGCCGTCTGCGGCCTGCTCGGCATCCCATTTCACTTCCGCGATTTCTCCAACGAGTACTGGCAGGGCGTGTTCGAGCACTTCCTGGCCGAGTATGCCGCCGGTCGCACCCCGAACCCGGACGTGCTGTGCAACCGCGAGGTGAAATTCAAGCACTTCCTGGATGCCGCCCGCGAGCTGGGCGCCGAGCGCATCGCCACTGGCCACTACGCGCGGGTGACCCAGCGCGGCCACCAGTGGCTGCTGCTGCGTGGCGCCGACCGCTCCAAGGACCAGAGCTACTTCCTGCACCAGCTGGGCCAGCAGCAGCTGGCGGCCACCCTGTTCCCGATTGGCGACCTGGAAAAGACCGACCTGCGCCGGATCGCACGTGACGTCAGCCTGCCGACCCACGCCAAGAAGGACTCCACCGGCATCTGCTTCATCGGCGAGCGCGACTTCCGCGAGTTCCTCGGGCGCTACCTGCCGGCCAAGCCCGGGCAGATCCTGGACCCGGCCGACGGCAGTGTGATCGCCGAGCACCCAGGCGTCTTCTATTTCACCCTGGGCCAGCGCGAGGGCCTGAACATCGGCGGCGTGCGTGGCCGCCCTGCGGCGCCGTGGTACGTGGTTGGCAAGGATGTTGCCAGCAACGTGCTGTACGTCGACCAGGACCGCGACAGCAAGTGGATGCTGTCCAACCGCCTGCGCTCGGAGGCCGCGCACTGGATTGCCGGCGCACCGCCGGCACGGCGCTTCGAGTGCACCGCGCAGACCCGCTACCGCCAGCCCGACGAGCCGTGTACGGTCGAGGTGCTGGACGATGGCAGCGTGCTGGTCACCTTCGCCCGCCCGCAGCGCGCCGTCACCCCTGGCCAGTCGCTGGTGCTGTATGACGGCGACGTGTGCCTGGGTGGCGCAGTGATCGCCGCCACCGATGCGCCGCTTGAGCAGCGCCTGCGCACCACCCCTTCTCCTTTTGAGGTAATCGCTGCATGAGTTTCACTGTCGACGACCGCGTTCTGGCTTTGGCCGGCATTGCCCAGGCCCTGCAGCAGGTACGCCGTATCGCCGATACCGGCCATTCCGACGCCGCCGCCGTTCGCACCGCCGTGGAGAGCGTGTTCCGCGTCGATGCGTCCTCGCCGCAGGAGGTGTTCGGTGACCGTCATGCACTGAAGGCCGGCCTGCGCCTGCTGCACAACTACTTCCGCAGCCAGGGCCAGGACCCGATCCTGCCCAAGCTGGCCTTGTCGGTGCTGCAGCTGGAGCGCCGCTTCGTGCAGGAAGGCGAGACCGTGAACAAGGTCGCTTCGGGGATCGAGCGCGCCCAGCGCCAGGCGGCCGAACTGGGCGACAGCGCGCATCCGGACGTGCTGGCCAACCTGGGCGGCTTGTATGCCGACACCATCAGCCACCTCAAGCCGCGGGTGATGGTCCAGGGCAATCCGCACTACCTGGGCCAGGCCGGCGTGGTCGCCGAGATCCGCGCCCTGCTGCTGGCCGCCGTGCGCTCTGCGGTGCTCTGGCGGCAGCTGGGCGGCAGCTACTGGGACTTCCTGTTCAGCCGCAAGGCGATGATCGAGGCCGTGGACCGCCAGCTGGCCTGAGCAATGGGGGCGGATCCCTTTCCGGCACGGAAAGGGCTCTGACCCTGAACGCCCCGGCAGCGCCGGAAAACCGGCGCATTCAGAATGCACTTCGAGGCATATCGACGTTAAAGAGAAAGGGGGTACGGCCGATACATCCTCCGTGCACCTCCCGAGAACGTCCATGTACTCACGCATTTTCATCCGTCTGGCCGCCCCCCTGGCTCTGACCCTGCTGCTCCCCTTCGCCATCGGTTTCGAATGGCCGGCCGCCCTGCGCTGGGCGATCCTGACCACGATGACGCTGAGCTGGCTCGGCTTTGCGTGGTGGACCACCCGCGCCCAGGCGCACCGTTCCCCGGAACACGCCCGTGTCCTGCGCGAGCAGGACCAGCTGTTGACCGAGCTGCGCAACTTCGTTGGCAACGAGATCGACGGTTCACGTGGCGAAGTGGAACGCGCCCGTGACCTGATCCGCCAGGCGGTTTCCAGCCTGGGCGGCAGCTTCGATGCGATGAACCGCAAGTCGCGCCAGCAGAGCCAGGCCCTGTCGCGCATCGTCGACCGCGCCGGTGATGAAGGCAATGCCGGCCTCGACGTTGCCCGTTTTGCCCAGCACGCCAGCAACCGCATGGAACAGCTGGTGGAAGCGCTGGAACAGGTAAGCGGCCAGAGCAGTACCACCGTGCAGCACATCGATCAGATGGCGCAGCACCTGGATGGCATCTTCGCGCTGCTGGAAGACGTCAAGTCGATTGCCGACCAGACCAACCTCCTTGCGCTCAACGCCGCCATCGAAGCCGCGCGTGCCGGTGAAGCCGGTCGTGGTTTCGCCGTGGTGGCCGACGAAGTACGCAACCTGTCCGAGCGCTCGACCACGTTCAACGAGCAGATCCGCAAGCTGGCGCACAGCTCCAAGGACGCCATCGCCAAGGTCCGCGAGACGGTCTCGCACATGGCCTCGCGTGACATGGACCGCTCCCGTGAAGCGCGCCAGGAAGCGGCGGCGATGCTCGATAACGTGGCGCAGATCAATGCGTCGCTGGGCGATGGCATGCGCGAAGTCTCCGACTGCGCCCGTTCGATCGATGGCAGTGTGGCTGAAGCCGTGCGCGCCCTGCAGTTCGAAGACATCGCTACCCAGGCGCTGGGCGGCGTGCACACCCACCTGGACCGCCTGACCGCGATCAACCGCGAAGCAGTGGCCCTGCAGGAACTGCTGCACCGCAATGGCGGCGTGTTCGACGAAGAGATCGCCACCGCCCTGCAGCGCACCGGCAGCCGCCTGCGTGAACTGCGCAGCGAATGGGAACGCCCGCCGCACAAGCCGGTCGCCCAGCAGAGCATGGGCGCTGGCACCGTCGAGCTGTTCTGATCCTGATGTCCGCTGCCGCTGCCGGCAGCCCGCAAGGCCCCGGTTCGTCCGGGGCCTTTGCCTGTAATCCGCCGTTGGATGCATCCTGTACGCGCACCATGACCGCTATCCGCGCCCTGCCCTCCCTTGCCAACAACGACCGCCCGCGCAACGCGAGCACACGTGAGCAGCTGCAACAGCTGGAAGAGGTGGCCCGCGAGGAGATCCGCGAACTGCAGCAGCTGGCGGATGCGCGGCCTGCCCCGTCCCGCGCGGACGACGAACTGCTGGGATTGGCCTGGGATCTCGGGCTGGACGGCGAGGCGTTGAAACATCCTTGACGGGCGCCTCGGCCCGCCGACTGCGACGACTCAACCGCGCTAGAATCGTCCTTGATCGATTGAATCCGCCACCGGAATGTGGGGGTCTCGCACAAGGAGCTGCAACCGGGTCATGAGCACACGGCCATTCTTCAATGTCAGCACGCAGGAATTGGAGCTTCTGTTCCAGACTGCGGCCAGCAAGCAGGACCGGCGCATGCTGGAAGGCCTTGCAGCCGAACTCGCACATCGGGAGATGCCCCGAGCTGTGCAACTCCGAAGCAGAATCAATAATCTACTTAAGTCTCCGCGTCGCACTCTTGACCCTTTCGGCCCGGAGGGTGGCGACCCTTCGGCGTCGCCAGAGCGCGACGCGCCGACCGAAACTCCGCAGGCACAGGGCCTGCATTCGTCCACCGAACAGACTCGACACAAAATGACCGAACCTCACATTCTTGAGCGCCTAAAAGGACTGCTGGAGTACGTAAGGCAGACGGCGAGTCTTCGCGGGCGACCTTCCCGGCAAGTTGAACAGCACAATAACTTCAAGGCGCATGAATACGAGCTGCAGGGGCTGCCTGGCGTCCACTTCGATGCAGGAACTGACGACGATGATGTTTGGCTGCGCGTGGATCGACTGCAGGAAAGCGCACCGCCACCACCGTCAACTCGATTGCTCTCCGCACTGATTGCCCAATCCAACCAGCCGAATCGGGAACCTGGGTTGGTCAGCCATGCTACTCGTGATGAGCTGAGCCTCCTGGGAGCTGAACCGCCCCCTCTTGTAGAAGGCACTGATCCCGAAAGCCCTATACCGATCGACGCACTGTCCCTGATGGTTCAGTTGCAAGAGGAATTGAAGGTCTACGTCCTTCAGTTATGGCAGCCGTGGGCTGTCAAAGAAAGGGAAGTTCGCAAGACGATTGCCAAGTACGCCGAGCTTTTTTCCAGCTATCAGATGCTGCGGGGCAACGTGGTCGACTCTCCCCTGGAAATGGTGATGGGCGTAGGTATCGCAGTATGGGACCTGTCCGACGGGAAGCTGACGTACCCTCTGATCACCAAGCTGGTGGAGCTCTCCATTGATGAGCGCACTCACGCCATCGAGGTCCGACCGCGCTCGCCAGACCCACGGCTGGAGCTGGACGTGTATACCGCGCTTGACAATCCCGGCGTGGCCGAAGTTGCCCGTGCGGGCAAGGAGCATTTCGCCCGGACGGAATGGCACGTCAGTCCATTCACACCAAGCACTTTCGAACCAGTTTTGAAGGTCTCCGCATCGTTGCTGGACAGCAAGGGAACATACTGGGCCTCCCAGACGATGCCCCATGACCGACAACTGCCCAAGGCAGGCGAGCACCTGAAGGTGACCGATACTTGGGTACTCTTCGCACGCCCTCGAACATCCAGTCTTTTCATTCAGGATCTTGAGCGCTTTGAGAACCTTATTGACTCTGGCGTGAATCTGGAGGGGCTGTCACGGGCGACGTGGGCACTCTTGAACGATCCCTCGCAGCACCTGCATGAACCTCCGCCCATGAACTATCGCGGCCTGTCGCACATCGACAGGAAGGCCGGCACAGCGGCGAAGGCAAAAGACTTGTTCTTCCCGATGCCCTACAACGATGAGCAAGTGCAGATTGTCCACATGCTCGATCATCAGGACGGCGTCGTCGTCCAAGGGCCACCGGGGACTGGCAAAACCCACACCATTGCGAATGTGATTTCGCATTACCTTGCCCTAGGCAAGCGGGTTCTGGTCACGTCGATGAAAGACCCAGCACTGGCTGTGCTGCAGGAAAAGCTGCCCGAGGATATCCGTCCGCTTGCCATCAGCCTGCTGAGCAGCGAAGCCGACGGCATGAAACAGTTCGAACATGCAATCCGTCATATCGCTGGAGAAATCACGAGACTGAGCAAAAGTGACATGCGCGAGCAGGTACGCCAGTTTGAACAACGCATCGACACCCTACATGGACAGGTTGCGTCAACCGAAGCCCGAATCGCGCATTGGGCGCGAATGAACCTGGAACCGGTGGTTGTAGATGGCGTTGCCCTCCAGCCGCTGGACATCGCCAAGGAAGTTGCAACGAACACTGAGGACGTCGAGCTCATTCGCGATGTGCTGACGGTGGCAGAAGTCCATTCGCCCCAGTTCGACAATACTGACATCTCATCACTCCGCAGCGCCAGAATGGCGCTTGGCGAAGACCTTGCGCTACTGAATCATCGCCTCCCTTCCGTGGACGGCTTCCCGGAAGCTGCCAAGCTTCGGCAGGCACACCTGGACCTTGGCAGGCTTGCTGAAATCAACGAGCAAATCGCGGCTGCCAGGCTGCCTGCACTGCGGGACATGCAGCAAGCGACCATCGAAGAGGCCATTCAATCTCACGCCCGCATAGGCGCATTGAGGCGCGTTCGAACAAGCCTCGACGAGTCTGGGCCCGTGTGGCTGCCTGCTCTGGAGCAACGAATCCGCCTTGCTGGGCCGCAGGACGCGGTTAGCAAGCTGCTTGCAGAGCTGCGAAATGAGATCGGAGAACTACTGGCGTACCGCTCCCGTTTCCTATCCCGACCGGTAACGCTACCGGACGGGATGAGCGACGACCCTGCCATGACCGACGCCTTGGACAACCTCTCACAAGGTCGAAAGCCGTTCGGCATGGCGGGGTTCTTTGGCAAGACCCGAGAGAAGAAGCAACTCGATCAAGTGCGCGTACTCGCGTCACCACCGGCGTCAGCCGAAGACTGGGCGCACGTACTCGAGTACCGGCGCTTCCAGCAAAACTGCAACGAAGTTGTTGTCCGATGGAATGCCCTGTCCCCGGAGATGTCCCTCCCGAGTCTCGATTCAGCGTCGGCGCTCGTGGAGCGGGGGCCCGGTCATCTTGCCCTTCTGAACAATCTTCAGATTGTCCTCCGAGAAGAGAAGGCGATTCTGGCAATGCTGTCAGCGCTCCTTCCCACATGGAAAGAAGGGACGAACACACCCTATTCCGTGCAGCAGCTTGACCAAGCCCTGGAAATTCTGGATCACAATCTCACGCGCATTCGACTCGAGGCGACTTGGGAAATCAAATCCTCCTTCCAGAGAGCGATGGTCGACGCGAAGGGAACCCTTGCCGAATCCATCAAGACGTTTCTGAATCGCGCATTGGGCGACACGGAAACTTCCGATAGCTCGCTCATGGCCGAGTGGAGCGAACTGATGCTCGAGCTCAGACGTCAGCATTCGATGCGGCCGCAGCTGCAGATCGTTCGAGACGTCACCAACTTGATCGAAAAGTCCGGAGCCCCCAAGTGGGCACAATCACTTCGTTCAGAGGCCGCGTCCGCAGCTCTAGACAAGCTACTGCCTGATAACTGGAAAGATCGTTGGAGACATCGTCGCCTACTGACACTTGTCGAATCGATGGACGGTCGTGAGGAGCTGACCCGTTTGTCGCGTCAGCGCAACGAACTGGAATCAGACCTATCCTCCCTGTACCAGCAAGCAGTGACCACCCGAACCTGGTTGCAGATGACTGAGAAGGCGACCCCGGCAGTACGTTCCGCACTCGAGGCATATCGCGTAGCTGTTTCCCGCATTGGCAAAGGAACCGGCGTACGAGCTCCGCGATTCCGCCGGGATGCAAGAGATGCTGCGGAACAGGCCAGTCCCGCTATTCCCTGCTGGATCATGCCGCACTACCGCGTGAGCGAATCTCTGCCCGTTTCACTTGGCGAGTTCGATCTGGTTATCATCGACGAGGCATCGCAGTCTGATCTAACGGCATTGCCTGCCTTGCTACGCGCAAAGAAGGTACTGATCGTAGGGGACGACCAGCAGGTTTCGCCGGAAGGTGTCGGCTTGGAGGAGGAGAAGATCCGCAGCCTGATGGGTCAATTTCTTGGAAATCAAGTTGGCCTGTATCGCCCACAGATGTCGCCGGACAAGTCGGTCTATGACCTCTTCAAGGTAGTCTTTGCGCAGGGGCAGATCATGCTTCGCGAGCATTTTCGCTGTGTTGGACCCATCATCGAGTACTCCAAACGAGAGTTTTACAACCATCAACTCCGTCCACTGCGCATGCCACGCGCTTCCGAGCGACTTGATCCACCATTGATCGATGTCCACGTACTGGATGGCCAACGCGGTAATGGGAAGACGAACGAGGGCGAAGCGCGCTTCATCCTCGAGGAAATTCAACGCATCGTTTCAGATCCACAGATGCGCCACCGTAGCATCGGCATTGTGTCCCTGGTCGGAAGTGAGCAGGCTCAGCTCGTGTGGGACAAGATTTCACGAACACTGGGGGAAGAGGTGATTCAGCGTCACCAGATTGCCTTCGGTGATGCACGCACCTTCCAGGGAAAGGAGCGCGACATCATGTTCCTTTCCATGATCGTATCGGGCCGTGCCCAGGCATCTTCTCAAGAGATGTTCCGCCAGCGTTACAATGTTGCAGCATCACGCGCGCGCGACCGGATGTATCTGGTCCGCAGCATCAGAGCGGAGGAGCTAAGCCCAGCAGACAAGCTTCGGGCGGGTTTGCTCCAGCACTTCCAATCGCCTTACTCACAGGACGAAGCTGCGGTGGCAGATCTGCGCATGCTCTGCGAGTCACCATTCGAACGTGAGATGTTCGATGAGCTGGTCTCGCGCGGCTACCGCGTGCAGCCACAGGTCAAGGTTGGAAGCTACCGTATCGACATGGTAGTCGAGGGCGACAAGGATGCCCGATTGGCTATCGAGTGCGATGGGGATCGCTACCATGGCCCCGATCAGTGGGAACAGGATATGCGCCGCCAACGCGTCCTGGAGCGAGCTGGATGGAGCTTCTGGCGCTGCTTCGCATCGAACTTTGTTCTGCATCGGGATGCACTGCTCGCGGACTTGGTCAACTCGCTCAAAGACCGAGGAATCGAACCCATGGGCGCTCAGGGCGCAAGCGCAAGCAATCACTGCTTGCATCGCACCTATGAGGCATTTCCTGCGACCGCCCCTCATTCGGAGCACGAGAAGGATGCTACTGCCGAGAGTTCATAGATCGACCCTTTGAGTCTCTGGCGATTCACTGAACAAGTGAATCACCCCAAGAATCGACTGCATGGCCCCCGACTGGCATTTCATGATCCACCGATCCCGTCCATGGAAGACCGATGGCCATCGCCCTGATCGCATTTCTGCTGATCGAAGTCCTGCTGCTTGTGCTGTGGGCGCCGTTCTTCTTCCGCACCGGCATCGTACTGTTCAATCAGCGCATCGCCGCTACGCCGGCAGAGCTGGCGCAGCTTTCGCTGGCCGGGTTGGAGCATGATCTGCCGGCCGATACCTGGCTTCGCCTGGTGTTCCGCGCGCTGCCGGACGGCAGTATCGCCTTTCGCGAGAGCTTCGCGCCGAGCTTTGGCGGCCGCTACTTTCCGCTGATGCGCGGGCGGGTGATGATCGACGCACGACGCAGGGAGGTGCGGGTGGTCGGGCGGTGCAGCTGGTTCGCGCTGGGCCTGACAGTGATGCTGGTGCCGATCATCCTCGTCCGCCCGGCTGCGTCGCCGATGCTGGTGGCCCTGCTGCTGTTCTACATGGGTTATTTCATCCAGCGCCGATGCTATGCACACGTGGTCGAAGCAGTACGCGCACGGCTTCGCTCCGAATTTCCGCAGCGAATGGTTACCACACTGCAGTAGATCCACGCTGTGCGTGGATGAGCGCGAGCTCGGGCATTCGTGTCGACCAAGGTCGACACCTACCAGAGCGGTGCGTCGGCGTGCAGCGATCCCGCCGGGCATGGCCCGGCGCTACCCTCAGCGTGCCAGCACGACCTCGCTGGCGGCATCGGTGCGGCCTGGCGCGAGGTGCTGCTGGCGCAACCACTGCGCCAGATCGCGCGGGCTGAGCGGGCGCGAGTACAGGTAGCCCTGGATCTCGTCGCAGCCCTGGCGGCGCAGCATGTCTTCTTCCTGGTGTGTTTCCACGCCTTCGGCCACCACCTTCATGCCCAACGCGTGGCCCAGGTGCACGATGGCCTGGGTCACTTCGGCCGTACCCGAATCATGCAGCATGCCCTGCACGAAACTGCGGTCGATCTTCAGGCGCCCCACCGGGAAACGGTTGAGGTAGTTCAGATTGGAGAAGCCGGTACCAAAGTCATCCACTGCCAGTGGCACGCCGTGCCGTTCCAGCACGTCGAAGCAGTGGCGCAGAATGTCGGTGTCACGGATCAACGCCGACTCGGTCAGCTCGAGCTCCAGCCGCTGCGGCGGCCAGCCGTGGGCGTGGCAGATCTCGATCACCCGCTCAGCAAAACCGCGATCACGCAGCTGCACTGCCGACACATTGACTGCGATGCGGTCAAAACACAGGCCAGCCCGGTCCCAGGCGATTGCCTGCCGGCAGGCTTCGTTCAGCACCCAGTCGCCGATGCGCACGATCTCGCCGCACTTCTCTGCAATCGGAATGAATTCGGCCGGGCTGCAGTAGCCGATGCCGGGCCGATGCCAGCGCAACAGTGCCTCGATCGCCGGCGGTTCGCCATGATGCGCATGCAGCAGCGGCTGGTAGGCCAGGCTGAACTCTTCGCGTTCGATCGCGCCATGCAGCGCGTGCTCGAGCTCGAGCCGACGCTGGATACGCGCCAGCGCGTCCTGGCTGTAGTACTGGTAGGTATTCCGCCCTGCTTCCTTGGCCGCATACATCGCAGCATCAGCCGCGCGCAGCAGCGAATCGAAATCGGTCTGTGCCTCACCGAGCATGGCGATACCGACGCTGGCACCCACTTTCAGCGTGGTCTCGCCACGGCGAAGCGGCTCGGCCAGCGAAGCGATCAACTTGCGTGCCACGTGTCCGGCGTCTTCCGGCTCGGCCAGGTCGCGCAGCACCACGATGAACTCGTCGCCACTGAAGCGGCCGAACAGATCGTTGTTGCGCAGATTCTGGTGAAGTCGCGTGGCCGCCGCCTTCAGCAGTGCATCGCCGGTGGCGTGGCCAAAGCTGTCGTTGATGGTCTTGAAGCCGTCCAGATCGATGAACAGCATCGCCAGCGAGGTGCCGCGGTCGCGCGCTTCCTCGATGGCTTCAGCGGTCTGCTCGCCCAGCAGCACGCGATTGGGCAGACCGGTCAGCAGATCGTAGTGGGCCAGCAGCTCGATGCGCTCGTTGGCTTCGCGCTCGCGGGTGATGTCACGGAACAGGACCACGAAGCGCGGCGGCAGGCCATCGCGGCGATCCAGCTCGATCAGCACCTGCACCCACACGCGCAAACCGGACTGGCGGTAGAAGCACAGATCCAGCTGTTCGGGGAGACCGCCGCCGGCAATCCGGACCAGTGCAGTCTCGAAGGCGCTGCGCGAATCTTCGGTGTACAGCGCCAGTGCCTGGTCCAGCGTGATCGGTTCCTTGCGCAGTCCGTGGATGCGGTAGCACTCCTCGGTCCACTGCATGTGCCGGGTCTGCACCTCGATCTCGCAACCACCGATGCGGCCCAGTGCGGAGACACGGTTGAGCAGTTCGGTACGCCAGCGGATCAGCGCGTCGGTCTGGTGCTGCTCGGTGATGTTCTGCACCTGGCCCAGCAGGCGCTTGGGCTGGCCATCGGTGTCCAGCAGCGGCTGCATCCACAGCCGCAGGTGCTGCGAGGGCTCGTTGCCCCGGGTCAGTTCCAGCTCGATGTTGGCTGCGCGGCCATCGCGCCATACACGCCGCCAGGCGGCGCGCAGCGCACCGCGCGAGCGTGGATGCAGCTGTTTCAACCAGCGCCGCTGGCCGGGCACGCTGCCCTGCTCCAGTGCCAGCAGTGAACGCAGCTCCGGCGACCACCAGAACGCGCCGCTGCTGGGGTCGAACGACCAGCTCCCCATGCTGGCGATGCGCTGGGCCTCGCTCAGGTGCAGCTGCTGCTCCTGCAGCAGGCCTTCCAGCTGCTTCTGCTGCTCGATATCGGTATGGGTGCCGACCATCCGCAGTGGCTGGCCGTCGGCGGTGCGCGCGACCACACGACCGCGATCAAGTACCCAGCGCCATTGGCCATCGGCCTGGCGGAACCGGAACTGGGCGCTGTACTGCTCGCTCAGGCCGCGCAGGTGCTGGTCCAGCGCGACACGTACCTGGCCGATGTCTTCGCTGTGTACGCGGGTCAGTATTTCAGTGGCGGTTTCATCACTCAGCGCCGGCGTGCGGACTACGCGGTCGCTGGGAATGTCCCAGTCCCACAAGCTGTGGCCGGCACTGTCCAAGGCCAGTTCCCAGCGCCCGCCACCATCGACCGGCACCGGCTCCGGAATGCTCAGCGTGAAGGCCAGCAGGTTGCCTGCGCCATCGTGCACGGCGCGCAGGTGGCCATCGTAGTGACCACGCGGGCCGCCAGGCAGCGTGCAGGCCACGATGCCGCCATCGGCCGCCAACAGGCGCAGATCTTCCAGCATCGGTGCGTACGCAGCCACGGTCGCCGGCAGGCCATGCTCGCGCGCAGCCGGATTGGCCGCCAGCGGGCGGCCCGTGCGGTCGACAATGACCAGCGCCGACGCAAGCGGGTGCTGCAGCAGGCTGGCGATGATCCCTTGGTCCACGCGATCTTGCTCCGGATGACACGCCCGTCAGCGGGGCACGCAGTGGTTAACGGCGCCTGCGCCGGATAATTGAGTGGCCAGGGCACACCTGCGCGGTAAGATGACCGGCGCCCCTTTTCACCCACCCCGTCCATGCCCGCAGAACCGACCGGCAACGCCCCTGTTCCCGACCCGCGGATGGCGCAGGCGTTGAGCCGCGACCGCCGGCGCGTGGTTCTGAGCTACCTTGCGATGGCGCTGGCATGGATGATCGCCACCGACAGCGCGGTACAGGCACTGGTGCCCGACCCGCACCAGGCAGCATTGTGGCAAGGGCTGAAGGGTTCGTTCTTCGCCCTGGCCAGCGCGGGCCTGCTGTACCTGCTGCTGCGCCCGCTGGCCGAGCACGTGCTGCATACCCATGCCCGCCAACAGGCTTCCGAACTGCGCCTGCGGCAGATGTTCGAAGGCAATCCCGGCCCGATCCTGGTCTACGACCTGGATACGCTGGCAATCCTCGATGCCAACCCGGCCGCCTGCAGCACCTTCGGCTGGGAACGTGATGAACTGCTGGAGCAGACCATCGATGCGCTGTGGCCACCGGGCCAGGACCAGGCGCTGCAGACCAAGCTGGAGGCGATCCGCGAGGCGCCCGAGGAGCTGTGCATCCTGCGTACGCAGCTGCAGCTGCGCGACGGCAGCCTGCGGCAGATGGAACTGCGCTCGAATTCGATCAGCTACGATGGACACAATGCCCGCCTGTTGATCGCCATCGATCGCACCGCCGAGGACCTGGCGCAGCTGCGCCGCGACCAGGCGCTGGCACGGGTCGAGGAAGCGCATGAGCTGGCCCGCATCGGTGCCTGGGAGCTGGATCCGTCCAGCGGACAGGGCCGCTATTCCAACCAGGTCTATCGCCTGCTCGGCCGACGCCCGCCCGAAGCCCGTCGCTGGCACCGTTTCGATGAACTGCTGGTGCCGGCCGACCCGGCCACCGCGTCACAGACCGAGCAGCTGCTGGCCGAGCTGTGCTCAGGCGAGCCGGTACAGGTGGACGTGCTGCTGCCACTGCTGGCGATGGACGGTCATGCACTGATGGTGCACCTGCGCGCCGCCAGTGGCACTGATGAAGCCGGCCGCAACCGTGTGCTCGGCACCCTGCAGGACGTAACCGAGCGCGAACAGTCACGCCGCCTGCTGCGTGAGCGCGAAGAGCAGTTCCGCGAGCTGGTGCGGGTACTGCCCGATGGCGTGGTGATCCTTTCCGACGAGCATGTGCTGTATGCCAATGCCTGGGCAGCAGGCCTGTTCGGTTATGGCAGCCACACCCTGCTCGGCGAGCCGCTGTCGGCGCTGGTTGCCGCCACCGATCTGGTGCGCGTGCGCGCCCAGCTGCGTGCCGGCCAGCCTCACCTGGGCCCTGGCCACAGCAGCGTGGTGGCAATGCAGCGCGCGGACGGCCGCCGCTTCCATGCCGGATTGGCGGTGGGCGAAGTGCGCTATGGCGGCCGCGACTGCAAGCTGCTGATCGTGCGCGACCTGAGCGATTCGGAGCGCACCCGCGCCGCGCTGGAAACCAGCAACCGCGAGCTGCAGGCGATGGCCGGGCGCCTGTTCTCCCTGCAGGAGGATGAGCGCCGTGCGATCTCGCGCGACCTGCACGATGACATCGGCCAGGCCATCACCGCGATCAAGCTGTCCGCCCATGCTGCGCAGGACGAGCATGATCCGCAGCGCCGCGCCGAGGACCTGGCGCAGATCGTCAGCCTCGCCGACACCACCGTGTCCAAGCTGCGCGACATTTCCACCCTGCTGCGGCCGCCACAGCTGGACGCACTGGGCCTGGAGGCCGCACTGAGCTGGCAGGCACGGGTACTGTTCCGCTCCTCGCCGGTGGAACTGCTGGCCGAGATCGAGCCCCTGCCACAGCGTCCCGACAACAGCATCGAGCAGGCCTGCTTCCGCATCGCCCAGGAAAGCCTGACCAATGCGCTGCGCCATGCCCGCGCCAGCCAGGTCCTGCTGCAGCTGCGCGACGTCGGCCAGCGTAGCCTGCGCCTGCAGATCCGCGATGATGGCGAGGGTTTCGACCCGGACGGTCCGCGCGGGCTCGGCCTGATCGTGATGCGCGAACGCGCACAGAGCGTCGGCGGGCATGTGCGGATCGAGTCCGCGCACGGTGAAGGCACCCTGATCGACGTCCACCTCCCCTACCAGGCGGCCAGCACGGCCACCATCGAGTCACCGGAATACTGAGCCTATGTGGAATCCCAACCAGCCGCCGGTCAGCATCGATGATGCCCCCGACCGCCTCGGCGCCGGCAACCCCGAACTGCAGGTGATGGTCGCCGAAGCGGCCTCCGGCGGTACCCCGCTGATGTTGATGCACGTGGACATCGACCACTTCGCATCGGTCAACGAGAACATGAGCGCCGAGGTGGGTGACCAAGCACTGGTGCTGGTGGCACAACGGCTGCAGTCCTACCTGCGCGGTCGCGGCAAGCTGTGGCGCCACGGCAGCGACGAGTTCCTGATCGCCGTTCCGCGCACCACCGAGGTCCCGCTGCCGGAGGACTTCGCCGAGGAAATCCGCCAGCAGATGGAGCTTCCGCTGTCGGTACTGCCGTACACGCTGTTCATGACCGGCAAGCTGGGGGTGAGCCTGTGCCCGGAACATGCCAGCAGCACCTCGCGCCTGCTCGACCACGCCGAGGACGCCCTGTACCAGGCTGCCCGCGAAGGCGGCAACGCCGTGCGCATCCACGCCGTGGACACGCCGCCGAGCGCGCACAGTGAAAGCATCATCGCGCGGCAGATCGTCGATGCCATTCCCAACGGCGAGCTGAAGCTGCGCTACCAGCCGCTGGTCAGTGCACGCGACGGCCACGTGGTGGGCATGGAAGCGCTGCTGCGCTGGCAGTCGCCGACGCTGGGCATGCTGGTGCCGGAACGCTTCATGCGCACCGCTGAGCGGCTGGGCATCATCGTGCAGATCGGCACCTGGGTACTGGAGGGTGCGCTGAAGCAGGCGCGTCTGTGGCGCGACCAGGGCTTCGACGACTTCACCATCGCGGTGAACGTATCGACCCTGCAGCTGCTGCGGCCCAACTTCTTTGCCGAAGTGATGGGGGTGATCCAGGCCTCGGGCGTACCGGCGCAGATGCTGACGCTGGAAATCAACGAGAGCGCACTGACCAACAACGTCAACTTCGTCCACGAGACGCTGGCCAACCTGCGCAACGAAGGCATCAGCCTGAGCCTGGACAACTTCGGCACCGGCGACTCCAGCCTGAGCGCGCTGGTGCGCTACCCGGTGGACAAGCTGAAGATCGATCGCAGCTTCATCAAGAGCGCACCGGCCGGCAACCGCGAGGCCGCCATCGCCCGCGCGATCATCGCGATGGGCCACCAGCTGGGCATGACGGTGATTGCCAATGGCGTGGAGTCGCAGGCACAGCTGGGCTTCCTGCGGCGCAACGATTGCGATGTGTTCCAGGGCTATCTGTTCGGCGAGCCGATGTCGGCCGATGCCGCTGGCATGACCCTGCGCCGTCGCTACCTGCGCCCGGAAGCGTTCGCCGAAACGCGGCCAGACCGCACGCTGTTGCTGCTGGACGACGAAGAAAACGTGCTGCGCTCGCTGGTGCGCCTGTTCCGTCGTGATGGTTACCGCATCCTGGCGGCCGGCAACGTGCGCGATGCCTTCGACCTGCTGGCGATCAACGACGTGCAGGTGATCCTGTCCGACCAGCGCATGAGCGACATGAGTGGAACCGAGTTCCTCGGCCGGGTGAAGATGCTGTACCCGGACACGATCCGCCTGGTGCTGTCCGGCTACACCGATCTGAACACCGTGACCGATGCGATCAACCGCGGCGCGATCTACCGGTTCCTGACCAAGCCGTGGAACGACGACGAGCTGCGCAAGCACATCCACCAGGCGTTCCGCACCTACGAGGAGCAGCGCCGCAGCAATGCCGGGCCGGTGCCGGCCGAACCGGCCGATGGTGGCGAGGATCGCCCGTTGCGGTAACAATCCCCTCTGGTAGAGCCGGCCGCTGGCCGGCTGCTCTGGATGTCGGGTTCAATGAGGTTGCCGGCCAGCGGCCGGCACTACCATAAGCGGTCAGCGCGGCTGCTTGATCGGCAGCACCACGCGGAAACGCGAACCCACGCCCGGGGTACTGTCCAGGTCGATGCGTCCGTGGTGCTTGTTGATGATGCTGTAGGAAATCGACAGGCCCAGGCCGGTACCGCTGCCCACGGGTTTGGTGGTGAAGAACGGATCGAAGATGCGCTGGCGCAGTTCCGGCGAGATGCCGCCACCGGTGTCCTCGAACTCGACCCACACGTGATCGCCATCGACGCCGGTGCGCACGGTGATGGTGCCGCGCTCGGCAATGGCATGGCCTGCGTTGAGCAGCAGGTTCATGTAGACCTGGTTCAACTCCGACGGCAGGCACTCCACCAGCGGCAGCTGGCCGAACTCGCGCACCAGGTGCACCTTGTACTTGAGTTCGTTCCAGATGATGTTGATGGTCGATTCCAGGCCGGAATGCAGGTCGACCAGCTTCCACGATTCATCGCGGCCGGAGTACGAGAAGTCCTTCAGGTCGCGCACGATGCGGGTAACCCGCTCGATGCCCTCGCGTGATTCGGCCATCAGCTGCGGCAGGTCGCGGCTGATGAAATCGATGTCCAGGCGGTCACGGATGTCGTCGATTTCGGGGATCAGCGCCTTCGGGTCCGGCGCACGCAACGCGCGCTCATAGGCTTCGATGACGGTGAACAGGCTGCGCAGGTACTCCTGCAGGCTGCCCAGGTTGGAGTGCACGTAACCGATCGGGTTGTTGATCTCGTGTGCAACGCCGGCGGCGAGCTGGCCGATCGAGGCCATCTTCTCCGACTGAAGCAGTTTTTCCTGGGTGCCGTTCAGGCGCAGATAGGCCTGGCGCAGCTCGGCATGCCGCTGCTGCAGCTCGCGCTCGTAGTCTTCCTGCCCTTCAATGTGGCGGAACAGGGCCAGGAAATGCCCCTGGCCGACTGGGCCGTGATAGTAGAGGTGGGCAATGACCACGCCCTCGCCCAGCGGCAGGCTGCCATTCCAATGGCCGTGCTGGCGCGCCTGCTCCAGCGCATCGGGCGGCAGCAGTTCGCGCAGGCGCTGCGGCGGCGGCAAGGCGCCATCCTCACCACTGGCGAGCAGGTTCTGGGCGGCCGGGTTGGCCAGGGCCACCTGCCCGTCTTCGGTGAACAGCAGCAGGCCTTCGCGCAGGCGCTCAAGCAATGCCTGCAGCACCGGCTGCGGCGGAAGGGGGGCGGTAACCAGGGCGTTGGCAGCGGACACGGCGACTCGGGACGTTCGAACAGGCGCCCAATATACGCGGTCATGCAGCGGGCTTCAGCCCGCCTGAATGGGTTGTGCGACCGCCGTCGCGTCAGGCGACGGCGAGTGGGCGGCGCGCAGTGACCGTATGCGACTGGCCCTTGGCATCGTAGGCCGAGGCGTCCTCGGTGCGGCCCAGCTGGCGCAGTGCCCAGTTGACCTCGCGGCGTCGCCGCGACAGCAGTACGCCGTTGGCGCGGTTGCGCTCGGCCAGTTCCTGCAGCTGTTCGCCCTCGCCGACCGGCGGCGCACCTTCCAGCGCACGCAGCGCTTCCAGCTTGGCACCGGTAGCCCGGATCAGGGCGTGCACGTCGTGCTCGACCAGCGCCTGGCGTTCAACGTCCAGGGCCTGGGCAAGGCGCTGCAGCGGCTCGCTCATCGCCGCGGTCATCCGTGCAGCTGCTGGTCCAGCTCGAGCATGCGCGAAGCAATCGCGTCCGGATTGATCTTGTAGGTGCCGTTCTGCAGCGATTCGCGCACGGCCGCCACGCGCTGGGCGTCGATCGCCGGTGCGGTGGTCAGCTCACGCTCGATGGCCTGCAGATTGGTGGCCTCGCCGGTCAGGCGCAGGCTGTCGGCCGCCTCGACCGGGCGGGTCGGCGCATCGCTGCTGACGCCGGGCTTGTTGGCCGGGGTCGTCACGCTGCGCAGTGCCTGGGGGACCTGCAGGTTGCCGTCGATTTTCTGGCTCATGGGGTGTCCTGGAGTTGCCGTACACAAGGGATAACGGCCGCAGGGCCGTGATCTTTAGGGATATTCTGCAGTAATTCAACGCGCCACGATTACGTCACCTGCGGCATCGACCGTGCCCTGCACGATCCGCCGCGAGGACAGGTTCTCTACCGAAACCCGTTCGTTCTCACCGGCATCACCCATCGCGCGGCCGGCAATGCGGACCTCGACCGAGCCGCGACGCGAAACCAGGGCCACATTGTCTCCACGCTTGATGAGACGCTGCACCACCAGATCGTTGTTCGACAGCAAGGCCCCGGCCTGCAACGGACGACGGGCAATGCGGCCGATCGCCGCATTGGGATCGGCCAGCACCGCACCGGCAATCCGGGCGGCATCACGCTGGGCAGTGGTGATATCGGCGGCAGTGAGGGTTTCTCCAGTGCCGATTCCACGGTTGAGCACCAGCACAGTCTGGTTGCGCCGCACCTTCACCGGTACGAACAGGCGCCAGCCTCCGGCGTCGGGGCAGCTGACCTCGACCGTGGTGTTGGCGGTCGGCTGCACCTGCAGCGCGCCACCACACCTGGGCAAGCGCAGCGCATCGGCCACCTGGGCCTCACCCTCGCTGCCGGCCGCCAGCGTCGACAACGCTGCCGCACGGATACTGGCCACCGGCTGCCAGTCGGCAGCGGCCGCCAACGGCGGGGCCAGCGCCAGCGCGATGGCCAATAGAGATGTGAGCCGGCGCATGGCGCCTCCTTATCGGTAAGACCTGGCCCAGGTGCGTGCAAGGGGTGTGCCAGAGCGGCGGGGCGTGTTGATCGGGACCTGGATGGGAATGGGGCCGGATGGGTAGAGTCGACTGTTGGTCGACTTTCGCGCGAAGCGCGGGGTTTCCCGCGATCGGCTCAAAGAGCAGTCGACCAACAGTCGACTCTACAAGAACGGTGCGGAGCGCGCGGTCGGCAGAGCGCCCTCAAGTTCTGCAGCCACCACGCCGATACAGCAGCCATGTCCCATGACCTGCTCAACCGGATCGACCAGCGGACCCGACTGGCCGGCCACAATCGCCTGGCGCTGCTGCTGTTCCGCCTCGGCGGACGTCAGCTTTTTGGCGTCAATGTCTTCAAGGTGCAGGAAGTCCTGCGCCGTCCGGAACTGTTCCAGGTGCCAGGCCTGCCCGGCCAGTTCGCTGGCGTGGCTGACGTGCGCGGCCGCTCGGTGCCGGTGCTGGACCTGGGCCTGGCGATCGGCCACCCCGAGCGCGAGCCGGATGCCGATACCGCGCCCGGCTACCTGGTCGTCACCGAATTCAACCGCTCGATCCAGGGCTTCCTGGTCAGCGGCGTGGAGCGCATCGTCAACATCGCGGTGGAAGACATCCACCCGCCGCCGGAACTGGGCGCCGAATCCAGCTACCTGACCGCGGTGACCCGCTTCCAGGGCGAGCTGATCCAGGTGATCGACGTCGAAAGCGTGCTGGCCGACATCGCCCAGGTGCGTGGTGAAGCCGTGCTCGACCCGGCGATGGCGATGCCGTCCGATGGCCCGCAGCTGCAGGTACTGGTGGTGGACGACTCGCGCGTGGCCCGCCAGCAGATCCGCAGCGTACTGGACCAGCTGGGGGTGGGCGCCACCCTGCTCTCCGATGGCAAGCAGGCGCTCGACCACCTGCTTCAGATCCACGCCTCGGGCGAGAACCCTGCCGAGCGCTACGCCATGGTCATCTCGGACATCGAGATGCCGGCCATGGACGGCTACACGCTGACGACGGAAATCCGGCGCCACCCGGGCCTGGCCGGCCTGTACGTGCTGCTGCACACCTCGCTGTCGGGCGTATTCAACAATGCGATGGTCGAGCGCGTCGGCGCCAATGCCTTCGTCGCCAAGTACTCCCCGCACGAGCTCGCCGACTTCGTGCTGGATCGCCTGCGCAAGGTGGCGATGGCGGCGTAGGGCCGCCTCGATACGGTAGTGCCGGCCGCTGGCCGGCAACCCGTTGTGCCTGAGGTTGCCGGCCAGCGCCCGGCACTACCCCTCAGGTTTTGGCACACCGCTTGCAGCTTCCCGGGCAACGTTCCCGTGGGAGTGCACCGTGCGCAACCTGATTACCGACTACCTGGGCGTCCACGCCCAGGCCATGCCGTTGCGCGAACAGCGGATGAAGCTGATCGCCAGCAACCTCGGCAATGCCGACACTCCCGGCTACAAGGCCCAGGACCTGAACTTCGATGCCGCCCTGCGTCATGCCCAGGGGCAGGATGCCAACGGCCTGATGACCACCACCAACGAGCAGCACTACGAGATCAGTAGTGGCCTGAACCCGTTCCAGATCGCGCGCGAAGGCGTGCAGCCCAGCCTGGACGGCAACACCGTCGATCCCGATGCCGAGCGTGCCGCCTATGGCCGTGCCGCACTCGAGTACCGCGCTTCGCTCAGCTTCGTCGAGAGCAAGGTGCGTTCCATGCTGACCGCGATCACGGGGCAATAAGCGATGAGCAACCTGCCGATCTTCGACATCGCCGGCTCCGCGCTGCAGGCGCAGTCGGTGCGCATGAGCACCATCGCCTCCAACCTCTCCAACGCCGACACCGTGGCCGGTTCCGCCGACGCCGTGTACAAGCCGCTGGAGCCGATCTTCCAGGCCGTGACCAGCAAGAACGATCCGAACATCACGTCGGTGAAGGTCAAGGAAATCACCCAGAGCGAGGCGGCGCCGATCAAGCGCTATGAGCCGGGCCATCCGCTGGCCGACGGCGATGGCTACATCTACCAGCCCGACGTCGATCCGGTGGCACAGATGGTCAACCTGATCTCGACCTCGCGCAATTACCAGGCCGGCGTGGAGATGTTGACCACCGCCAAGGAACTGGCCCTGGCCACCCTGACCATGGGCCGCTGAGGCCCGCAGCACCGGATACCGCCATGACCACCGCCGTCAACAACCAGACCAACCAGGACGTCTACTCCGCGCTCGGCCTGAATGCCCCCAACAGCAACGCCACGAAAAAGAAGAACACGCTGGACCAGGCCGATTTCCTGCGCCTGATGACCGAGCAGCTGCAGCACCAGGATCCGCTGAAGCCGATGGACAACACGCAGATGGTCGCGCAGATGGCGCAGATGTCGACCGTACAGGGCATCACCGATCTGAACAAGACGGTCAAGGGCTTCCAGGAATCGATGGCCAGCGACCAGGTGCTGCGTGGCGCCGCGCTGGTCGGCCACCAGGTGCTGGTGCCTTCGGAAAAACTGGTGCTGGAAAAGGAAGGCACGGTGGAAGGCACCGTTGCAGCACCGGCGGCCGGCATCGTCACCGTGGACATCACCGACGCCAATGGCGCCAAGGTCACTTCGCTGAGCGTGGAAGCCAAGGCCGCCGGCGAAACCGCCTTCAAGTGGGATGGCAAGGATGCCAACGGCAAGCGCATGGAGCCGGGCAAATATTCCATCGTCGCCAACCACGTCGACACCGCCGGCAAGAGCACCAAGCTGTCCACCTTCGTGCAGGCGCCGGTGGAGAGCGTGACCGTCGGTTCCGACGGCCTGTACCTGAACCTCAAGGGCCTGGGCACGGCCCCGATCGACTACGTGCTCCGCGTCAGCTGAGCCACACACCCCGTACTTACCAGGAGCATCCCATGGGCTTCAATGTCTCGCTGTCCGGCATCAATGCCGCCAACTCCGACCTGAGCGTCACCGCCAACAACGTCGCCAACGTCAACACCACCGGCTTCAAGGAATCGCGCGCGGAATTCGCCGACCTGTTCTCGGCCACCGGCTACGGCCTGTCGAAGAACGCGGTCGGCTCCGGTGTGCGCGTCTCCAACGTCGCCCAGCAGTTCAAGCAGGGCCACAACGAACAGACCGGGCGCAGCCTGGACATGGCCATTTCCGGTGAGGGCTTCTTCACCATGAACATGAACGGCACCCGCGTGTACTCGCGCGCCGGCAACTTCCAGACCGATCCGTCCGGCTATGTGATCAACCCGCAGGGCGCACGCCTGCAGGTGTTTGCGCCGAACGCCGACGGCACCAACTTCGACGCCGGCCGCATGGTCGACCTGCAGCTGCTGACCACCGACAGCGCGCCGAAGCAGACCAGCGAGGTCAAGGTCGGCTTCACCCTGCCGGCCAACGCCAAGCAGCCGACGGTCACCACCTTCGACCCGACCGATTCCAACAGCTACAACCACTCCAGCGGTGGCATCACCGTGTACGACTCGCTGGGCGTGAGCCACATCCAGGTGTCCTACTTCGTGAAGGGCGCCAACCCCAACGAATGGACGGTGCGCAACTACGTCGATGGCCAACCGGCCGGCGCGCCGACCCCGGTCACCTTTGACAACAGCGGCAAGCTGACTGCACCTGCCAACGGCAAGGTCAGCCTCGGCACCTTCACCCCGACCACCGGCGCCGGTGTGCTGAACATGACGCTCGATGTCAGTGGTTCGACCCAGTACGGCGAGAAGTTCGCGCTGCGCAACACCCAGCAGGACGGCTACGCCGCCGGCAAGCTCAACGAGATCACCGTATCGGAAACCGGCGTGGTCTACGCCCGCTACTCCAACGGTGCCGACAAGCCGCTGGGCCAGGTTGCACTGACCACCTTCAACAATCCGCAGGGCCTGGAATCGAAGGGCAACAACCTGTGGGTGGATACCTTCAGCTCGGGCACGCCGCGCACCGGCATGCCGGACACCTCCAACCTCGGCAAGATCCAGGCCGGCTCGCTGGAAGCGTCCACCGTCGACCTCACCGAGCAGCTGGTCAACATGATCACCGCGCAGCGCAACTTCCAGGCCAACGCGCAGATGATCACCACCCAGGACCAGATCACCCAGACCGTCATCAACATCCGTTGATGACGCGCTGACCCTGCCACGGAACTCCCCGCATGGATAAAGCCCTTTACGTGGCGATGACCGGTGCCCGCGCCTCCCTGCAGGCGCAGGGTACGCTCAGCCACAATCTCGCCAACTCGGATACCCCTGGCTTCAAGGAAGCGCTGGCCAATACCGAAGCCTTCCCGATCCGTGGCCCGGGCTTTGCCTCGCGGGTGGATGCGCTGCATGTCGACGCCGGGTTCAACCGTACGCCCGGCTCGCAGCACATCACCGGCAAGCCGCTGGATCTGTCCCTGCAGACCGGCACCTGGCTGGCCGTGCAGTCCAGCGATGGCAGCGAAGCGTACACGCGCGGCGCGGCGCTGTCGGTGACACCCAACGGGCAGCTGGTGACCTCCAGCGGCCGCCCGGTGCTGGACGACAACAACAATCCGATCGCCATACCGCCCTACCAGGCGATGGAGATCGGTGCCGACGGCACGATCTCGATCATTCCGCAGGGCGAAGGCCCGCAGACCATGGCGCAGATCGGTCGCATCAAAGTGGTGCAGGCTCCGGATGAGCGCCTCGAACGCGGCCTGGATGGCCTGTTCCGCAACACCGACCCGCTGCAGCCGTTCGCCCCGGCACAGGGCACGGCGGTGCACAGCGGCCAGCTGGAAGGCAGCAACGTCGATGCTGCCGGTGCACTGGTGCAGATGATCCAGCTGCAGCGCCAGTACGAAATGCAGGTGCAGGTGATCAAGCACGGCGACGAAAACGCACGCAGCGCCAACAGCCTGCTGCGCCTGGGCAGCTGACGGGATTCCGGCGCCGGTTGATGCCGGCGCTGGCACACCGCTTGCACACCCGATACCAAGGGCCGCACCACGCGGCCGGCTTCACCAGACAGGACAGCGAAGATGAACCAGGCATTGTGGATCGCAAAAACCGGACTGGATGCGCAGCAGATGCGCATGTCGGTGGTTTCCAACAACCTCGCCAACACCAACACCACCGGCTTCAAGCAGGACCGTGCCAGCTTCGAAGATCTGCTGTACCAGCAGGTGCGCCAGCCCGGCGGTTCCTCCTCGGCGCAGACCCAGCTGCCGACCGGCCTGCAGCTCGGCACCGGCGTGCGCGTGGTCGCCACCGCCAAGAACTTCGAACAGGGTGGCCAACAGCAGACCGGCCGCGCCCTGGACGTGATGGTCAACGGCCGCGGATTCTTCGAAGTACAGATGCCCGATGGCAGCTCGGCCTACACCCGTGATGGCTCGTTCAAGATCAACCAGGACAGCGAGCTGGTCACCAACAGCGGCTATCCGGTGCAGCCGGGCATCCAGATTCCCGAAGGCGCGCAGTCGGTCACCATCGGTACCGACGGCACCATCAGCGTGAAGATGGCCGACGGTGCCGCTTCGGTGGAAGTGGGCGCGCTGACCCTGACCGACTTCGTCAATCCGGCCGGCCTGCAGGCCCGCGGCGAGAACCTGTTCCTGGAGACCACCGCGTCCGGCCCGGCACAGAACGGCAATCCCGGCCTCAATGGCCTGGGCACCGTGGTGCAGGGTGCGCTGGAAGGCAGCAACGTCAATGTGGTGGAAGAGCTGGTGTCGATGATCGAAACCCAGCGCGCCTACGAAATGAACGCCAAGGCGATCTCCACCACCGATTCGATGCTCGGCTATCTCAACAACAAGCTCTGACCGGCCCAACCGGGAAACCGCCATGTCGCCCCTTTCCAACTTCGCCCGTACCGCCCTCGCCTGCGCCGTGGCCGCCCTGCTCGGTGGCTGCGTGATCGCGGGTGACGTGCGCCCCTACCCGACGATGGCGCCGATCCAGCCGATCATGCCGCCGCAGGCCCAGCCGACCGCTGGCGCGATCTACGCCGCTGGCCCGACCCTGCAGCTGTACTCGGACCGTCGCGCACGCGACGTAGGTGACCTGCTGACGATCAGCCTGCTGGAAAACACCACCGCGCAGACCAGTGCCAACACCGCCACCAACAAGGAATCGAACCTGAGCCTGGGCACGCCGTCCATCTTCGGCGCACCGGTCACCCTGGGCGGCAAGGACATTCTGAGCGCCTCGGCCAAGGGTGCACGTGACTTCACCGGCAAGGGCAACAGCGCGCAGAGCAACCGCCTGCAGGGCAACGTCACGGTCACCGTGATCCAGCGCCTGCCCAACGGCAACCTGGTGGTGCAGGGACAGAAGAACCTGCGCCTGAACCAGGGCGATGAACTGGTGCAGGTGCAGGGCATCGTCCGTCCCGGCGACATCAGCCAGGACAACACCATTCCTTCCAGCCGCGTGGCCGAAGCCCGCATCGTCTACGGCGGTCGCGGCCCGGTTGCGCAGTCCAACGCGATGGGCTGGCTGAGCCGCTTCTTCAACTCCGGCCTGACGCCGTTCTGAGTATGGCCATGAATTCCTTCTTCTCTTCTTCCTGGCAACGCCGCGCGGCGTCGATCGTCGCGCTGATGCTGCTGATCGTGGCAGCCCCCGCCAGTGCCGAGCGCATCAAGGACCTGGCCCAGGTCGGCGGCGTGCGCGGCAATGCGCTGGTCGGCTACGGCCTGGTGGTCGGCCTGGATGGCAGCGGCGACCGCACCAGCCAGGCGCCCTTCACCGTGCAGAGCCTGAAGAACCTGCTCGGCGAGCTGGGTGTCAACGTGCCGGCCAATGTCAACCCGCAGCTGAAGAACGTGGCCGCCGTGGCGATCCATGCCGAACTGCCGCCGTTCGCCAAGCCGGGCCAGCCGATCGACATCACCGTGTCCTCGATCGGCAACGCGGTGTCGCTGCGCGGCGGCTCGCTGCTGATGGCGCCGTTGCGCGGCGCCGATGGCCAGATCTACGCCATCGCCCAGGGCAACCTGATCGTCGGCGGCTTCGGCGCACAGGGCAAGGACGGCTCCCGCGTCTCGGTGAACGTGCCGAGCGTCGGCCGCATTCCCAATGGCGCCACCGTTGAACGCGCCCTGCCCGATCCGCTGGCCAATGGCGGCGACATCACCCTGAACCTGCACAACAACGATTTCACTACGGTCTCGCGCATGGTCGCCGCGCTCAACAACGCGTTCGGCGAAGGCGCGGCACGCGCAGTCGATGGCGTGACCGTCGCGGTCACCGCACCTACTGACCCGGGCGCGCGCATCGGCCTGCTGGCCCGCATCGAGAACCTGGAACTGACGCCGGGCAGCGCCCCCGCCAAGGTGGTGGTCAATTCGCGTACCGGCACCGTGGTCATCGGCCAGCAGGTGAAGGTCGGCCCGGCAGCGATCTCGCACGGTTCGCTGACGGTGACGATCCAGGAGAACACCAACGTCAGCCAGCCCAATGCGTTGTCCGGCGGCCGCACCGTGGCCAGCCCGCAGTCGACCATCACCGCCACCAACGACGGCAGCCGCATGTTCAAGTTCAGCGGCGGCACCACCCTGGACGAGATCGTGCATGCGGTGAACGCGGTCGGTGCGGCACCGGGCGATCTCATCGCGATCCTGGAAGCCCTGAAGCAGGCCGGCGCATTGAGTGCCGAGCTCGAGGTGATCTGATATGCGCATCACTCCCGCATTCGATCTGCACCCGGCGCAACAGAACGATCCGGCCAAGATCGACAAGGTCGCGCGCCAGCTGGAAGGCCAGTTCGCGCAGATGCTGGTCAAGAGCATGCGTGACGCCAGCTTTGGCGATTCGCTGTTCCCCGGCGAAAACAAGATGTTCCGCGACATGTATGACCAGAAGATCGCCGAGGCGATGACCCGCGGCAAGGGCCTGGGCCTGTCGGGCATGATCAGCCGGCAGCTGTCCGGGCAGGCCGCCGACGGCCCGGCACTGGATACTCGCGTGGATGCGGCCAAGGCCAGTCGTGCCTACCAGCTCAATGCACCGGCCAAGCCAGCACCGTCGCTGCCGCTGGAAGACGGCGGGCAGGCCGTACGCCTGCTGCAGCAGATGGCTGCCGGTGCCCAGCACGGCGCCCAGGCCGCGGTTGCGCCGATGGAACAGGCGCTGGACCTGATCGCTGGCCGTGAAAGCAGCAGCATGCACCGCTCGTTGGGCACCGATGATCCGTATATCGGCAGCCTGCAGGGCGATGACTGGGCGGCCAGCAGCGACCAGTGGGCGGCCACCGCCAGCAACCGCGGCACCGCGATCAGCCCAGCCGATGCGATGGCCACACGTACCGCCGTGGCCCAGCTCGGCGAGCACACGCCGGAGGGCTTCGTCGCCAGCATCTGGCAGCACGCGCAGAGCGCGGCCAAGGAACTGGGCGTGGATGCCCGCGCCCTGGTGGCCCAGGCCGCACTGGAAACCGGCTGGGGCAAGCGCCACATCAAGCATGCCGACGGCAGCACCTCGCACAATCTGTTCGGCATCAAGGCCAACGGCTGGAACGGCCAGCGCGCCGTGGCCGGCACCCACGAATATGTCGATGGCGTGCGCCGCAACGAGACCGCCAGCTTCCGTGCCTACAGCTCGCCGGCCGAGAGCTTCGCCGACTATGTGCACCTCCTGAAAACCAGCCCGCGCTACCAGCAGGCCCTGCAGGCCGGCACCGATGTGCAGGGCTTCGCCCGCGGGCTGCAGCGCGCCGGCTATGCCACCGATCCGCGTTACGCGGCCAAGATCGCCGCGATCGCCGGCGGCCCGACCATCGAGCGCGCGGTAAGCGCCGTGGCTGATGCCGGCACGCGCCTTGGCCAGACCTTCGCCAGCACCGCAACCGCGGCGCTGGGTATCACTCGTCGTTGAGGAACCCCATGTCCAGCGTACTTTCCACCGGTACCGGTGCCCTGCTCGCCTTCCAGCGTGCGTTGGCGACCACCAGCCACAACGTGGCCAACCTCAACACGCCCGGCTACAGCCGGCAGAAGGTCAACTTCGCCACCGCCGATCCGCAGAACTACGGTTACGGCACGGTCGGCAACGGCACCCGCATCACCGACATCCGCCGCACGGCCGACCAGCTGGCGATAGCGCGCCTGCTCGACAGCAGTGGCGAACTGGCGCGCCTGAAGCAGCTCTCGGGCATGGCCGACCGGGTCAATGCGCTGTTCTCCGATCCGGCCACCAACGTCTCCGGTGTGTGGTCGAACTTCTTCGACTCGGTCAGCGGCCTGTCCTCCAATGCCGCCGGTACCGCAGACCGCCAGAACATGCTTGATGGCGGCAAGGCCCTGGCGAACCGTTTCGTGCAGCTCAACACGCACCTCAACAACCTCAACGGCGAGGTCAACAACGGCCTGCTGGCCGGTGCCACCGAGGTCAATCGCCTGGCGCAGGAGATCGCACAGATCAATGGTGCCATCGGCACCAACATCGCCAACGCCGCCCCCGACCTGCTCGACCGCCGCGACCAGCTGATCACCCAACTGATTGGTTACACCGGCGGCACGGCGGTGATCCAGGACGGCGGCATCATGAATGTCTACACCGCCGGCGGCAACGCGCTGGTGGTGGGCACCACGGCGACGAAGGTCACTACCGTGGCCGACCCGTACCAGCCGGAACGGCTGCAGCTGGCGCTGGAAACCCAGGGCAATACGATCCGGCTCGACCCGAAGGCGGTCGGTGGCCAGATCGGCGGCCTGCTGGAGTTCCGCGACACCGTGCTGACCCCGGCCCAGGCCGAACTGGGCAAGCTGGCCGTGGGCCTGGCCGAGAGCTTCAACCAGGCCCACCACCAGGGCGTGGACCTGTACGGCAAGCTCGGCGGTGATTTCTTCAACATCGGCAACCCGCGCGTCACCGCCAACAACGGCAACACCGGCACCGGCAGCCTCACCGCCACCTATGGCGACCTGGGCAAGCTGGACGCGCAGAACGTGGTGCTGCAGTTCGATGGCAGCAACTGGAAGGCCAGCCGTGCCGACACCGGCGCCAATGTTCCGCTGACCGGCACCGGCACCGCCGCCGATCCGCTGGTGATCAACGGCGTCAAAATGGTTGTCGGCGGCACTCCGGCCGCCAATGACCGCTTCCTGCTGCAGCCGACCGCCGGCGTGGCCGGCAGCATGGAAATCGCCATCACCGATCCTTCGCGCATCGCTGCCGCTGCGGCAGTCAAGGGCGCAGCAGCCACCGCCAACAACGGCACCGGCAAGCTGAGCGGCGTCACCGTCACCGATTCGAGCAACGCCAACCTGCGCAATCCGGCGGCGATCGTGTTCACCTCGGCCACCACCTACACCATCGATGGCGGCCCGCCACAGACCTACACCCCAGGCCAGACCATCAGTGCCAACGGCTGGAGCTTCGTACTGGACGGCGCACCCAAGGTCGGCGACACCTTCAACATCACCCCGACCCCTGCCGGATCGTCGGACAACAGCAACGCCTCCAAGCTGGCCAAGGTGGAGAGCGCCAAGGCGTTCAACGCCGGCACGGTGACGCTGAACGGCGCGCTGGGTGGCCTGACCACCCAGGTGGGCGCCGCGGCCCGTTCGGCGGAGTACTCGCTGGATGCCCAGCTGGTGATCAATGACAAGGCGCAGGAAGCGCGCGACGAGGTATCCGGCGTCAATCTGGATGAAGAAGCGGCCGACATGTTGCGCCTGCAGCAGGCCTACCAGGCCGCCTCGCAGTTGATCTCCACCGCCGACAGCATGTTCCAGACCATCCTGGGAGCCGTCCGCCGATGAGCAGCCGCATCTCCACCAGCATGATGTTCAACCAGTCCGTGTCGCTGATGATGGCCAAGCAGGCCAAGCTCAGCCACCTGGAGCAGCAGATCGCCACCGGCAGCAAGATCGTCAGCGCCAAGGACGATCCGGTCGGCGCCGGCACTGCGGTCGGCCTGGACCGCAGCCTGGCCGCACTGGACCGGATGAAGCTCAATGCCGGCAACGTGCAGAACCGTCTGGGCGTCCAGGAAAACACCCTGGCACAGGTCAACGATCTGATGGGCCGGGTCAATGACCTGACCATCCAGGCCAGCAACCCCGCCTTGAGCGCGGCCGACAAAAAGACGCTGATCACCGAACTGAACCAGATCCGCGACGGCCTGCTGTCACTGGCCAACGCCGACGACGGTACCGGTCGCTACGTGTTCGGCGGCACCAATGACGGCGACCCGCCATTCGCCAAGATCAATGGCAAGGTGGTCTACCGTGGTGACCAGACCCAGCGCCAGGTCGAAGTCGGCCCGGATACCTATGTGCGTGATTCCCTGCCCGGCAGCGAGATCTTCATGCGCATCCCAACCGGTGATGGCCAGGTCGATGGCGGTGCAGCGGCGGGCAATACCGGCAACGGGGTATTGACCAACATCACCCGCGACGGCAGCGACAACTGGAACGGGCAGTCCTTCAGTGTCCGCTTCACCGCCGCCAACCAGTACGAAGTGCTGGATGGCGCCGGCAATGTGACCGGTACCGGCACCTACAAGGCCGGTGACAATCTCGAAGTGAACGGCGTGCGCCTGCAGATCACCGGCGCCCCCGCTGCCGGCGACAGCTTCAACGTGAATCCCGCGAGCAGCCGCGACATCTTCGACACCATGGACAAGCTGATCGCCGCGCTGGATGCCGATACCGGTACCACTGCGAAGATGAGCGCACAGCAGAACGCGCTGCAGAATGCGCTGCGCGACGTGGCACGCGCGTCGGAACGGATGATCGACTCGCGTGCGGCCGGTGGTGCCCAGCTGAAGGCGCTGGACAATGCCGCCGACATGCGTGAAGCCAACAGTGTGACCCTGAAGACCACGCTGTCGCAGATGCGCGACCTGGACTATGCCGATGCGCTGAGCCAGTACCAGCTGCAGAGCACTGCCCTGCAGGCGGCACAGACGATCTTCTCGCAGATGCAGTCGATGTCGTTGTTCAACAAGATCGGCTGACAGCTCTCCCACCTCAGTCCTGAAAGGCCGCGATGCCCTGCATCGCGGCCTTTTTCGTTTCTGCGGCCATGGCCCGCTGCGCTCGCCGGGCGTGGCCCGGCGGATTTTCCGTGATTGCCCATCAAGCCCGCCGCTGCCCCGCCGATACCTTCATCAGCGCTGGCTGGGCTTGCCCAGCCGCCTCCTCCGGGGCTCGAAAAACCCGGGAAAACGGCCTCCGGCAACGAAATCCAGCCTCATCGGAATTCACGGCTAAAGGTTGTTGACAAAGCGCCGTTATTCATTTGGCAACAGCGAAGCACACAGCCACACAAAAAAACAGGCGGCGCTTCGTTTCATTCACCAACGGGTTCCATATAAGAGGAGACGACCCCATGGCACAGGTAATCAACACCAATACGATGTCGCTCAACGCTCAGCGCAACCTGAGCACCAGCGGCAGCTCGCTCGCTACCAGCATCCAGCGCCTCTCGTCCGGCCTGCGCATCAACAGCGCGAAGGACGACGCGGCCGGCCTGGCCATCAGCGAGCGCTTCACCACCCAGATCCGTGGTCTGGACGTGGCCATCCGTAACGCCAACGACGGCATCTCGCTCGCCCAGGTCGCCGAAGGCTCGCTGAACGAAGTCGGCAACAACCTGCAGCGCATCCGCGAACTGGGCGTGCAGGCCTCCAATGCCACCAACTCGGCCAGTGACCGCAAGGCCCTGCAGGCCGAAGTGACCCAGCTGGTCGGCGAGATCGACCGCGTCGCCAAGCAGGCCGACTTCAACGGCACCAAGCTGCTGGACGGCAGCTTCACCAGCCAGCTGTTCCAGGTGGGCGCCAATGCCGGCCAGGCCATCGCCATCAACAGCGTGGTCAACGCCAAGGCCGATTCGCTGGGCGCAGCCACCTTCGCCAACGGCTATGCCGGCACCAGCCTGGCAGCCGCCGACAAGGCCACCGCCGACACCACCTACTCGGGTCTGCAGATCTCGGTGACCCCGCCGGGTGGCACCGCCACCACGGTCACCGTCAGCGACTTCACTGTGAAGGCGGGGGAATCGATCACCTCGGCCACCTCCGCTGCGATCAACAACAAGCTGGGCGAGACCGGCGTCATGGCTTCGGTCAATGCCGGTGTGATCAGCCTGGCTTCGGTCAAGGAAGGCCAGACCTTCAGCCTGGGTGTCAGCGCCGCAACCCCGCCGGCCGGCGCCACTGCAGCGACCATCGCCGGCCTGGGCCTGACCGAGACCAGCACCAATGGTGGCGCCCTGACCGGTGCGTCGGCCAGCTTCGTCAAGGACCTGAACGTCACCACGGCTGAAGGCGCGCAGAAGGCGCTGTCGATCGTCGACAAGGCCCTGGAATCAGTCAACAGCGTCCGCGCCGACCTCGGTGCGATCCAGAACCGCTTCACCTCGGTGGTAGCCAACCTGCAGACCTCCTCGGAGAACCTGTCGGCCTCGCGCAGCCGCATCCGCGATACCGACTTCGCCAAGGAAACCGCCGAACTGACCCGCACCCAGATCCTGCAGCAGGCCGGTACGGCCATGCTGGCCCAGGCAAACCAGGTACCGCAGAACGTGCTCAGCCTGTTGCAGCGCTGACATGAGTCGTCCCCGAAGCACGTCGGGGGCGTCTAACCCAACTCACGTGCAACCGCTCAAGGACCTCTCCTCATGGCACAAGTCATCAACACCAACACGATGTCGTTGAATGCTCAGCGTAACCTGAGCACCAGCGGCAGCTCGCTGGCCACCACCATCCAGCGCCTGTCCTCCGGTTCGCGCATCAACAGCGCCAAGGACGACGCCGCCGGCCTGGCGATCTCCGAGCGCTTCGGCACGCAGATCCGCGGTACCGACGTCGCCATCCGCAATGCCAACGACGGCATCTCGCTGGCCCAGGTCGCTGAAGGTTCACTGACCGAAATCGGCAACAACCTGCAGCGTATCCGTGAACTGGCGGTGCAGTCGTCCAACGCCACCAACTCGACCAGCGACCGCAAGGCACTGCAGGCCGAAGTAACCCAGCTGGTCGGCGAAATCGACCGCGTTGCCAAGCAGTCGGACTTCAACGGCACCAAGCTGCTGGACGGCTCGTTCACCAGCCAGCTGTTCCAGGTCGGCGCCAACGCCGGTCAGGCGATTGCCATCGACAAGGTCATCGACGCCAAGTCCGGCTCGCTGGGCAACGTCAAGTTCACTGCCGACGTCGCTGCAACCACCGCCGCCGCCGCCGCGACCAGCGATGGCAAGGTTTCGGGCATGAAGCTCAATGGCGTGACCATTGACGACATCAGCTGGAAGGCCGGCGCGACCGCTTCGGACGTCGCCACCGCGGTCGCCAATGGCATCAACAAGCAGATCGGTGAAACCGGCCTGAGCGCCAGCGTCGATGCCACCGGCAAGATCACCCTGGCATCGCTGAAGGCCGACAAGGACTTCACCCTGGATGCGGCCGGCACCATCACCGGCGGCGGCGGCACCCCAGGCACCCCGGCTCCGGCCACCGAAATCGGCATGACCGGCATCGCCAGCACCACCGCTGCGGCAACGGCCAACGCCAGCTTCGCCAAGAACCTGGACGTCAGCAGCTTCAAGGGTGCCCAGCAGGCACTGGAAATCGTCGACAAGGCACTGGGCTCGATCAACAGCACCCGCGCCGACCTCGGTGCGATCCAGAACCGCTTCACCTCGGTCGTGGCCAACCTGCAGTCGTCCTCGGAGAACATGTCCGCGTCGCGTAGCCGCATCAAGGACACCGACTTCGCCAAGGAAACCGCCGAACTGACCCGCACCCAGATCCTGCAGCAGGCCGGTACGGCCATGCTGGCCCAGGCAAACCAGGTGCCGCAGGGCGTGCTCAGCCTGCTGCGCTGATCCGCCACCTGATCGACCACCGGGCGGCGGCTGAGCTGCCGCCCGGCTCCTGAAATACGTTCCACCTTCGCCAAAGGAAAGCACCATGGCACAAGTCATCAACACCAACACCATGTCCCTGAATGCTCAGCGCAACCTGAGCACCAGTGGCAACTCGCTGGCCACCACCATCCAGCGCCTGTCTTCCGGTTCGCGCATCAACAGCGCCAAGGACGACGCCGCCGGCCTGGCGATCTCCGAGCGCTTCGGCACCCAGATCCGCGGTACCGACGTCGCCATCCGCAATGCCAACGACGGCATCTCGCTGGCCCAGGTCGCCGAAGGTTCTCTGACCGAAATCGGCAACAACCTGCAGCGCATCCGTGAGCTGTCGGTGCAGTCGTCCAACGCCACCAACTCCTCCAGCGACCGCAAGGCGCTGCAGGCCGAAGTGACCCAGCTGGTCGGCGAAATCGACCGAGTTGCCAAGCAGTCGGACTTCAACGGCACCAAGCTGCTGGACGGCTCGTTCACCAGCCAGCTGTTCCAGGTCGGCGCCAATGCCGGTCAGGCGATTGCCATCGACAAGGTCATCGACGCCAAGTCCGGTTCGCTGGGCAACGTGAAGTTCGCTGCCGACGTTACCGGTGGTGCCATCGCAGATGCTACTGCTGCCGGTGCCATCGACGGCCTGACCATCAACGGCATCGCCATCGACAAGGTTTCCTACGAGGCTACCGCCAAGGGCGGTGACATCGCCCAGTCGCTGGTCACCGCGATCAACGCCAAGCTGGGCGAATCCGGGGTGACCGCCTCCGTCGACGCGACCGACAAGAGCAAGGTCGTGCTCAGCTCGGTCAAGGCCGAGAAGGACCTGGTCGTCGGTGGCACCGTGGCCGGCAGCGGCCTCACTGCTGCCACCACCAACGCGGCCGATGGTGCCACCAGCGTCGTCAAGGGCCTGGATGTCACCTCGTTCAAGGGTGCCCAGCAGGCACTGGAAATCGTCGACAAGGCACTGGGCTCGATCAACAGCACCCGCGCCGACCTCGGTGCGATCCAGAACCGCTTCACCTCGGTCGTGGCCAACCTGCAGTCGTCCTCGGAGAACATGTCCGCGTCGCGTAGCCGCATCAAGGACACCGACTTCGCCAAGGAAACCGCCGAACTGACCCGCACCCAGATCCTGCAGCAGGCCGGTACGGCCATGCTGGCCCAGGCCAACCAGGTGCCGCAGGGCGTGCTCAGCCTGCTGCGCTGATCCACGCCAAGAAGGCGCCGCTACCGTCGGGTCGAACCGACGGTAGCGGCAACCCGGAAGCCACGATGCACGAAGGCGCGGGCCATGCCCGGCCCGGGAACACTCCCGAACCGGCTTGGCATCGCCCGCTCCTGCGGACCTCTCTTTCAGCGCTGTACCCTTGACTGTACGTACCGGGCGGCTTCGTCTCCCCCCGATTGTCAGTAGCCTGATCCCTCCCCTGCATTGGGGGAGGGCTTTTTGCAGACTCCCGGCAGCCCGCGGTGAACTTCCCCGCCCCCTGCCCCAACCCTCCTGCAACCGGCGTGCCAAAACCGCACCCTGCGCTCTGGCACAGCGCATGCATCAACGAAGTCCTCAAGACCCAGCGGCGCAGGCCGCTATTTTCGTTGACGACGGGCCACCGCAAAACGGGCAGGCCCGAATACCAGGAGAAACGACGTGGCAGACTTTGGATACGGTGGCATTGGCTCGGGACTGAACATCTCGGACATCGTCAACAAGCTGGTCGCGGCCGACCGCAAGCCCTCCGACAATGCGCTGAACCTGCAGCAGTCCAAGACCAAGATGCAGTTGTCGTCTATCGGCACCGTCACCTCGGCCTTCGACAAGCTGAAGACTGCCCTGACTGCACTGAAAGCCACCACGGCCTTCGACACCCGTACTGTGAGCGCCACCGGCAAGGCACAGCCAGGCAACACCGACGATGTGTTGACGGCATCGGTGGCGCTGTACGACCTGGGCACGACCAAGGCAGCAGCTTCCAACGGCACACACCAGGTGGAGGTCAAATCCCTCGCCACGGCCCACAAGCTGATTGCCGACACCTCGGTACCCAAGACCGATACCTTTGGTGCCGGAACCTTGACGCTGACCGTTGGCGTCGGCGAGAAGGCCAAGACCATGAAGGTCGAAGTGGAGGCCGGTGACACCCTGACCACTGTCCGCAACAAGATCGACGCTGCTGGCCGCAAGGAAGGCGTGCAGGCCACGCTGATCAGCTCCGGCGACAACCAGTACCTGTCGATCGCACAGGAAAAGACCGGTGCGGCCAGCGCAATCAAACTGGAGTACGGCGGCAGCGACCCGAAACTGGGCGCGCTGGTCGGCAGCCTGAAGCAGAACACCGCAGCCGCCGACGCCGAACTCACCATCGATGGCGTGACGGTCGTCAGCGCCAGCAATACGGTGGCCGATGCGGTACCGGGCCTGACCCTGAACCTGAAGGTGACCGGAAAGAGTACTGTCGTGATCAGTACCGACACTACCGCCGCGACCAAGGTGATGCAGGAGTTCGTGACCGCCTACAACGCGGCGATCGCGGCGATCAACACGGAAACCAAGTACGACGCCAAGACCAAGGAAGCCGCCACGCTGACCGGCGACGCGCAGATGCGTGGTGCCACCAGCCAGCTGCGCTCCATGATGTCGGGTGTGCTGAAGGAGCTTTCCGCCGATGGATTGGACCCGAAAACGCTGGGCCTGCAGACCCGTGGTTATCCCAACGCCGACGGCAGCCTGGTGCTGGATGCAACGAAGTTCGCCGCGGCGCTTGCCAGCCAACCGGAGAAGATCCGCTCGGCGATCACTGGGGATACAGGCGGCGCCGGCAAGCTCTACACCATGGTTGACGGCTACGTCAGCACGACCACTGGCAAGGAAGGCGCTTTCGTTGCCCGCACCAAGGGCCTGAACAATACGCTGGACAACATCGACAAGCGCCGCAAGGACCTGGACACGCGGATGAAGAACGTCGAGGAACGTTACAAGAAGCAGTTCCTGGCACTCGATAGCCTTATGGGCAAATTGCAGCAGAGCAGCAGCGCCCTGTCGCAGCAGTTGTCACAGCTCAATCGCTGAGGCACTGCGCGCAACGCTCAAGTTTGGCGCGCAACGCACCGATAACGGACGCAACAGTCATCATCGCCGCACCGCCGGTACCGATCCCCACGATCACCCGGCGGCATCCCGCGCAAGGAGAATCACGAATGTACGGTTCCAGCCGTCAATATGCCGAACAGTACCGCCAGGTGGGAGTGACCAGTGCGGTTGCCGACGCCGATCCGCACAAACTCGTGGCGATGCTGCTGGCAGGTGCACTGGAGCGCGTGCGACGTGCCATCGCCAGTCTCGAGCGTGGCGACCAGGCCGGCAAGGGCAAGGCGATCGGCGAGGTCTGCGCGATCGTCGGCCACCTCAACGGCTCGCTGGACCATGAGGCCGGCGGCGAGATCGCCGGAAATCTGTCGGCGCTGTATGACTATGTGCTGCAGCGCCTGACCGAGGCCAATCTGCACAATGACCGTGCCGCACTGGACGAATCCCTGCAGCTGCTGGGCGAGATCGACAGCGCCTGGAATGCGATCCCGCAGGAACAGCGCCGCTCCGCAGCGGTGGCACCATGAGCCTGCACGAACTGCACGCCCAGCTGGACGCCTTCGAGAAGGCCCTGGGCGAAGAGTCTCTCGACCAGGCCGACAGCCTGCTCGACGGTCACGACAGCACGTTGCATGCGCTGCTCAGCCAGCCGCTGACCGCCGCCGACCACGCACCGCTGACCGCATTGTTCGAACGCCAGCAGAGCCTGCTCGGCCTGCTGCGCCAACGCCGCGACGCAGTAGCCGCACTGATGAACGACGGCCAGCGCTCCCTTCGCGCCGCGCATGCCTACCTGCAGGCAGAATCGCTGGCATGACCCAACTGCCGACCACGTCGCTGCACCACCCCGCCGAAAGCGAGCTGTTCGACGAAACGCTCAGCTGCGAGCTGGCCTTGCCAGCCGAGTTCCAGGCCGGCAGCGCCGCCGGCCGTACCAGCAGTGCCGAAGGACTGCTGCGCAGCCTGGCGCTGGTTGAGGACAGCCGGGTCGACGAACACGAAGAACGCAGTGAAGCCAGCCTGCAGCTGCAGCGGCTGGAGGCCAAGCTGGACCTGGCGATGGTGCTGCTTGGCCGCCTGGTACGCCAGCAGGGGCAGGAATTGACCCTGCGTCCGGTGCGCTGGTCACGCCGCGGCATCCGACTGCAACTGGGTCCGCGCAGCGGCGCCAGTCCCGGCCAGGCCGGGGTGGTACGCCTGCAGCCCAGCGACTGGCTGCCCGACCACATCGATCTGCCGGTGGAAGTGATTGCCGAAGCCGCCGATGGTGGCGGTGGTCACTACCTCTGGCTGCGCTTCCAGCGCCTCGGTGACGGCCTGGAAATGGCGATGGAACGGCATCTGTTCCGCCTGCATCGTCGCCAGGTGGCCGAAGCGCGTCGCGCACGCTGAAAGCTGTCACCATGAAGCAGTACGGGCGGCCCTTGGCGTGCCCGTTCAGCTAAGTTAAGGTGGACTCCCCTCACGGACCTCCAACGTGCCTGTGCGAGTTCTCATCGTCGACGATCACACCCTTGTCCGCGCCGGCCTGGCGCGGCTGTTGCAGGGGTTTGCCGACGTGCAGCTGGTTGCTGAGGCCAGCAATGCCGAGCAGGCGTTGCAGCTGGCCCTGCAGCACTCCCCTGACGTGGTCCTGATGGACCTTTCGCTACCCGGCCGCACCGGCCTGGAAGCCCTCAGTGACATCCGCCTGCGCGCCCCCGGCACCCGGGTGGTGATGATGACCATGCACGACGATGCGGCACACGTACGCGATGCGCTCGATCGCGGCGCGGTCGGTTTCGTGGTCAAGGATGCGGCGCCACAGGAGCTTGAGTTGGCGCTGCGTGCCGCGCACGCCGGCCAGGTATTCCTGAGCCCGCAGATCTCGGCCAAGATGCTGGCGCCGATGCTCGGCCGCGAGAAGCCCACCGGCATTGCCGCATTGTCACCGCGCCAACGCGAGATCCTGCGCCGCATCGGCAAGGGCGAGAGCAACAAGGAAATCGCCGCTGACCTCGGCATCAGCGTCAAAACGGTGGAAACCCACCGCGCACGCATGATGGAGTCGCTGGGCTGCCGCCGCGCCAACGACCTGCTGCTGCTCGCCGCGCGCCACCAGCACGAGCTGGAATGATCGCCCGCGAATGGGGTCAGATTCCTTTCCGCGGGAAAGGGATTCGACTCCCGCCGGACCCCGCACCAACGACGAATTCCCGTCACCCCGACACGCCCTGACAGGATTTCGTACACGCAGGTCAGCTGCCACTCTTCGTCACCCACGACGAATCAACAACTTGGCGGCATTCATCGTCAACATTCCGCGCCAATGTAGGGAATACCCCTACATCCTGTCAGGACATTCACGAAGGCCCTCAGGAACCCCCTGATTCCGCCCCCGCCGGATCAAAAGCAAGATGCGTTCCACAAGGCGCCGGGGAGCGGTGCCGGGGAACCACGATGAAGGCTGCACTCTCGACCCAGCTGGGCCAACAACTTCACCTCACCCCGCAGTTGCTGCAGTCGATCCGGCTGCTGCAGCTCGACGGCCTGCACCTGGAGCAGGAAATCCAGCGGCTTCTGGATTCCAACCCGCTGCTGGAAATCGAAGAAGCTGAAGCCCCCACTGCCGAATCCACCGATGCCGGCGCCACCACCCTGGAAACGGCTGCCTTCGACGAGCTGCCCGAATCCTCGATGTGGGATGTGGCCGGCAGCAGCTGGCAGGATGGCGACGATGACCGCATGGCACGCATCGCTGCAGGCGAATCCAGCGACCCGCAGCTGCGGGTGCTGCAGAGGCTGTCGCTGGACATGGACGACCGTGAGCTCGCGGTAGCTGCGTTCTGGTTGGACCATTGCGACGAGGCCGGCTACCTGCAGGCGCCGCTGGCCCAGCTGCAGCTGCTGGCCAGCGCCCAGTTCGACATCGCCGCCAACGGCGTGGAAACCATTCGCCAGCAGCTGCTGCACGGCGAGCCCGCCGGCATGGCCGCACAGGACCTGCGCGAAGGCCTGCAGGCACAGCTGCGCAGCCTGCACGGCGTGGTACCTGCACGCCACCTGGCAGCACGCATTCTCGAGGGCGCGCTTGATGCACTGGCTGCGCACGACTACCCCGCCCTCGCCCGCCAGCACGACGCAGAAATCGAAGACGTGCGCGAAGCGGTGCGCCTGATCCTGTCGCTGCAGCCGCGCCCAGGCGACAGCCTGCTGCCGGAGCGCAACGCCGTGGTGGTGCCGGACGTCGTCGCCTGGCACGCCGATGGCCAGTGGAAAGTCGCGCTGAACCCGGCCACCAGCCGCCGCGTCTCGATCAACAGCCAGTACGAGCAGGCCCTGGCCGAGACCAGCGATGCCGCCCCGGCGCTGCGCGAAATGCTGCAGGAGGCGCGCTGGTTCAGCCGCGGCCTGTCGATGCGCTATGACACCCTGCTGCGCACCGCACGGGTGATCGTCGAACGCCAGGCCGCATTCCTGGTGCGTGGCGACGAAGCCATGGCACCGCTGACCCTGAAGGAAGTGGCCGAAGAGATCGGCATGCACGAGTCCACGGTCTCGCGCATCACCACCGGCAAGTTCCTGCAGACCCCGCGCGGTACCTTCGAACTGAAGCACTTCTTCGCCGTGCGCCTTGAGGGCGCCAGCGTCTCCGGCCAGGCAGTGAAGGCCATGGTCCGCCGTCTGATCGACGCCGAACCGGCCGGCCGGCCGCTGGCCGACGAGGCCATTGCCGGCCTGCTGTCACGCCAGGGGGTCAACATTGCCCGCCGAACCGTCGCAAAATACCGAGAACAACTGGATATCGCCCCGGCCCGTGAACGGCGCCGGCTCAGCGCCAGGCAACCGCAGCTGGCCCGGGTGGGCTGAAAAGGATGTTGGACATGAACAAGCTCACGGTCCTGCTGGTCGATGACCACGAGGGCTTCATCAACGCGGCGATGCGTCATTTCCGCAAGATCGACTGGCTGCAGATCGTCGGCAGTGCCGGCAACGGCCTGGAAGCGATCGAGCGTTCGGAAACACTGCGCCCGCAGGTGGTGTTGATGGATCTGGCAATGCCGGAGATGGGCGGCCTGCAGGCCACCCGCCTGATCAAGTCGCAGGACGATGCCCCGTACATCGTGATCGCCAGCCACTTCGACGACGTCGAGCACCGCGAACACGCGCTGCGCGCCGGCGCCGACAACTTCGTCAGCAAGCTGTCCTACATCCAGGAAGTCATGCCGATCCTGGAAGGCCTCAGGGAGGATCAGTCGTGAGCGAATCGCGCATCCTGGTGCTGGACAACGACGCCGTGCGCGCAGAGCGCACCGTTGCCCTGCTCGAATTCATGGACTTCAACCCGCGCTGGGTCTCCGACGCGGCCGACTTCGACCTGGGCCGCCAGCGCCAGAACGACTGGATGGCAGTGATCGTCGGCAGCCTGGACGACAGCGCCGCCAGCACCGCGCTGTACAACTGGCTCGGCGGCAGCAGCCTGCCACCGCCGGTGCTGCTGGCAGATGGCGAAGCCACCGCGTTCGCGCAGCAGCACGGCTTGCATGAAGCCAACATCTGGCCGCTGGAAACCCCGCTGCGGCATACGCAGATGGAAGCCCTGCTGCGTCGCGCCAGCCTCAAGCGCCTGGATGCCGAGCACCAGGCCGGTGCCGTGCAGGAACAGGGCCCGACCGGCCATGGCCCGGCGGTTACCGAACTGCGCACCATGATCGAACAGGTAGCCGCCTTCGACACCACCGTGCTGGTGCTGGGCGAGTCGGGTACCGGCAAGGAAGTTGTATCGCGCTCGATCCACCAGCGCTCGCCGCGCCGCGATGGCCCGTTCGTGGCGATCAACTGCGGTGCCATTCCACCGGACCTGCTGGAAAGCGAGCTGTTCGGTCACGAAAAGGGCGCCTTCACCGGTGCACTGACCGCACGCAAGGGCCGTTTTGAAATGGCCGAGGGCGGCACTCTGCTGCTCGACGAAATCGGCGACATGAGCCTGCCGATGCAGGTCAAGCTGCTGCGCGTGCTGCAGGAGCGCAGCTTCGAGCGCGTGGGTGGCAACCAGACCATCCGCTGCAATGTGCGGGTGATCGCTGCGACCCACCGCGACCTGGAAACCCGTATCGCCGAAGGCAAGTTCCGCGAGGATCTGTTCTACCGCCTCAACGTGTTCCCGATCGATGTGCCAGCCCTGCGCGAACGCCGCGAAGACCTGCCGGCGCTGGTGGAGACCATCGCCACGCAGCTGGCCCGCACCGGCCGCGGCGAAGTGCGCTTTACCGCCGAAGCGCTGCAGGCACTGGCCGGCTACGAGTGGCCGGGCAACGTGCGTGAGCTGACCAACCTGGTCGAGCGCCTCGCCGTGCTGCATCCGGGTGGCTCGGTACGCGTGCAGGATCTGCCGGCGCGCTACCGTGGCGATGCCGTCCTGGCAGCAGCGGCCGCACCGGCACCGGCGCAGCCCATCGCCAGCGAAGAACGCCTGGACCTGCGCAGCTTCTCGTTCCACACCCCGGGCAGTGGCAACCAACCGGCGCTGGAGCACGGCATCGCCGTCAATCGCCCGGCTGCACCGGTCGCACTGCCCGACGAGGGCATGGACCTGCGCAACCACATGGCCAACATCGAACTGGGCCTGATCAACGAAGCACTGGAACGCACCCAGGGCGTGGTCGCCCACGCCGCCCAGCTGCTCGGCCTGCGCCGCACCACCCTGGTGGAAAAGCTGCGCAAGTACGGCATCGAGCGTGAACAGGCCGAACTGGCCAGCTGAAGCGCGTCACCAGCATGAAGGGGGCACGAACGCCTGGGCTTGCCCGGGCGTTCGTGTTTCCAGTACTCGGGGTCGGATCCCTTTCCACAGGAAAGGGATCCCACCCCACTGCATTTGCACGTTTTCCTAAAGACAGCAGGGCCGCAGTGCGGTGCATTGCAAGGACATCCCAAGGAGGTCCTGCCATGCATCGCCTCACCCTGCTCGCCGCCCTGCTCTGCCCGGCCTTGGCCACCGCCGCCAACTGCAGCCTGCCCACCACGCTGGACCAGCGCCAGTTCACCAACCTCAGCGACCCGCTTTACGCACCGGACAACCCCAATGCCGGACGCATGGTGCAGGTCAGCTTTGCCGGCAGCCAGTACGTGCTGGACATCCTCGGCACCGACCTCCGCATCGGCGGCAGCTACCACTACCAGCGCCTGGCCCTGCACACCGCGGAAATACAGATGACCGAAGCCCACCCGGCCGGCCCCACCCACTACACCCTGCTGCTGACCTGCCTGAGCGACCACCAGGGCCGTTTCATCTACACCCAGCACGACGGCCCCATCGCACCGCGCCAGCGTCAGAATTCCGGCCGTTGGACCCTGCAGCCCTAGGCCAGAAAACCGACGCCGGTTAAATGGCGTCGCCATTGGGGTCAGAGCCCGTTGCGTCGCAACGGGATCCGACTCCGTGCCGAACGTGTCGACCAAGGTCGACACCCACCAAGGGCATCCATGCCCGTCCGACAGATCGCGGGAAACTGTCGAAGGCGGGGTGGGTCCGGTTGCGGGGGTGTCCGCGGCATGGATGCCGCGGCCAAGCCCCCAGGGACGGGTTTACGGCGTCCCCCGCAAC
>NZ_JBWKOO010000008.1:103855-213573 GCF_059416125.1 Stenotrophomonas sp. GW821-FHT09E08
CCCCCCCCCCCCCCCCCCCCCCCCCCCCCCCCCCGCCACCCCACGGATAGCCCGCCGTTGACGTTGCCGTTCACGTTGACGTTGATTCGGCGGGTGCAGGGCGCAGCCCTGCCAGAACACCCACACCCTCACTTCACTGAATCGAAAACCGGTTTCGGCACGGCACTTGCACCTGCTCCAGCAGACAACCCCATCCCCTGTTTCTGGAACCGTTGCAGATGTCCCACTCCGTCACGTCGATCCTTTCGCAGATCCGCTCCTATCAGACCCAGATGGGACAGCCGGCGCTCAACCCGCTGGGCGAAACGCCGCGCAGCAACGCCCTGCCGGGCACGGTGCTGGATGCACCGCAGGCCCAGCCGGCCAGCTTCACCGAAACCCTGCGTGGTGCGATTGCCGGCGTCAACGACGCGCAACAGAAATCCGGCGCCCTCGCCAAAGCCTTCGAAATGGGCGACCCCAGCGCCGACCTCGCCAAGGTCATGGTCGCCTCGCAGCAGTCCCAGATCGCCTTCCGCGCCACCGTGGAAGTCCGCAACCGTCTCGTCCAGGCCTACCAGGACGTGATGAACATGCCGCTGTAAGGATAGAACCGCATGGCCCTGTCGCTCTCCAAGGAATCCCTGAACGCCGAAAAGGCGGGCCAGTGGTTCGATCGGCTGCAAAGCCTGCAGATCACCCGTCGGCTCGGACTGATGGCGATGATCGCCGTGGCCGTAGCCGCCGGGCTGTTCGTGTTCTTCTGGTCGCAGAAGCCCGGCATGGTCCCGCTGTATACCGGCCTGGACCAGAAGGCCACCGCTGAAGCGACCGACCTGCTGCGTGCCGCCCAGATTCCGTTCCAGCTGGACCCGGCCACCGGTGGCATCACCGTGCCGGAAAAGAACCTGCACGACGCCCGTCTGAAACTGGCCGGCTCCGGCCTGACCGACAGCGGCAAACTCGGCTTCGAGCTGATGGAACGCGACCCGGGCTTCGGCGTCAGCCAGTTCGTGGAAAGCGCGCGCTACCAGCATGCGCTGGAGACCGAGCTGTCGCGCACCATCAACACGCTGCGCCCGGTGCGCGATTCGCGCGTGCACCTGGCCATTCCCAAGCCCAGCGCCTTCACCCGCCAGCGCGACGTCGCCAGCGCCTCGGTGACGCTGGAACTGCGCGGTGGCCAGCAGCTGGAACGCAGCCAGGTCGACGCCATCGTGCACATGGTCGCAGCCAGCATCCCGGACCTGGCACCGGAACGCGTGACCGTGGTCGACCAGAGCGGCCGCATGCTCAGCGTCAGCGACCCGAACAGCGAGGCCGCAGTCAACGCCGCCCAGTTCGAGCAGGTGCGCCGCCAGGAAACCTCGTTCAACCAGCGCATCCGCGAACTGCTCGAGCCGATGACCGGCCCTGGCCGTGTCAACCCGGAAGTCAGCGTGGACATGGACTTCTCGGTGACCGAGGAGGCGCGCGAACTGTACAACGGCGAGCCGCAGAAGCTGCGCAGCGAGCAGATGAGCGAGAACAGCACCACCACGCCGGGTCCGCAGGGCGTGCCGGGCGCCACCAGCAACAGCCCCCCGGGCCAGGCCGCTGCGCCGGCAACCGCACAGACCCCGACCGAAAGCAGCAAGAACGCGACCCGCAACTACGAGCTGGACCGCACCCTGCAGCACACCCGCCAGCCGGCCGGCCGCATCAAGCGCGTGTCGGTGGCGGTGCTGGTGGACAACGTGCCGCGCGCCGGTGCCAACGGCAAGGTCGCACCGCAGCCGCTGTCGGCGGCCGAGCTGACCCGCGTCGAAGCCCTGGTCAAGCAGGCGGTCGGCTTCAATGCCGAGCGCGGCGACACCGTGTCGGTGATGAACGCCCCGTTCGTGCGGGATACCACGCCGGTGGAAGGTCCCGCCTGGTGGGAGCTGCCGTGGGTGCACGATGCCGGCCGCATGCTGCTGGGTGCCGTCGTGGTGCTGGCGCTGCTGTTCGGCGTGCTGCGCCCGGCGCTGCGCGCGATCACCGGCCAAAAGAAGAACGACGAGCAGGCACTGGAGCCGCATACCGCGGACGTGCAGCTGGTGGATGACGATGGCATGCCGCTGCCGGCGTTGGGCGCCGACCGCGCGAGCCTGGGCGGGCCGGATGCGCTGGCCCTGCCGGTGGATTCATATGAGGAACGACTGCGGATGGCGCGTGAAGCCGTGAAGACCGACTCCAAGCGCGTGGCCCAGGTGGTCAAGGGCTGGGTGGCCAATGACTGAGGCACAATTGACCGGCGTACAGCGCGCGGCCGTGCTGCTGCTGTCCCTGGGTGAGCTGGATGCAGCCGAAGTGCTGCGCCACATGGAACCCAAGGAAGTGCAGAAGATCGGCATCGCCATGGCCACCATGACCGACATCACCCGCGAGCAGGTGGAACGGGTGATGGACCAGTTCGGCCAGGAGCTGGGCTCGAAGACCTCGCTGGGCGTGGGCTCGGACGACTACATCCGCAACATGCTGGTGCAGGCGCTGGGCAGCGAAAAGGCCGGCAACCTGATCGATCGCATCCTGCTCGGCCGCAACACCACCGGCCTGGACGCGCTGAAGTGGATGGACCCGCGCGCGGTGGCCGATCTGGTGCGCAACGAGCACCCGCAGATCATCGCCATCGTCATGGCCCATCTGGAAACCGACCAGGCTGCTGACGCGCTGAAGCTGCTGCCCGACCGCACCCGCGTGGACGTGCTGCTGCGCATCGCCACCCTCGACGGCATCCCGCCGAACGCACTCAATGAGCTCAACGAGATCATGGAGCGCCAGTTCGCCGGCAACCAGAACCTGAAGTCGTCCAACATCGGCGGCGTGCAGTGCGCGGCCAACATCCTCAACTTCATGGACAGCGGCCAGGACCAGGCCATCCTGGGCGAGATCGCCCGCATCGACGCGCCGCTGAGCAACCGCATCCAGGACCTGATGTTCGTGTTCGACGACCTGGTCGACCTGGACGACCGCGAAATGCAGCTGGTGCTGCGCGAAGTGAGCGGCGAGCGCCTGGGCCTGGCCCTGCGTGGCGCCGATATCAAGGTGCGCGACAAGATCACCCGCAACATGTCGCAGCGTGCGGCCGAGATCCTGCTGGAAGACATGGAAGCACGCGGTCCGGTGCGCCTGTCCGACGTGGAAGGCGCGCAGCGCGAGATCCTGGCCATCGTCAAGCGCATGGCCGATGAAGGCACGGTCACCATCGGCGGCAGTGCGGAGGCCATGCTGTGAGCAACGTCGTGCGCTGGCTTGCCCCGGACCTGCTGGCCCCGCCGGAACCGGCGCTGGACCAGGAGGACGCGTTCGAACTCACCGAGCCGGATCCGGAGCACGAGCCGGAACCGCCGCTGCACCTGCCCACCCTGGAAGAAATCCAGGCGATCCAGGACAGTGCCGAGAAGGAAGGCTTCCAGCACGGCCATGCCGATGGCTACGGCCAGGGCCAAGCCGAGGTGCGTCGCCTCGCCGCGCAGATCGAGGGCATCCTCGACAACTTCAGCCGCCCGTTGGTGCGACTGGAAAACGAAGTGGTCGGTGCGCTGGGCGAACTGGCGGTACGCATCGCCGGCGCGCTGGTCGGCCGTGCCTACGAGACCGATCCGGCACTGTTGGCGCAACTGGTTGGTGAGGCCATCGACGCGGTCGGTGGCAGTACCCGCGAAGTGGAAGTGCGCCTGCACCCGGACGACATCGCCGCGCTCGCTCCCCTCCTGAACCTGTCGTCGCAGCAGCGCCTGGTACCCGATACCAGCCTCAGCCGTGGCGACCTGCGCGTGCATGCCGAAGCGGTGCGCATCGACGGCACCCTCGAAGCCCGCCTGCGCGGTGCGCTGGACGCTGTGATCCGCCAGACTGGAGCAGGTGCATGACGCCCGAAGCGCAACCGAACCCGCCGCCGGCCGATTGGGCCGTGGCCCGCAACCTGCGCCTGGCCCGTCGCCTGGACGGCCTGCGCGTGGACACCGGGCACGGGCGTGGCCTGATCCGCGAGGGCGTGCTGCGCCGCGCAGTCGGCCTGACCCTGGAAGCGGTCGGCTGCGAGGCCCCGCTCGGCGCCAGCTGCAAGGTGGAAGTGGTCGACGGTGGCTGGGTCGATGCCGAAGTGGTCGGCTTCGCCGGCGAGCGCACCTACCTGATGCCCAGCGCCGAACTGCATGGCCTGCTGCCCAACGCACGGGTGGTGCCGTCGGCTCGGCGTGGCGGCGTGGAAGTGGGCGAAGGCCTGCTCGGCCGCGTCATCGACAGCGATGGCGTGCCGCTGGATGGCAAGGGCCCGATCCGCGCCGAAGGCCATGTCGGCATGGCCGGCGTTTCGATCAATCCGCTGGCGCGCGAACCGATCACCCAACCGCTGGACGTGGGCGTGCGCGCGATCAACGCGCTGTTGCCAATCGGCCGAGGCCAGCGTGTCGGCCTGTTCGCCGGCTCCGGCGTCGGCAAGTCGACCCTGCTGGGCATGATGACCCGATACACCGCCGCCGACGTGATCGTGGTCGGCCTGATCGGTGAACGTGGCCGCGAAGTACGCGATTTCGTCGAAACCACCCTGGGCGAAGAAGGCCTGCGCCGCGCCGTGGTGGTCGCCAGCCCGGCTGACCGGCCGCCGTTGGCGCGCCTGCATGGTGCCTACCGCGCCACCGCCATCGCCGAGTGGTTCCGCGACCAGGGCCTGAATGTACTGCTGCTGATGGATTCGCTGACCCGCTTCGCGCAGGCGCAGCGCGAGATCGGCCTGTCGGTCGGTGAACCGCCGACCACCCGCGGCTATCCGCCGTCGGTGTTCGCCAAGCTGCCGGCGCTGGTCGAGCGCGCCGGCAACGGTGCCAAGGGCCGTGGCTCGATCACCGCGTTCTACACCGTGCTGACCGAAGGCGATGATCCGCAGGATCCAATCGCCGATGCGGCGCGCGCCATTCTTGACGGCCACATCCTGCTGTCCCGTCGCGTGGCAGACAGTGGCCTGTACCCGGCCATTGACGTCGAATCGTCGGTCAGCCGCGTGGTCACGGAAATCGCCGACGAGCCGTGGCGCCTGCGCATCCGGAAGTTGAAGCGACTGGTCTCGGCCTATTCGGCCAATCGTGACCTGATCGCCATCGGTGCCTACCAGCGCGGCAACGACGCGGCCACCGACGAAGCCCTGGAACGCTGGCCGGAAATCATGGAATTCCTCGGCCAGGACGTTGCCAAGGCCGCAGATCTCCCGCACAGCCAGGCGGCGCTGCAGCGCCTGGTGGAACAAGAGAGTTAAGCCATGAACCAGTCCAAGCGCATCGACCCCCTGCTCAAGCGGGCCCAGGAACACGAGGATGCCGTTGCTCGCGATCTGGCCGAACGCCAGACCGTGCTCGACACGCATCTGTCGCGACTGGATGAACTGCGCCGCTATGCCGAAGAGTATGCGAACGCGCAGATGGCGGCGACCAGCCCGGCACAGCTGCTGAACCGTCGCGCCTTCCTCGATCGCCTGGACAGCGCGGTCGAACAGCAGCAGGCAACGGTCAATGGCAACCGCGAGAAGGTGGAAGCCGAGCGCGCCCGGTTGATCCTGGCCAGCCGGGACAAGGCCGTGCTGGAACAGCTGGCGGCCAGCTACCGCGCGCAGGAGAAGGTGGTGACCGACCGCCGCGACCAGCGCGAGATGGACGACATCGGCGCACGCCGTGCACGCCTGGTGCAGGCCGAGGACCAGGAAGACGGTGAGCAGGGAGGTCGCACGTGATGCCCGCACCGCTCGCCAGCAGCGCCAACGCGCAGGCACAGAACACCGGCAATGGCAGCACGCGCGCGCCGCGCAATGACAGCGGCAAGGGCTTCGGCCAGCTGTTGCAGGATGGGACGTCGGGCCCGGACACGTCCACGGCCGCCCGTACCTCATCGCCATCGTCGACCACGCCCATGCCGTCTGCGACCTCTGATGGCAACGGGCGGACACCCGCCGAACACAAGCCGGGCAGCGACGCTGCAACCGAAGACGCCACGGCATCGGCACCCGCAGGGACAACCACTGCAGGCGCCGAAAAGGGCAAAGCAGCCGCGACCGAGGATGCGCCGTGGCCACCCCTTGGCCTGGCCGGGCTGGTGCTGGCGGTGCCGACGCTGGCCGATCCCGCTGCAGTGCTGCCAACAACGGCCACGCCTGTGCTCGCCGACGATGCTGGTGCCCTGCCCGCCGCTGCCGGCGCAGCGTTGCCGGCGGCTGCGGCAACGGCACCCACGGCCATCGCCACTGGATCGCCCGACGGCAAGCCTCTGGCGGCCAGCGCCGACGACGCCACCACTCTGCCGTTGCCGGAGATGATCCTGCCGGCGGGCAAGCGCGGCGACCGAGGCGAAGGTAGCGACGTGGCCGCCATCGGTGACCGTACCCCTGCCCCCCTGCTGCATGCACCGGCAACTGCAGCCGTGCAGGATCTGAAGGCCGCGCTGGCCACCGGCAACGCCATCTTCAACGGCGAACCGACGCCGAAGCCGGTGCTCGGTGACGATGGCTTCGACCAGGCCATCGGCGCCCGCCTGGGCTGGTTGGCCGACCAGAAGATCGGCCACGCCCACATCCGCCTGAGCCCGGATGACATGGGCCCGGTCGACGTGCGTCTGCAGTTGAACGGCGACAAGGTGCACGCCAGCTTCAGCAGCCCGCACGTGGATGTGCGCCAGGCGCTGGAAAGCAGCCTGCCGCGCCTGCGTGAACTGCTGGGCGAGCAGGGTTTCCAGCTGGCCCACGCCGATGTTGGTCATCAGGCCCCCGGCGGTGACGGCAATGCGTCGGGCCAGGCCGGAAGCGGTGGCATGGCGGGTGACGGAGAACCGTCGCCGGGCGACGCCAGCGTGTCGTCCGCCCAGTTGATCCGCAAACGCGGGCTGCTGGACGCGTACGCCTGACAGGCGTGCCAACCAAGGTTTGCCCCACCAGAGCGGGCCGGTCGGCACCCACCAGAACACCGAGGCAATAGAGCCGCACCTACCAGTATCGCGTTGGTGGGTGCGGAGCTTGCTCCGCACGGCCCCACCGGCACCCCGACGGAATTCCGTCGCCCCCTCTGCCCCAGCTACGGCACGCCCCTTGCATATCCCGGTGAAGCAACCCTCAGGAGCTTCACCCCGTGGCCGCAGCCGCTGACAAAACCAAGAAGACCGCCGAGAAGGACAAGGCCGCCAAGCCGCGTAGTCCGATCCTGATCACCGCACTGGTGGCCGTACTGGCCGCCGCTGCCGCCGGTGGCGGCGTGTGGTTCTTCACCCAGTCCAAGCACGAAGACAAGGCCGCACCGGCGCCGAAGAAGGCCGCTGCTCCGGCACCGGCGCAGTACTTCGCATTGGATCCGGCCTTCGTGGTCAATCTCAACGGCCCGGTCGACGGCCCGCGCTACCTGCAGCTGGAAGTGCAGCTGATGACCCGCGACCCGGCCGCGCTGGAAGCGATCAAGACCCACGCCCCCGCCATCCGCGCGCGCCTGCTGATGCTGTTCTCGCAGGTCAGCCCGGACCAGATCGCCGATATCGCCGGCAAGCAGAAGCTGCAGGCCGCCTCGCTGGCCGAAGTGCAGAAAGTGCTCAAGGCCGAGACCGGCAGCAACGGTGCCGACGATCTGCTGTTCACCAGCTTCGTGACCCAGTAAGGGCCCCCCGATGAATGATCTGCTGTCCCAGGACGAGATCGATGCCCTGCTCCACGGCGTGGACAGTGGCGCGGTCGAGACCGATGCGGAACCGCCTTCGGGCGAAGCACGTTCCTACGACTTCGCAAGCCAGGACCGGATCATCCGCGGTCGCATGCCGACCCTGGAAATGGTCCACGAGCGCTTCGCGCGCCTGTGGCGGATCGGCCTGTTCAACCTGATCCGTCGTTCGGCCGAACTGTCGGTGCGCGGCATCGAACTGATCAAGTTCAACGACTACATGCACTCGCTGTATGTGCCGACCAACCTGAACCTGATCCGCTTCAAGCCGCTGCGTGGCACCGGCCTGATCGTGTTCGAGCCGACCCTGGTGTTCGCCATCGTCGATAACTTCTTCGGCGGCGACGGGCGCTACCCGACCCGTATCGAAGGCCGCGAGTTCACCGCCACCGAAATGCGGGTGATCCACCTGCTGCTGAAGCAGACCTTCGCCGACCTGCGCGAGGCATGGGCACCGGTGATGGATGTCGAGTTCGAATACATCAACTCGGAGATCAACCCGCACTTCGCCAACATCGTGACGCCGCGAGAGTACGTGGTGGTGTGCCGCCTGCATGTCGAGCTCGACGGCGGTGGCGGCGACATCCACGTGACCCTGCCGTATTCGATGCTGGAGCCGATCCGCGAGCTGCTCGACGCCGGCATCCAGAGTGACCGCAACGACCGCGACGAGAGCTGGGGCCAGACCCTGCGCGAGCAGCTCAACATCGCCGAGGTGACCCTGTCCAGCGTACTGGCCAGCAAGCGCATGACCCTGCGCGACCTGACCCGCCTGAAGGTCGGCGACATCCTGCCGATCGAGCTGAGCCCGCAGGTGCCGTTGTGCGTGGAGAACATCCCCGTGTTCACCGGCGAGTTCGGCGTCGCCAACGGCATGAACGCCGTGAAGATCACCGCTACCCATCCGCCCGGCACCCGTCCGCGCGTACCCGTCATCCAGGAAGACCCGCAATGAACGATATCGACGCCCTCGAACCGACCCCGGCCCAGTTCAGCAGCCTGCAGGCCGATGAAGCGAACGGTCCGGACCTGAACCTGGACGTGATCCTCGACGTGCCGGTGACCCTGTCGCTGGAAGTCGGTCGTGCCCGCCTGCCGATCCGCAATCTGCTGCAGCTCAACCAGGGCTCGGTGGTGGAACTTGAACGCGGCGCCGGCGAGTCACTGGACGTGTTCGTCAACGGCACCCTGATCGCCCACGGCGAGGTGGTGGTGATCAACGACCGCTTCGGCGTGCGCCTGACCGACGTGGTCAGCCCGAGCGAGCGGATCCGGAGACTGCGTTGAGCCTGCTGGCCTCCACCCTGTTGGCGGTCGGCAAGACCGCCGCACCGATCGGCCCGCAGGTCGGCCAGCACGCGGCCGCCGCACCGAGCCTGTTCGGTGCGGTGCTGGCGCTGCTGGCGGTACTGGCACTGGTCATCGGCCTGGGCTGGCTGCTCAAGCGCCTGCCCGGCAGCGGCTTCCGCCCGGCCGAAGGCATGAAGCTGGTGGCCAGCCTCAGTGTCGGCGCCAAGGAGCGCGTGGTGGTGGTGGAGGTCAATGGCCAGCAGCTGCTGCTGGGCGTTACCGCCGGCGGCATCAACACCCTGCACACCCTGCCCGAACCGCTGCCACCGCCGGCACCGGTGCGCGTGCCGGACTTCAAGAACCTGCCGAATTTCGCCCAGCTGCTGCAGCAGCGGCTGCGCAAGGATCCCTGACATGCGTGTCACCCGTACCCGTCTTGCCACCCTGATGCCGTGGCTGCTGTTGCTCGCCCTGTGCCTGTTGCCGGCGCTGGCCTTCGCCGCGCCCGGCGCGCCGACCACGCCGCTGCCCGACATCAATGTCGGCAAGATCGGCGGTGCACCGGTCAGCCTCCCGCTACAGACCCTGCTGTTGATGACCGCGATCACCCTGATCCCGTCGATGCTGCTGGTACTGACCTCGTTCACCCGCATCATCATCGTGCTGGGCCTGCTGCGCCAGGCACTGGGCACCGGACAGACGCCGTCCAACCAGGTGCTGCTGGGCCTGGCCCTGTTCCTCACCGCGATGATCATGCTGCCAACCTGGGACAAGGCCTGGAGCACCGGCATGGCGCCCTACCTCAATGGCGAGATCGACTTCCAGACCGCCTGGACGCTGACCACCTCGCCGCTGCGCGCCTTCATGCTGGCGCAGATCCGCGAGACCGACCTGATGACCTTCGCCGGCATCGCCGGGCATGGCACCTACGCCAGCCCCGATGCGATCCCGTTCCCGGTGCTGGTCGCATCGTTCGTTACCAGTGAACTGAAGACCGCCTTCGAGATCGGCTTCCTGATCTTCATCCCGTTCGTGATCATCGATCTGGTCGTGGCCAGCGTGCTGATGTCGATGGGCATGATGATGCTGTCGCCGATGCTGGTGTCGGCACCGTTCAAGATCCTGTTGTTCGTGCTGGTGGATGGCTGGGTGCTGACCGTGGGTACGCTGGCGGCGAGCTTCAATCCGGCCTGACCGAGAGGCAGTCGAGCATGGCTCGACTCTACATAAGCGTTGCCGGGCATGGCCCGGCGCTACCGATGGAAATACGATGTCTCCCGAACTTGCCTTGACCGAACTGCGTGGCGGCCTGATCACCGTGTTGTGGGTGGCCGGCCCGCTGCTGCTCACCGTGCTGGTGGTGGGCGTGGTGGTGGGCGTGGTGCAGGCTGCGACCCAGCTCAACGAACCGACCATCGCCTTCGTCGCCAAGGCAGCCGCGCTGACCGCAGTGCTGTTCGCACTGGGCAGCCTGCTGATCGGCCACCTGGTCGAATTCACCACGCTGCTGTTCCAGCGCATCCCGCACCTGATCGGCTAGGACACGCGCTTCGATGGACGCCGCCACCCAGATGGCCGCCGATGGGCTGAACGCCTTCGGCATGATCGGCACCGTGCTGTGGACCATGCTGCGCATCGGCGCGGTCGCCATGGCCATGCCGATGGTCGGCACCCGCGCCGTCCCGGCCCGGGTGCGCGTGGTGCTGGCCGGCACCCTGGCCATCGCATTGGCACCGTTGCTGCCGCCGGTACCGGACTGGACCGGTTTCGATGCCGCCACGGTACTGACCATCGCCCGCGAGCTGGCCATCGGCGTATCCATCGGCTTCCTGCTGCGGCTGGTGTTCGAGGCCGGCGCGATGGCCGGCGAACTGATTGCCCAGGGCACCGGCCTGGCCTTCGCACAGATGAGTGATCCGCTGCGTGGCGGCACCTCAGGCGTGATCGGGCAGTGGTTCTATCTGCTGTTCGGCCTGCTGTTCTTCACCGCCAATGGCCATCTGGCGCTGATCTCGCTGGTGGTGGACAGCTACCGGGCACTGCCGATCGGTGCGCCACTGCCCGATCCGCATGCCTTCTTCAGCATCGCGCCGACCTTCCTGCTGACCGTGCTGCGCGGTGCGCTGACTTTGGCGATCCCGCTGACCGTGGCAATGCTGGCGGTGAACCTGGCGTTCGGCGTGCTGGCGCGCGCCGCGCCGGCGCTGAACCCGATCCAGCTCGGCCTGCCGGTCTCACTGCTGCTGGGCCTGTTCCTGCTGGCCCTGCTGGCAGGCGAGATGGGCCCGCCGGTACAGCGCCTGTTCGACGCCGCCTTCCAGGCTGCGGACGCGGTCACACACTGACCCGATCATCACGTTTTACTGCTTGCCCTTCCCCCGGGTCTGCGCGTTAGAGTGAATACGCGGCAACCGGGGGGATGCCGCACGTGGCCGGCGCCCTGCGTCGGCCGGCCTCATGCATGCCCCACCGTAGTTTCCGTCGACAGGCAGGTCCGGGAGACTGACGAATGCTGGTAGGCACGTACAACCCGTGGCTGGTAGTGATCTCGCTGCTGGTCGCCGTGATGGCCTCATACACCGCGCTGGCGATGGCCGGGCGCACGGTTACCGCACCCGGCAAGGGCGCGGCCTGGTGGTGGCGCATCGGTGGCGGCTTCGCCATGGGCCTGGGCATCTGGTCGATGCACTTCATCGGCATGCTTGCCTTCGACCTGCCCATTCCGCTCGGCTACGACCTGCCGATCACCCTGCTTTCCCTTGCACTGGCCATCGCCTCGTCGGTGTTCGCGCTGTGGCTGGTCTCGTTGCGCACCCTGCCGCACCCGCGGCTGGCCGGTGGCGCCCTGCTGATGGGCACCGGTATCGCCGGCATGCATTACGTTGGCATGGCCGCAATGCGCATGCAGCCGGGCATCGACTACGACCCGGGCTGGCTGCTGTTTTCGCTGATGGTGGCAGTCGCTGCTTCGTGGACGGCCCTGTATGTGGCGTTCCGCCTGCGTGCGCAGCGCACCCGTGTCGGCGACCGGCTGGCAGCGGCGGGCCTGCTCGGGCTGGCCATCGTCGGCATGCACTACACCGGCATGGCCGCCGCACGCTTTCCGGAAGGCAGCATCTGCGGCGCAGCCGTCGGCGATGGACTACAGAGCGAATGGCTGGCCATGCTGGTGGTGATGCTCACCGTGGCGATCCTGGCCGTGGTGCTGGTGGTGTCCTGGCTGGACCAGCGGGTGGAGGCGCAGCTGCTGCGCCTGCGCAATTCCCTGTTGAGCACCTCGCTGACCGACGCGCAGCAGGAACTGACCCAGGCCGCACTGCACGACCCGCTCACACGCCTGCCCAACCGCCTGCTGCTGCAGCGTCGCATCGTCCAGGCACTGGCCGAGGCCGAACAGGGCGGCAGCCGTTTCGCTGTGATGTTCATGGACCTGGATGGCTTCAAGCAGGTCAACGATGCCTATGGCCACCAGGCCGGTGATGCACTGCTGGTGGCGGTGGCCGAACGCACGCGCCAACTGCTTCGGCCCAACGACATGCTGGCCCGTCTGGGCGGCGACGAGTTCGTATTGGTGGTGCGCATCGAGCACGACGAGGATCTTCCGACCCTGGCCCGGCGCATCCTGCAGGCGGTCGGCAGCGGGCCCCTGCTGCCGGACAACGAACTGCAGGTGACCGCCAGCATCGGCGTGGCGATCTGTCCCGACCACGCTGCCAGCGAGCGGCAGCTGATGGCCTTTGCGGATGCAGCGATGTACCAGGCCAAGGAATCCGGACGCAACGCCTTCGTGCTGTTCGCCGACTGGATGAATGACAGCGCCGAGCAACAGTTCAGATTGCTTGCCGACCTGCGCCGGGCAATCGGCAGCGAACAGCTGTTCCTCAATTACCAACCCAAGATCCGCGTGGCCACACAGAAAGTGGCCGGCGCCGAGGCACTGATCCGTTGGCGGCACTCGGAACATGGCCTGATCCCGCCGGATCGGTTCATCCGCCTGGCCGAGCGCAGCGGCGCGATCAATGAAATCGGCCGCTGGGCGCTGGACCAGGCCTGCCAGCAGTTGCGCCGCTGGCACGACGCCGGCCATGAAGGCTGGTCGATGTCGGTGAACCTGTCGCCGGTGCAGTTCAGCTCACCGCACCTGCTGCATGACGTGCGCGACGTCCTTGAGCGCTACAGCATCACCCCACGCTACCTGGTGCTGGAGATCACCGAGAGCACCGTGATGCGCGATACCGATACCAGCCTGCGCCTGCTGCAGGCGCTGTCGGCACTGGGCGTGGGCATCTCCATCGATGACTTCGGCACCGGCTATTCCAGCCTGCTGTACCTGAAGCGGCTGCCAGCCACCGAGATCAAGATCGACCACGCCTTCGTGCGCGATCTGGAGCACAGCGCCGAGGATGTGGTGATCGTCTCGGCGATCGTGGCGCTGGGCCATGCGCTGGACATGGACATCGTGGCCGAAGGCGTGGAAACCGCCGCCCAGCGCGCCTACCTGGAACGGCTGGGCTGCGATTACCTGCAGGGCTACCTGCTCGGTCGCCCGGTCGATGCCGCCCGCTTCATGCAACTGCACGACCTGCCCCGGCCTCGTGTGGAACTGGCACAGAGCCCGCCGCCCAGCGGCAACGCGCCCCTGTAGCCGAGCCCGCACCCGGCTCCCCCCCGGGCATGACCCGGCGCTGCCGGTGCCTGCTCTGGTAGGTGCCAACCTTGGTTGGCACATGAACCCGTCACGGCACGGTTCTTGCTCGCACCCCGGCATCTCCTGCCGCAGTGCCCGTGATGTCCGAAGACGAATCCGCCGGCGAAAAGACCGAACAACCCACCGAAAAACGCCTGCGCGATGCCCGTGAACAGGGCAACCTGCCGCGCTCGCGCGAACTCGGCACCGCCGCCGTGTTCGGCGCCGGCGTACTGGCGGTGATGGCCATGAGCGGCTCGATCGGCCGCGGCGCCAGCGCCTGGATGAAGCATGCGCTCAGCCCCGAACAGAGCCTGCGGCAGAACCCGAAGGAACTGTTCGGCCACTTCGGCGACCTGCTGCTGCAGTTCATGCTGGTGATCGCGCCGCTGGTGCTGGTCTGCCTGCTGGCCAGCTTCGTCGCGCCACTGGTGATGGGTGGCCTGCGCTGGTCGCAGAAGGCGATGCTGCCGGACATCAACCGCATGAACCCGATCAGCGGGCTCAAGCGCCTGTACGGCCCGGAGGCCATCGCCGAGTTCACCAAGTCGCTGTTGCGCGTGGCCTTTGTCGGCGTTGCCGCCGGGCTGGTGGTATGGACCGGCTTCGACACCCTGCGCGGTCTGATCCACCACCCGCTGGAGACCGCCATCACCGACGGCCTTGGCTTCACCCTGCGCCTGCTGCTGGCAACCGCCGGCGCGATGCTGGTGCTGGCGGCCATCGACGCCCCGTACCAGCGCTGGAACTGGATGCGCAAGCTGAAGATGACCCGCGAAGAGCTGCGCCGCGAAATGAAGGAAAGCGAGGGCAGCCCGGAGGTGAAGGGCCGCATCCGCCAGCTGCAGCAGCAGATGGCCAACCGCCGGATGATGGAGGCGGTACCCACTGCCGACGTGGTGGTGGTCAATCCGACCCACTATGCGGTGGCCCTGAAGTACGAGGGCGGCGCCATGAACGCCCCCAAAGTGGTCGCCCTGGGCGTGGACGAGACCGCCCTGCGCATCCGTGAAGTGGCCGATGGCAACAAGGTCGCCATCGTCTCGGCGCCGCCTTTGGCACGCGCCTTGTATCGGGAAGGCCAACTCGGAAAGGAAATCCCCGTGAGACTGTATTCGGCCGTGGCCCAGGTCCTGTCCTACGTCTACCAGCTGCGCGCCTGGCGCACTGGCCCGATGCCGGACAGCCCGCACATCCAGGTGGATGAATTCGGCAAGGGAGGCCGCCCGTGAGCGCCCAGCCCTCCCCCGGCTTCAACACCCGCCGCGCCCTGGAGATGATCCGCCAGGGCCTTGGCGCGCCACTGATCGTGCTGGCACTGCTGGCCATGGTCGTGGTGCCGCTGGCCGCACCGGTGCTCGATGCGCTGTTCACCTTCAACATCGCCATCTCGCTGATGGTGCTGCTGGCGGTGGTCTATGTGAAGCGCCCGCTGGACTTCACCATCTTCCCGATCGTGCTGCTGGTCACCACCATGCTGCGGCTGGCCCTGAACGTGGCCTCCACCCGCGTGATCCTGCTCAACGGCCAGAACGGCCACGACGCGGCCGGCAAGGTCATTGCCGCCTTCGGCGAGTTCGTGATCGGTGGCAACTACGCAGTCGGCATCGTGGTGTTCGCGATCCTGACCATCATCAACTTCGTGGTCATCACCAAGGGTGCCGGCCGCGTCTCGGAAGTGACCGCGCGCTTCATCCTCGACGCCATGCCCGGCAAGCAGATGGCGATCGACGCCGACCTCAACGCCGGTTTGCTGACGCGTGAAGAAGCCAAGCTGCGCCGCGAGGAAGTGCGCGAGGAAGCCGACTTCTACGGTGCGATGGACGGTGCCAGCAAGTTCATCCGTGGTGATGCCATCGCCGGCATCCTGATCCTGTTCATCAACATGCTGGGCGGCCTGGCCGTGGGCGTGCTGCAGCATGGCATGCCTTTCGGCGATGCCGCTGCCACCTATACCCTGCTGTCCATCGGCGACGGCCTGGTGGCGCAGCTGCCGGCCCTGCTGGTCTCCAGTGCGGTGGCGATGCTGGTCACCCGTGCCTCGCGCTCGCAGGACATGGCCCAGGCGATGAGCGGCCAGGTGTTCGGCCAGTACCGCGCGCTTGCGATCACCGCCGGCATCCTCGGTGTGGTCGGCCTGGTGCCGGGCATGCCCAACGTCGCTTTCCTGACGCTGGCCGCGATCCTGGGTTTCATCGCCTGGAAGCTGTACCGCAAGAGCAAGCTGCCGGCTGCCGATGCCTCCGCCGGCAACAGTGACGCCGCCGCACTCACTGCGCTGGGCCGTCCGGCCGCACCCGCGCCCACCGCCGAACTGAGCTGGGACGAGCTGCGCCCGGTCGATCCGCTGGGCCTGGAGGTCGGCTACCGCCTGATCCCGCTGGTGGACAGCAACCAGGGCGGCGAACTGATGGCGCGGATCAAGGGCGTGCGCCGCAAGCTGACCCAGGATGTCGGCTTCCTGATTCCGTCGGTGCACATCCGCGACAACCTGGAACTGCCGGCCAATGGCTACCGCGTGCTGGTGCACGGCGTGCCGGTGGCCACCGCCGAGATCCATCCGGACCGCGAGCTGGCACTGGACCCGGGCAGCGCGCTCGGTGCGCTGGAAGGTATCGCCGGCAAGGACCCCGCCTTCGGCCTGGACGCGACCTGGATCCAGCCGCACCAGCGCGCCCAGGCCGAGACGCTCGGCTACACCGTGGTCGATCCGGCCACCGTGGTCGCTACCCACCTCTCGCACCTGATCCGCGAACACGCGCCGGAACTGCTCGGCCACGAAGAAGTGCAGCACCTGCTGGCCAACCTGGCCAAGAGTGCGCCCAAGCTCGTCGAAGATCTGACGCCGAAGGCACTGCCGCTGTCGGCGGTGGTACGGGTGCTGCAGAACCTGCTGGTCGAGCGCATTCCGATCCGCCAGCTGCGCAAGATCGCCGAAGCGCTGGTCGAACACGCGCCCAGCAGCCAGGACCCGGCCGTGCTGACTGCCGCCGTGCGCACCGCACTGGGCCGCTTCATCGTGCAGGAGATCGCCGGAATGTCGGCCGAGCTGCCGGTGTTCACGCTCAACCCACAATTGGAACGTGTCTTGCAGGAGTCCACGCAGGGCAACGGCGCCGCGCTGGAACCCGGACTCGCTGAGCGACTGCACCAGAGCCTGGCCGAATGTGTCAGCAAGCAGGAAGCCCGCAACGAGCCCGCGGTCGTGCTGGTACCCGGCCCGGTGCGCGCCGCGCTGGCCCGCCTGGTCCGCCACAGCGTTCCGTCGCTGTCGGTCCTGGCCTACAGCGAGGTGCCGGAGGACAAGCGCCTGAAGCTGGTCGGAACGATCAGCTGACGCCGCCCTCCGATGCGCCAGAAAACAGACACCACTTTCGAACCAACGCAACAGACAGATACCAAGGGGAACCCGCACCGTGCAGACCACCGACCACCCGAGTTCTCCGACCGCCACCCCGCCGTCTTCGTCCCGTGACCACAGCATGAAAATCAAACGATTCGTTGCCGCCGACATGCGCTCGGCCATGAACCTGGTGCGCAAGGAACATGGTCCTGACGCCGTGATCCTGTCCAACCGCCGGATCGAGGAAGGCATCGAGATCGTTGCCGCCGCCAACTACGACGAGAGCGCCGTGCAGCGTGCACTGGAAGCCTCGCGTCGTGACATCGCCCCGCCGCCGGCACCAAAGCCGCGCAATGCCGCCGACGCGGTGATCGCTGCAGTGACCCGTCGCCGCAGTGCCACCCCGGCACCGGAACCGGTGGCTGCGACCACCTCGGCCGTTGCCGCGCTGGCCCGCGCCGCCGTTGGTGCCACCGGCCGCACCCTGGACAGCGCCGACGAGATCGTGCCGACCCGCGGCAGCACCGGCTTCGCCGCCACCCTGGCGCGTGCTGCCGTCAACGAACCGGCGCGTGCGGAACAGGCCTTCGGCCCGTTCGCAGACGCCGTCGCCGGCGCTGTCGCTGCACCCGCCGTGATCATCCCGGCCAACCGTGCGCGCTTCCAGATCGATCCGCCGCATGCCGAGCATCAGCAAAGCCCGGCCCCGGCCGTGGCGGTGCAGCCGCCGCCGCTGCCGCTGCCGGCCAGCGTTGTGGCCGACGCGCAGTCGCAGACCTTCGCCGACGAACCGTCGATGGCGGACGCAACCATCGACACCGCCCCGGAACCGACCCTTGCACCAGCCCCGGTGCTGACCGTGGTCGCCCAGGACGATGCCGAGATCCGACAGCTGCGCCAGGAAGTGGCCGGCATGCGCCAGGTGATCGAGCGCGAGATGAACCGCTTCACCGACGAGCGCCTGCGTGGCTGCCCGGTGCGCGCCACTGCACTGGACCTGATGGACGAGTACGGCTTCGACGCCGGCCTGGCCCGCGACGTGGCCATGCAGATCCCGCTGGAGACCGATGCGCACCGCGGCCGCGGCCTGATGCTCGGGCTGATCTCGCGCAAGCTGCCGATCGCCCCGGTCGACCCGCTGGAGGAAGGCGGCGTGATCGCTCTCGTCGGCCCGACCGGCGCCGGCAAGACCACCACCATCGCCAAGCTGGCCTCGCGCTTCGCCGAGAAGCACGCCCCGCGTGACGTGGCCCTGGTCACCACCGACACCACCCGCATCGGTGCGCGTGAGCAGCTGTACGGCTACGGCCGCCAGCTCGGCATCGCGGTGCACGAGGCCAACAGCGGCACCGACCTGGACCAGCTGCTGGAACGCTTGAAGGACTACAAGCTGGTACTGATCGACACCGCCGGCCTGGGCCCGCGCGACCGCGCCCTGGCCGCCCAGCTGCAGTGGCTGCGTGCCGCCCGCCAGGTACGCACCCTGCTGGTGCTGCCGGCCAACACCAGCTTCGGCGACATGGACGAGGTGGTCCGCCGCTTCGGCGCGGCCAACCTGCAGGGCCTGGTGCTGAGCAAGCTGGACGAGACCGGCCGCTTCGGCAACGCCCTGTCGGTGGCCGTGGACCACGCCCTGCCGATCACCTGGGTGACCGACGGCCAGGACGTTCCGGAGGACCTGCACCGGGCCAGTGCAGCCAATCTCGTACTTCGCCTTGAAGATTTGCGCCGCGCGGCCGATATGCCCTGCAACCCGGAGTTGAACCATGCCGTCGCGTGAGTACGCCAAGCTGACCAAGACCTTCCCGCTGTCGGCCACCCGCAGCGAGCCGCTCGGCCCTGTGCGCACCATTGCGGTCACTGGCGGCAAGGGCGGCGTGGGCAAGACGAATGTGTCCGCCAACCTGGCCGTGGCGCTGGCCGGCATGGGCAAGCGCACGCTGCTGCTGGACGCCGACCTCGGCCTGGCCAACATCGACGTGATCCTGGGACTGAACCCCACCTTTACCCTGGCCGACTTGGTCGCCGGCCGCTGCTCGCTGGATGACGTCATCGTCGAAGGCCCGAACGGCGTGCTGGTGGTCCCGGCCGCGTCCGGCCGCCGCCACATGGCCGAGCTGGCCCCGGCCGAGCACGTCGGCCTGGTCAACGTGTTCTCCGAGCTGGAACGCGAGCTGGACATCATGGTGGTGGACACCGCCGCCGGCATCAACGATGGCGTACTGACCTTCTGCCAGGCCGCACAGGACACCGTGGTGGTGGTCTGTGACGAGCCGGCCTCGATCACCGACGCCTACGCACTGATCAAGGTGCTGTCGCGCGAGCGTGGCGTGGACCGCGTCCAGGTGGTGGCCAACATGGTGCGCGACCCCAACGAGGGCCGCGTGCTGTACGAAAAGCTGACCCGTGTCTGCGAGAAGTTCCTCGCCGATGTCTCGCTGAACTACCTCGGCTGCGTTCCGCAGGACGATTGGCTGCGCCTGTCGGTGCAGCGCCAGCAGCCGGTGGTGAAGGCCTATCCGTCCAGCCCGGCCGCGCTGGCGATCACCGAGATCGCGCGCCGTACCGCGCGCTGGCAGGCGCCGACCGAACCGCGTGGCGGCGTCGAATTCTTCCTCGAACGCATCCTCAAGCAGCGTGGGGTGACGGCATGAAAGGCGCAGCCCAGTACAGGGAAGTGCAGCGCTCGGCGGCGAACGAAGTCATCGCCCAGCATTCGGACCTGGTGCGGCGCATCGCCCACCATCTGGCTGCGCGCCTACCCGCCAGCGTCGAGGTCGATGACCTGATCCAGGCCGGCATGATGGGCCTGATCGAAGCCTCGCGCAGCTACGACGCCGACCAGGGCGCCTCGTTCGAGACCTATGCGTCGATCCGCATCCGCGGCTCGATGATCGACGAGATCCGCCGTGGCGACTGGGTGCCCCGCTCAGTGCACCGCCGCGCTCGTGATGCCGCCGCCACCATCCGCCGCCTGGAGCAGAGCAGCGGCCGCGCCGCCAGCGCCACCGAAGTGGCCGCGGCGATGGAAATGCCGCTGCCCGAATACCTGCGGCTGATGGAAGACGCCGCACGTGGCCAGGTGCTGAGCCTGGAGTCGCGCATCGAAGACCAGGGCGAGCTGGACACCGTCACCCAGGGCGGCCCGACCCCGCAGCAGGTACTGGAACGCGGCGAGTTCGGCCGCGAGCTGGGCAAGGCGATCGGCCACCTGCCCGAGCGCGAGCAGCTGGTGCTGTCGCTCTACTACGAGCAGGAGCTGAACCTGAAGGAGATCGGCGCGGTGCTTGGCGTAAGTGAATCGCGGGTCTGCCAGATCCACGGCCAGGCAGTGCTGCGCCTGCGTGGTCGACTGAAGATTTTCGAGGCGGCGGACGCCGGCCTCGAAGAATGAACATGCCCGAGGCGGCTGCCCCCGGCCGCCCGGACTGAACAACAAAGGAACTCTGCTTTGAACAAGAACATGCGCATCCTGATCGTCGACGACTTCTCGACCATGCGTCGGATCGTCAAGAACCTGCTGGGCGATCTGGGCTTCACCAATACCGCCGAAGCCGAGGACGGGCATGCCGCGCTGTCGCTGCTGCAGAGCCAGCCGTTCGATTTCGTGGTCACCGACTGGAACATGCCGGTGATGACCGGCATCGAACTGCTCAAGGCGATCCGCGCCGATGCCAAGCTGAAGACACTGCCGGTGCTGATGGTGACGGCCGAAGCCAAGCGCGAGCAGATCATCGAAGCCGCCCAGAGCGGCGTGAACGGCTACATCATCAAGCCGTTCACCGCGCAGACCCTGGAAGAGAAGCTCGGCAAGATCTTCGAACGCCTGGCGGCCAGCGCCTGATGGATACCACGGTCGACAGGAACGCCCTCGCCCTGCGCCTTCAGGAAGCCCTGGACGCACTCGAGTCCGGTGACGAAGCCGCGTGGCGGCAGCGCATCGACGGGCTGGTCGCACTGCGCACGCAGCCGATGATGAGCGGCCTTTCGCGGCTGGCCCGCGAGCTGGGACAGGCGCTGGGTGAGCTGCCGACCGTGCCTGACGAAGCCGGCGAACTGGACGACGCCTGCGCGCGCCTGGACCACGTGGTGGCGATGACCGAACAGGCCACCCACCGCACCCTGGACCTGGCCGAGGAATGCCGCAGCCTGACCGAACAGCTGCGCGCCGAAGGCCTGCAGCCTGGCCAGGACGCGCAGCTCGAGCGCATCCGCCATAACCTGACCGAGATCGCTCTGACCCAGAGCTACCAGGACCTGACCGGGCAGATCATCCGTCGCGTGGTCGGCATCGTGCGCCGCGTGCACGAAGGCTTCGGCGCACTCGGCCTGCCGCCGGAACAGCATCGCTCCGACCCGGAACTGGCCGGGCCGGCACTGAAGGGACTGGACCGCCACGCGGTCTCGCAGAACGACGCCGACGACCTGTTGTCGGATCTGGGGCTGTAAGCATGAGCGCGGTATCCGACGACATCACTGCCGATTTCATCATCGAGGCGCAGGAAATCCTGGATCGCCTGGGCGAACAGCTGGTGTCGCTGGAGCAGGCACCCCAGGACGGCGACCAGCTCAATGCGGTGTTCCGCGGCTACCACACGCTGAAGGGTGGCGCCGGCTTCCTTGGCGTGACGGCCATGGTTGAACTGTGCCACGCCGCCGAAGAAGCCCTCGGCGCCGCGCGCGCCGGCCAGGCGGTGCTGCAGGCCCACCATTTCGATGCCGCCCAGCAATCGCTGGATTACCTGCAGTCGATGCTGGATGCAGTGTCCTCGGGTACCGAACCGGGCTACGCGCCCCCCGAGCTGATCGCGCAGTTCGATGTACACGGTGGCGCCACCGCCCCGGCGGCCGCCGCTGCGCCCGCCACCGGTGGCAGTGACCTGATCACCGACGATGAGTTCGAGGCCCTGCTCGACCAGCTGCACGGCGGCAATGCCCCGACCGCGGTCGCACCGGCGAAGAAGGCCGACGACGGCCTGATCAGCGAAGACGAGTTCGAAGCCCTGCTCGACCAGCTGCACGGTGGCGCCGCACCCGGCACCAAACCGGTCGCCGCGGTGCCGGCGGCACCGCCCGCGCCACGCCCAGCCGCACCCGCACCCGCACCGGCGGCCAAGCCGCCCGCCAAGCCACTGGCCGAAGCCGAGCACACCGTGCGCGTGGATACCAAGCGCCTGGATGCGATCGTCAACCTGATCGGCGAACTGGTGCTGTCACGCAATCGCTTGAAGACCCTGCGTGCGCGCCTGCGCGACGAGGAGCTGGACCGTGCGGTATCCACGCTGGACATCGCCACCGCACGCCTGCAGTCGGCGGTGATGCGTACCCGCATGCAGCCGGTGGGCAAGGTGTTCTCGCGCTTCCCCAAGGTCGCCCGCGACGTTGCCCGCTCGCTGAAGAAGGAAGTGGACCTTGAGCTGATCGGCGCCGAGACCGAGCTCGACCGCAACCTGGTCGAAGCCCTGGCCGACCCGCTGGTGCATCTGGTCCGCAACGCCATCGACCATGGCGTGGAAACGCCCGAGCTGCGTGAAGCCCAGGGCAAGCCTCGGATGGGCCACGTGCGCCTGTCGGCCCAGCAGGAAGGCGACTACGTCAGCATCGAAGTACAGGACGATGGCGCCGGCATCGATCCGGAAAAGCTGCGCGCGAAGGCACGCGAGAAGGGCCTGATCGATCCGGAAGCCGCTGCCCGCCTGAGCAGCGAGGAATGCCTGCACCTGGTGTTCCTGCCCGGCTTCTCGACCAAGCAGCAGGTCACGGATATCTCCGGCCGTGGTGTCGGCATGGACGTGGTGCAGTCGCGCATCCGCGAACTGAGCGGCCAGATCCAGATCCAGTCGGAACTGGGCCGCGGCAGTCGCTTCCTGATCCGCGTGCCGCTGACCCTGGCGATCCTGCCGACCCTGCTGGTGCAGGCCGGCGAGGACGTCTACGCCTTGCCGCTGGCACGCGTGATGGAAGTGCTGCACGCCCCGCGCACCTCGCTGGGCTGGTTCGATGGACGTGCCGTGCTCGACCGCCGCTCGCATACCCTGGCGCTGGTCGATCTTCGCCAGTGGCTGGATGTGACGCCGGCCGCCTCGCCGCTGCTGACCATCGTCGTGCTGCAGGCCGGTGAAGCCCGGTTCGGCCTGGTCGTGGACCAGGTGCGAGGGCGCGAGGAAGTGGTCATCAAACCCTTGCCCAAGGCGCTGCGTGGCCTGGCTGGTTATGCCGGTGCAACCTTGATCGGCGATGGTCGCATGGCCCTGATCCTGGACGTGGACGGACTGCGCTGAAGCCCGGCGGGCCATGCCCGGCGACCCGAAAACTGTGACTACCGTCTGTACACGACCTCCCGGTGTCTCAAGTCCCATTCACACAAGCCGATACCGGACCCATGGATAGACTCAGCCTCATTGGACTCTTTCTCGCCCTGGCCTCGCTGGTCGGCGGCAGCATCCTCAAGGGCGCCGGCCTGGCGTCGCTGTGGTCGCCTGCCGCGTTCGTGATCGTCATCGTCGGTACCGTCGCCGCGATCCTGCTGCACACCTCGCCGGCCGTGTTCAAGCACGCCTTCAAGATCGTGCGCTGGGTCGTGCGACCGCCGCACAGCGACCGCCGCGAACTGATCCAGCAGATTGTCGAATGGAGCAACATCGCACGCCGCCAGGGCCTGCTTGGCCTGGAAGCACAGGTGGAAGCACAGCAGGACCCGTTCCTGCGCAAGGGACTGCAGCTGCTGGTGGACGGCGTCGAGCCCGAATCAATCCGGCACATGCTGGAAATCGAACTGGGAAGCCAGGAGCACCAGGACCAGGCCGGCGCCAAGGTCTTCGAGGCGATGGGCATCTATGCGCCCACGCTGGGCATCATCGGCGCCGTGCTCGGCCTGATCGCGGTGATGAAGAATCTCGCCGACCCGAGCAAGCTCGGCCATGGCATCGCCGCCGCGTTCACCGCCACCATCTACGGCATCGCCTCGGCCAACCTGCTGTTCCTGCCGATCGCCGCCAAGCTCAAGAGTGTGATCTCGCACAACACCCGTGATCGCGAAATGGTCATCGAAGGCCTGATTTCGATCGCCCAGGGCGAGAACCCGCGCAACATCGAAACCAACCTCTCCGGCTTCCTGCACTGACATGGCCCGCCGCAAGCACCACGAAGAGCACGCCAACCATGAAGCATGGGCAATCCCCTATGCCGACCTGATGACGCTGCTGCTCGCCTTCTTCGTGGTCATGTACGCGATCTCCTCGGTCAACGAGGGCAAGTACCGGATCATGGCCGACGCGCTCACCGATGCCTTCGGTGGCGCGCCGCGCACCATCAATCCGGTGCAGGTCGGCAACAAGCAGGTGCAGGGCGGCGGCTGGGACAGTCCCTCAGTGATCAAGTCCGGCACCAAGATCGGGCCCTCGGCGCCTGCGCCGTCGCACGACCCGACGCTGCTGCCATCGATGGCCTCGCAGATGCGCATGCCCGTGTCGGTGCACAACCAGGAACAGATCGCGCGCGCCGAGCGCCAGCTCAGCAGCATCGCCGACCGTCTGACCGCCGCGCTGGCGCCGCTGATCGACCGCGGCATGATCAGCGTGCGTCGCACCGAGCTGTGGATCGAAGTCGAGATCAACAGCGACATCCTGTTCCCGACCGGCTCGGCCGCGCTGGACGTGCACGCGCGGCAGACCCTGGCCAGCCTGGCCGACGTACTGCGCGATGTACCCAACAGCGTGCGCGTGGAAGGCCATACCGACAACGTGCCGATCGCCACCGCCACCTTCCCGTCCAACTGGGAACTGTCCGCCGGTCGCGCTGCCAGCGTGGTGCACCTGTTCGCCGACCAGGGCGTGCAGCCCTCGCGACTGGCGATGGTCGGCTACGGCCAGTTCCGCCCGCGCGAAGAAAACGACAGCGCGCAGGGTCGCAACCGCAACCGCCGGGTGATGGTCATCATCCTGGCCGATACCACCCACGCAATCGATCCGCTGGGCCAGCGCCTGAACGCCGCAACCGGCGGTGCCAACAGCACCGACACCGAACAAGCCGCCGCAACTCCGGCTACCGCCCCCACCTCCCCCATCGCACCGGTGAAGTTGCCGCCGGTGCCGGCTGGCAGCCGTGTCGGCGCCGCCGTTCCCCCGGCAATGAAGGAGTAAACCGATGCGCATCTGGGCAGTCGCCAACCAGAAGGGCGGAGTCGGCAAGACCACTACCACCCTCGCCCTCGGCCGTGGCCTGGCTGCAATGGGCCACCGCGTGCTGCTGATCGACCTCGATCCGCATGCCTCGCTCAGCCGTGCCTTCGGCGTACCGGTGGATCCACCGCCGGCCGGCGTGCTGGAACTGTTCGGTGCGCCGCCGGTCGATCTGTCCAGCCTGTGCCACGCCAGCAGCATCCACGGCCTGGACTACGTCTGTGCGCAGTCGGCGCTGGCCACGCTGGAGCGGCGCAGCGCCAACCAGCCCGGCCTCGGCCTGGCTCTGCAGAACGCGCTTGCCCGCCATCAGGGACAGCACGACTACATCCTGCTGGACTGCGCGCCGACCCTCGGCCTGCTGATGATCAATGCACTGGCTGCGGCCGACCGCCTGATCATCCCGACCCAGGCCGAACCGCTGGCGCTGCATGGACTGGACGGCATGGTCCGCACCGGCGAGATGGTCGAGCGTTCGCGCCGCCGGCCGTTGCCGATCTCGATCCTGCCAACCCTGTTCGATCGCCGCACCCGCGCCGGCAACGAGTCGCTGCGCACCATGCAGGACCGTCATGGCACACGCGTATGGGAAGACGCGATTCCGATCGACACTCGCATCAGCAATGCCGCCGGCCTGACCCTGCCGAGCGTCGGCGAGGACTACCCGGGCCGCGGCCTGGCTGCGTACCGTCGCGCCCTCAACTGGATCCTCGGCGAGGATGCCCGCGCCCTGGAGCAGGCCGCATGAACAGCACCGGCGTACTGGACGACTATCTGGACGAGCTGTTGGGCGAGGCGATCGCTGTGGCGCCACCCGTCGCGCCGCCGGGTAATGCCGGGGCACGCCCAGCGAGCACAGCGGCACCGGAACGCGAACCGACCTGGGATGACCTGCCAGCCGAAGTGATCTACGAAACTGAAGCCGTCACCGTTGCCCCTGCCGTGGACGACGCCGCGCTGGAAGCCGCCTTCGAGGCCGCCTCTGCACCGGGTAGCGCCGGGCCACGCCCTGCGAGCGCAGCGGAACCGGAGCGCGAGCCCACCTGGGACGACCTGCCGGCCGAAGTGATCTACGAGACCGAAGCCGTCGCCGCTACCCCTGCAATGGACGACGCCGCACTGCAAGCCGCTTTCGAGGCTGCTGCTACATCGGCCTCCACCACGCAACGCGAGCCGACCTGGGATGACCTGCCGGACGAAGTGATCCACGAGACCGCTCCTGCGCCGGCTGCGGCCACCGCAAAGGCCGGCCCGGAGCCGACTTGGGACGATCTGCCCGATGAAGTGATCTACGAGACCGATCCTGCCGACAGCCATCGCCTCGCCCACACCGACAGCCCCGGCCTGCAGGCCGCATTCGAGGCGGCCTCCGGTGGCGAGGACGTGGCCACGCCACCACCCGCCACGGTTGCAGCACTGGCGCCTGCACCACGCCCCACCCCTGCACCGGCTGCAGCAGCACCGCCACCGCGCGTGGCGGTAGACGCTCCCGCTGGCAATCGACCTGGCACCTGGCAGGAACTGCAGGCGCAGGCACACCGCCCGGCCAGCAGCCCGCATCCGCAGAACCGCCGCGCCGGCGAGCGCACCTCGCGCTGGCTGCGCCTGCGTTGTGGTGCCCAGGCCTATGCACTGGAACTGCTGAAGGTGCAGGAAGTGGTCCTGCCGGTACCGTTGCTGCCGTTGCGCGGTACCGCCCCGGCCATGCTGGGGATAATGAACCTGCGCGGCCAGGTGGTGCCGGTAATGGACCTGGGCCTGCACCTGGGTGCAACCGCTGCCGAGGACGACGCACAGACCCGCATCGTGGTGCTGGAGGAAAACGGCGAGACCATCGGCCTGCGCGTGTCGGCAGTGGAAGATGTCGCCAACCTCACCGATTCGCAGATCGAGCCGCCTGATACGGCGCGCATCTGCCAGATTTCCAATGATCTGTTCCGTGGCGTTGCCCGGGTCAGCCAGCGGCCGATGATCCTGCTCGATGCCACGCAGCTGTTGAGCTGAGTCGGCGTTCCGCGCCGCCGCGTTGCCTGTCGGGGACGGCAGGTGCCGATGCGCAGCATTGGCATCTCCCGCCCCCGAACAGCACCGCATCGACGCACCGCGTCGATTCCTCTAAAGAACCCCGCCGGGGTGCCGTTATGGATCACGGAACCGTTTGTCCGGAGCAACAATGAGCATTGTCGAACTGGGTGAGGATCTCGGCATCGAGAGCAGCACCGAGCTCAAGAACCGCCTTTCGCCGTTGGTGGCAGAGGCAGGCGAGCTGACCCTGGATGCGAGCCAGGTCACCCGCATCCACACGGCCGCCGTGCAGGTGCTGTGTGCGTTCGTGCAGGCGCGCCGCGAGGCAGGCCTCGGCACCGGCTTCCACGGCTGCACCGCAACCTTCCGTGACGCCGCACGCCTGCTTGGCGTCACCCAGGCCCTGGGCCTGGACGCAACCCATGACAACCTGAAATCTGTGGAGAACGCTGCATGAGCGCACGTATCTTGGTGGTGGACGATTCGGCGTCGATGCGCCAGATGGTTTCCTTCGCCCTCACCTCGGCCGGTTTTGCCGTCGAAGAAGCCGAAGACGGCGCGGTCGCGCTCGGTCGCGCAAAGGGCCAGCGCTTCAATGCGGTGGTCACCGACGTCAACATGCCGAACATGGACGGCATCGCGCTGATCCGCGAACTGCGCCAGCTGCCGGACTACAAGTTCACCCCGCTGCTGATGCTCACCACCGAATCGGCCGCGGACAAGAAGTCCGAAGGCAAGGCCGCCGGTGCCACCGGCTGGCTGGTCAAGCCGTTCAATCCCGAGCAGCTCGTCGCCACCGTGCAGAAAGTGCTGGGCTGATCGCCCCGCACTGCTCCCCCTCTTCGCTTCCGGATCGCCACTGCCATGAGCATGGACCTGCAACGCTTCCACGCCACCTTCTTCGAGGAGAGCCGCGAAGGCCTCGACGCGATGGAGGCTGGCCTGCTGGCCCTGGAATCGGGGCAACAGGACGCGGAGATCATCAATTCGGTGTTCCGCGCTGCCCACTCGATCAAGGGCGGCGCCGGCACCTTCGGCTTCGATGCGATTGCCGGCCTGACCCACGTGCTGGAAACGCTGCTCGATGAGCTGCGTGCAGGCAAGCGGGCGCTGGAAGGCCACGCTGTCGACGCCATGCTGTCTTCGGTGGACGTGCTGCGCGCCCTGCTGCGCGAAGCCGAACACGGCCAGGCCGCCGATCCCGCCGCTGTCGCCGCGGTGAAGGCGCGCCTGGAAGCAGTTCTTTCCGGACAAGCCGCAGCTGCCGCCCCGGCCGCCCCGGCTGCCAAGGTGGACGACACGCCGGAAGCCTGGCAGATCGGCTTCACCCCGGCACCGTCGCTGTTCATGAGCGGCAACGACCCACTGCGCATCATCCGCGAACTGGAACACCTCGGTTCGCTGCAGGTGGCTGCGCGCATGGAACGCCTGCCCGGCTTCGCCCAGCTCGACCCGCTCGAGGCTCATCTGGCGTGGGATCTGGGACTGGTCGGCAAAGTGCCGCGCAGCAAGATTGAAGACACCTTCGCCTGGGTACTGGACGACTGCGAGCTGGACATCCGTCCGGCCGCACCGCCGAGCCTGGCCACGCAGGCCCCGACCGCATCCGCTGCTACCCCTTCCACACCTGTTGCTGCACCGGCCGCGGCCACCACTCCTGCCGCCAGCGGTGGTGGCGGCCAGGAAGCGGAAACCTCGATCCGCGTCAGCGTCGACAAGGTCGATGCGCTGATCAACCTGGTCGGCGAACTGGTCATCACCCAGGCCATGCTCAAGCAGGTCTCGCACGCACTGGACCCGGTCCACGCCGAGAGCCTGTTCGCCGGCCTGGACCAGCTTGAACGCAACACCCGCGACCTGCAGGAAGCGGTGATCGGCGTGCGCATGCTGCCGGTCGATGCAGTGTTCCGCCGCTTCCCGCGCCTGGTCCGCGACCTCTCCGGCCGCCTCGGCAAGCAGGTCCGCCTGCGCACCGTCGGCGAAGGCACCGAGCTGGACAAGGGCCTGATCGAGAAGATCGCCGATCCGCTGGTCCACCTGGTGCGCAACTCGATCGACCACGGCCTGGAAATGCCGGACGTGCGACGTAATGCGGGCAAGGACGAGACCGGCACGATCACCCTGGCGGCGTCGCACCAGGGCGGCCACATCGTCATCGAAGTCAGCGACGACGGCCGCGGCCTGGACCGTGCCAAGATCCTCGCCAAGGCCAGCGAGCGCGGCCTGGCCGTACCGGACAACCCGACCGATTCGCAGGTCTGGGACCTTATCTTCCAGCCCGGCTTCTCAACTGCAGACGCGGTCACCGACCTGTCCGGCCGCGGCGTCGGCATGGATGTGGTCCGTCGCAACATCCAGGCACTGGGTGGCGAAGTGCAGATCGAAAGCGGCCTCGGTACCGGTACTCGCACACTGATCCGCCTGCCGCTGACACTGGCCATCCTTGATGGCATGACCGTGGCGGTGGCCGGCGAAACCCTGATCCTGCCGCTGGCGTACGTGCTGGAGGCACTGCAGCCGCAGCCCGAGGACATCCGCAGCATGGCCGGCGAAGGCCGTGTGCTGCGCGTGCGTGGCGAATACCTGCCGATCCTGTCGCTGAGCGAGTACTACGGCTACGGCAACCGCGCTCCCGGCAGCGAATCGTTGGTGGTGGTGGTCGAAGGCGATGGCCAGAAGATCGCACTGGAAGTCGACGAGCTGGTCGGCCAGCAGCAGGTGGTGGTGAAGAACATCGAGAACAACTATCGCCGCATCGGCGGGGTGTCCGGTGCCACCATCCTCGGCGATGGCCGCGTGGCCCTGATCGTCGACATCGGTGGCCTCGTGCGCTCGCTGCGGATGCCGCAGGCCGCCTGATCCACACCGCATGCGTGCACTGAACCGCCGCCCTTCGGGGCGGCGGTTTTTCTTTGCGCGTGCGCCGACCATGTGTGGCTGGGGGTCAGATCCCTCTTCTTTGAAAAGGGATCTGACCCCAATCCGCCCCCGAACCCATTCCGTGAACTCCGTCGCCGCACTGGTTTCGTTCGCAACCACGCCACCGAAGCGCAAGCCGCGCCGCCGCAGCACTTTCGCGCCGTCATCCCTACGCAACCGAATGTGATCTGCGTCCATAAAGTCCGCCCGCAGCACGCCGCTATCTCGCTTTGACGGCCGTCACCGACCCCCCACCGGGCACCACCGTTCGCTCTGCAACCACCCCCAGCCGACGCAACGACGCCGGCATCCTGCCCACCTGGAGCACCCTGCATGAAGTGGTTCCAAGATCTGCCCATCGCCCGCAAGCTGGCCGTGGGGTTCACCCTCACCACCTTGATGACCCTCGTCCTCGGTGCATTCGCGCTGCTGCGGCTCAACGAGGCCAACAAGCAACTGGGCGAGATGGCCAGCAACGATATTCCCTCGGTGCAGCACCTCGGCGAGGCACGCTCGCAACTGGGCGAATTCCGCACCTACGAGCTGGCGCTGCTCAGCATGCTCGACCAGCCGGACAAGGTGGCCGACTACTACAAGCGCATGGACGACACCGCCAAGGCCGTGCACGACGAACTGGCCGCCTACTCGGCACTGCCTGCACTGGCCAAGGAGCGCGAGCTGTATGGCGCGGCCAACGTGCAGCTGGACCGCTACTTCGCCGCCAACAAGGCCATGCGCGAAGCGGTCGCCGCTGGCGATGGCGCTTTGGCGCGGCAGATCTCCGACGAACAGTCGCGGCCGGCACGCCGTGACCTGTTCGCTGCGATGAAGACCCTCGGCACCCACATCGCCGGCCTGATGGATGCCAAGATCGCCGATGCCAATGCCACCCACCGCACCAGCATGATCGCCATCATCGGCTGCATCGTGCTGCTGTCGCTGGCGGCCGCCGCGCTGGCCATGGTCATCTCGCGCGCTGTCACAGGTCCGCTGGGCAAGGCCGTGCACGCGATCCAGGCCGTCGCCCGTGGTGATCTCAGTGTCAGCACCCAGGCCACCAGCAAGGACGAAGCCGGCAAGATGCTGGCCGCCACGGCCGAGATGACCTCGATGCTGCGCCGCTTCTCCGAGCAGACCCAGTTGATGGCGCAGATGCATGCCGGTCCGGATATCAGCCACCGCATCCCGGAGGACTTCCCGGGCGTGTATGGCCAGCTGGCCGGCGGCATCAACACGGTGATCTTCGAACACCTGGATGCGATCCGCGATGCCATCGACGTGCTCAACCAGTACGCGATCGGCAATCTTGCACCGGACGCACGCCGCCTGCCGGGCAGCCGCGCGATCCTGCACGAGTCGATGGATGCCGCCAAGGCCAGCCTGCTCGCGATCAACACCCAGATCCAGCAGCTGGCCGCCGCTGCAGCAGCCGGCGATTTCAGCCAGCGCGGCGATGCCCAGCGCTTCCAGCATGACTTCAAGGTCATGATCGAGCAGCTGAACACCATGATGCAGGTGGCCGACGGCAATCTGGGCCAGTTGTCGCAGCTGCTGCAATCGATCGCTGCCGGCGACCTGACCGCACGCATGGATGGGCAGTTCAATGGTGTGTTCGCACGCATGCGTGACGACGCCAACACCACCGTCGCGCAGCTGACCCAGATCGTCGGTCAGATCCAGGCCAGCGCCTCCAGCATCACCCTCGCCGCCGGCGAGATCGCCTCGGGCAACAGCGACCTGTCGCGCCGCACCGAACAGCAGGCAGCCAATCTGGAAGAAACCGCCGCCTCGATGGAGGAGCTGACCTCGACCGTTCGCCAGAACGCCGAGCATGCCCGCCAGGCCAACCAGCTGGCGATCGGCGCGCACGGCGTGGCCTCGCAGGGCGGCGACGTGGTCGGCCAGGTGGTGACCACCATGTCGGCCATTGAAGCCTCCTCGAAGAAGATCGCCGAGATCATCTCGGTCATCGACGGCATTTCGTTCCAGACCAACATCCTGGCGCTGAACGCCGCGGTGGAAGCCGCACGCGCTGGTGAACAGGGCCGTGGCTTCGCCGTGGTCGCCAGCGAGGTGCGCACCCTCGCCCAGCGCTCCGCCGCCGCCGCGAAGGAGATCAAGGGCCTGATCGATGACTCGGTGGGCAAGGTCGCCGAAGGCTCCAGTCTGGTCCACCAGGCCGGCAGCACCATGGGCGAGATCGTCGCCTCGGTGCAGCGCGTGACCGACATCATGGCCGAGATCTCCGCTGCCTCGCAGGAACAGAGCGCCGGCATCGAACAGGTCAACCAGACCGTGGTGCAGATGGACGAAACCACCCAGCAGAACGCCGCACTGGTAGAGGAAGCCACCGCCGCAGCACGCGCGATGGAAGACCAGGCCGTGCAGCTGGGCGAAGCGGTTGCCCGCTTCCGCTTGGCCTCGCAAGGTTCGACGGCTTCGACGGTGCGCCTGGCCACGGCACCGGTTCCGCGCCAGGTGGCGACCGCTGCGCCGGCTGCCAAGCGCGCACTGCGTGCGTCGGCGGCACAGCCGGTACTGGCCGCCGAGGGCGACTGGCAGGAGTTCTGAGGTAACGGGGTCGGATCCCTTTCCCGAGGGAAAGGGATCCGACCCCTCGCACGTGGAAAGTGATGCAACTCTCACTTCATAATCCTGCACAGTGGCCGATATCCCCATCGAGCCACGCGCCAACGCGTCCTGGCGCCCGCCCTTGACCGTAGATTCCATGTCCGACGGCAACGACACTGCAGTGCACGATGTCCACGCGGCCGACGCCGCTGACGAACGTTTCCTGGTCCGCAACCCGCGCCAGCTGCGGCAGTTGCTGCGATCGCTGATCGACCAGCGATCACTGATCAATGCGCATATCGACGGCCGCGACCGATCGTTCCCGACTGCGCTGCTTGAGCTCGATGAAGACGAGGACACCCTGCTGCTCGATGGCAGTCCGCAGGAAGCGTCCAACCGCGCCGCCGAGCAGGCCGACCACCTTCTGTGCTTCGCCCAGCTTGAACGCGTGCTGGTGCGCTTCCGGCTGCAGGCACTGCAGCGCGTGGACAATGACGGCCACGTGGCATTCCGCGCCCCGCTGCCGGACGAGCTGGTACACCTGCAACGGCGCGAACTGTACCGGCTGGAAACCCCGGTCACCGACTCGCCGCAGCTGCAGCTGCCCTGCGGAGAAGACCGCAGCGGTACGCTGTCAATGCGGGTGGTTGATATCAGTGGCGGCGGCCTGGCCGTGGTCGTGCCCACCGACTGCGCGGTGTTCAGCCTGCAGAAGCGCTACCCGGCCCTACTCTCACTGCCGGACGGCCCGGACCTGGAGATCGAACTGGTGGTCTGCAACCTGCTGCCACAGCGCCAGCCCAACGGCATCGAGGTCAAGCGCGTGGGCATGCGTTTCGACGGCCTGCCGCGTGGCGGCGACAGCGCCATCCAGCGCTACATCTTCCGCATTGACCGCCAGCGCAAGGCGCGCCGCAACGGCGAGCTCTGAGGCCGTCCGACCGATAGTGCCGGCCGCTGGCCGGCAATGGCCGTATCCGCGTTGTTGCCAGGTTCCCGGCCAGCGGCCGGCACTACCGCTTACCGGTAGATCCACGCCATGTGTAGATGCCCCGGGCGCCACACCTAAAGTCCCCCACCAAGGGGCCGATATCGAGCCTGACACCGGGACTTCCGGCAGAACCAGGACCCCTCGATGAACGACAAGACCAGCACCACCGCCAGCGCCGGTGGCGAATTCCTCAGCTTCACCCTTGGTGCCGAGCACTACGGCGTGGACATCCTCAAGGTGCAGGAAATCCGCGGCTACGACGCGGTCACCCGCGTACCGGATGCACCGGACTACATCAAGGGCGTGATCAACCTGCGCGGCACCATCGTGCCGGTCATCGACCTGCGCCTGAAGCTGCGCCTGGACAATGCCCGCTACGACGCCTTCACCGTGATGATCGTGCTGAACGTCGAAGACCGTGTGGTCGGCATCGTCGTGGACAGCGTCTCCGACGTGATCCCGCTGTCTGCCGAGCAGATCCGCCCGACCCCGGAATTCGGCGCTGCCGTCGATACCCGCTTCATTTCCGGCATCGGCACCCAGGATGACCGCATGTTGATCCTGCTGGACATCGAGACCCTTCTCGACAGTGCCGACATGGGCCAGGCCAGCCTGGTCGAAGACGCCGCCGCCTGAACCAGCGGACCTGCTTCACGTTCTGGTCACAAAGCCCTTCAGTTCCCCGCGGCAGTGCCGATAGGGGGACAGAAGCCGGCCGCGCAGGAGCGCGCAGGACCGGAACGACCATCACCATCCCCGGAGATACACCTCGATGAAGTCCCTGCTTGCGTTCGTTTCGGCCGCTGTCCTGGCCACCACTGCCGCCTCCGCTTTCGCCCAGTCGGCCGACATGATCCCGCCGGAAATGGCACCGCGTTCGGTCGGCAAGGACGGCATGGTCTGTGGCAAGGTCGAAAAGGCCCGCTACGCAGAAGGTTCCGAAGGCCAGCCGACCTTCCTGTACATGGGCGGCGCATTCCCGCGCCACACCTTCTCGGCGCGCATCGCCGGCGAGAACCGCGGCAAGTTCTCCTTCCCGCTGGAAACCCTGGAAGGCAAGACCGTGTGCGTGATCGGCAAGATCCAGCGCGATGCCTCGCGTGCTGAAATCGAAGTCAGCTCGCCGGCAAGCCTGAAGCTGGCCAACATCAAGTAATCCGCCGTTCGTCGAACCACGCCGGACCTGGTGCCGGCGTGGTTTCTGCTGCAACCGGGCCCGATGCCCGGACGCGTCTGCCTTAGGAGATCGCAACGCCCATGCCGTGGATCAACAACCTGAAACTGATGCCGAAGCTGATGCTGACCTTCGGCGTTCTCCTGCTGGTGATGCTGCTGCAGGGCATCGTCGCCTACCGTGGCCTGCACTCGCTGAACAACGTCACCACCGAGCTGGCCGGTTCGCGCATGGAGAGCATCCGCATGGCCGGCGAGATGCGAGGCATGCTCGGCGAGTACCGCAACGCCGCCTACCAGCAGCTGATCCGCGCAAGCGACGACGTCAAGGCAGATGCCCGCAAGCAGTCCACTGAACTGCGCGAAAGCATGGACAAGTCGATCAAGGGCTATCCGGCGCTGGTCGACAACCCGCAGCAGAAGAAGCTGTTCGATACCTTCGCCAAGGAATGGAAGGAGGCACTGGCCTCCTATGACAGCGTCACCGAGATGCTGGAGCTGGACCTGCCCGACGATGCGATCGATACCTTCGTCGGCGAGACCCGCGCCAAGCACCGCAAGGCCGGCGCTGCACTGGAAGCATTGATTGCCGAAGACAACCGCCTCGCCCGCGCATCGCGCGATGAGGCCGAATCCACCTACGCCGCCTCGGCCGTGCTGACCGTGATCGCCCTGCTGGGCGGTGCTGCGCTTGGCCTGGTGCTGGTCTGGCTGTTCGCCCGCGCCCTGGTCGGCAGCGTGCGTGGCGCCGTCTCGGTTGCCAACGATGTGGCCGGTGGCAAGCTTGATGGCCATATCGATGTCAGCCGCAAGGACGAAGTCGGCGAGCTGATGCAGGCCATGCAGCGCATGCAGCGCGACCTGCGCGAGCGCACCGAAACCGACCAGGCCATCGCCCGCGAGAACCTGCGCATCCGCACCGCGCTGGACTACAGCTCGACCGGCGTGTACCTGACCGACACCAGCAACACCATCGTCTACAGCAATCGCGCCCTGCAGCAGACTCTGACCCAGTACCAGGACGAGGTCCGCCGCGACCTGCCGGACTTCGATGCGCAGGCCTCGCTGGTCGGCAAGCCGGTCACCGTGCTCGAGCACCGTGGCGAGATGGATCAGACTCTGCTGGGCAACCTGAAGGCGCACGGCGTTGCCCGTCGTCCGATGCAGTACGGCGACGCCCAGTTCGCCCAGGTGGTGTCGACCATCCGCAACGAAGGCGGCGATACCGTTGGCTACGTAGTGGAGTGGCGCGACCGCACCCAGGAAGCGCAGGTCGAAGCCGAAGTTGCGCGCGTGATTGCCCAGGCTGCGGCCGGCGACCTGTCCGGCCGCATCGACGCCAACGACAAGGAAGGCTTCTTCCTGCAGCTGGCCCAGCAGATCAACGGCCTGCTCGACGCCAATGCCGGCAGCATCGAACAGATCTCCGGCCTGCTCGCCGCGCTGTCGCAGGGTGATCTGACCGTGCGCATGCACGGCGATTACCAGGGCGTGTTCGCCCGCATGCGCGATGATGCCAACGCCACCGCCGCGCAGCTGAGCGAGATCGTCACCCGCATCAAGCAGTCCAGCCGTGCGATCAGCTCGGCCGCCGGCGAAATCGCCTCGGGCAACAGCGATCTGTCGCGCCGCACCGAGCAGCAGGCCGCCAACCTGGAAGAAACCGCTGCCTCGATGGAGGAGCTGACCTCGACCGTTCGCCAGAACGCCGAGCATGCACGCCAGGCCAACCAGCTGGCCATCGGCGCACATGGCGTGGCCTCGCAGGGCGGCGACGTGGTCGGCCAGGTGGTCACCACGATGTCGGCCATCCAGGCCTCGTCGAAGAAGATTTCGGAGATCATCTCGGTCATCGACGGCATCGCCTTCCAGACCAACATCCTGGCACTGAATGCCGCTGTGGAAGCCGCACGTGCCGGCGAACAGGGTCGCGGCTTCGCCGTGGTCGCCAGCGAGGTGCGTACCCTCGCCCAGCGCTCGGCCGCTGCCGCAAAGGAGATCAAGGGCCTGATCGACGACTCTGTCGGCAAGGTCAACGACGGCTCGGCGCTGGTGCACAAGGCCGGCGCGACCATGGGCGAGATCGTCGCCTCGGTGCAGCGCGTGACCGACATCATGGCCGAGATCTCCGCCGCCTCGCAGGAGCAGTCGGCCGGCATCGAGCAGGTCAACCAGACCGTGGTGCAGATGGACGAGACCACCCAGCAGAACGCCGCGCTGGTGGAAGAAGCCACCGCCGCCGCACGTGCGATGGAAGAACAGGCTGGGCACCTCAGCGAGGCCGTGTCGATCTTCGTGGTCGACGAAGCCGAGGTCGTGGTCGCTCCGCGCAAGGCAGTTGCAGCGCCGGCACCACGTGCCGCCGCACCGGTCGCACCGGCTGCGGTCGCCCCACCGGCCCGACGCACTGCAGGCGGCCGCCCGATGGCCACCGAACTGGCTGATGGAGACTGGCAGGAATTCTGATGCCCGCCTGACCTGACGCACGAGAACGCCCTGGCCCTGTGCTGGGGCGTTTTCGTTTACGGGGTATCTGGATATCAGCCAACGGCGGAGCCCCTCGGGGTGGTCGCGGAGAGCGGCGGATTTCCTTCGTTTGGGCCGGGAGGATGGGTTGCGCAGGGGACGCTGCAAGTACGTCCATGTAAGCTCGGTCGCCGCATCCATGCGGCTCACGCCCCTGCGCAACTCACCCTCCCGGCCAGGGACACTTTCCGTGCGCGTCCACCCCGGATTGAAAAGAAAAGAGCAAAAAGCAAAAGCCAGGTCGCGTCCGGGGTCAGATCCGTTTTCCTGCGGAAAAACGGATCTGCCCCCTCTTTCCACTTGGAAACCCAACGCTCTTGCCGTCCGCCGAAGTGAAGCCCTGGCGGGCCGGGTCGGGGTGGGCAGGCAGGACCGTTGGCGCCATGGATGGCGCCATCGAGCCCCCATGGATGGGTTCACGGCATGTCCTGCCTGCCCACCCCGACCCGGCCAACCCGTAGCAACCCCTCGCCATGACCTGCCGTTGCCGTTGCTGTTGCTGTTGCTTCAAAACCAGCCTGCCGCAGGCAGCGCCGCAGCCGCCGCTGCAAGGAAACCTGAATACGTCCGGACACTGCACCTCAATCCCCCGCCCCCGCGGCCGATAACGGGGTTGTCACGGCGTATCACGTCGCGACCGGCTCGGCGCCGCCCGCCTGCTTCAACCTGGTCCTGCTCGATGAATCTCCTGCATCGCTGGCAACACTACTTCAGCAACCTCTCCGTCCGGCGCAAGCTCAACCTGCTGACGCTGCTCATCGCGCTCGGCGTGATCGCGCTGTCGGTGATCGCCGCCCGCATGCAGTACCTGGACCTGACCGAGACCCGCAAGACCGCGCTGAAGACCCAGGTCGAACTGAGCGACGGCATCCTCCAGCACTACCATCGCCTGGCCGGTACCGGCGAGCTCAGCGAGGAAGCTGCCAAGGCCGCCGCCCTGCAGGCGCTGGAAGTGATGCGCGCCGAGAACGACACCTATTACTACAACGTCTACGACACCGGCTATCGCCTGCTGATGCACCCGTTCCGCAAGGACGTGGTCGGCAAGGACATGAAGGACTTCCGCACCGGCGACGGCGTGCGGATCTACTACGACCAGGTCGAGGCGGCCAAGGCCGGCGGCGGCTTCGTCAACTACCGCTGGGCCAAGCCGGGCAGCAAGGGTGACGTCGAGAAGGTGGCCTACGCCAGCCTGTTCGCACCCTGGAACTGGGTGATCAGCAGCGGCGTCTACATGGATGACGTTCAGAAGCAGGCGCTGGTGTTCACCGCCATCATGGCGCTCTCCGGCGGCATGCTGGTGCTGATCGTACTGGCCCTGAGCTGGGTCATCGGCAACCGCATCGCCGTGCCGTTGAAGCAGGCCACCGCCGTCGCCGAAGGCATCGCCGCCGGCAAGCTCGACAGCCATATCGGCCCGCAGCCGCATGATGAAACCGGCCGCCTGCTGGAAGCGATGGCCGGCATGCAGCAGCAGCTGCACGCGGTGATCGGCGGCCAGCGCGAAATGGCCCGGCGCCACGATGGTGGCGAGCTGAGCTACCGCATCGATGCCAGCGCCTTCCCCGGCGAATACGGGCTGATGGTGCAGGAAACCAACGCCCTGGTCGGCGGCCATGTGCAGACCCTGCACGATGTACTGGAGGTGGTGCAGCAGTACGCTGTGGGCGATCTGAGCCGCGACATCGCGCGCTATCCCGGCGAGAAGGCCGCGATGACCACCACCGTCGACACGGTCAAGGCCAACCTCGGCCGCATCAACGCCGAGATCAAGCAACTGGCCAGTGCCGCCGCCGCAGGCGACTTCAGCCGTCGTGGCGACGCGCAGCGCTTCGATCACGATTTCCGCCTGATGCTGGAAAACCTCAACGCGATGATGGCGGTCAGCGATGACAACCTCGGCAAGCTCTCGCAGCTGCTGTCGGCCATCGCCGAAGGCGACCTGACCGCGCGCATGCATGGTGATTACCAGGGCGTGTTCGCGCGCATGCGTGACGACGCCAACACCACCGTCACCCAGCTGACCCAGATCGTCGGCCAGATCCAGGCCAGCACGTCCAGCATCACCCTCGCCGCTGGCGAGATCGCGTCGGGCAACAGCGACCTGTCGCGCCGTACCGAGCAGCAGGCCGCCAACCTGGAAGAAACCGCGGCCTCGATGGAAGAGCTGACCTCCACCGTGCGCCAGAACGCCGAGCATGCCCGCCAGGCCAACCAGCTCGCCATCGGCGCGCAGGGTGTAGCCTCGCAGGGTGGCAGCGTGGTCGGCCAGGTGGTCAACACCATGTCGGCCATCGAAGCCTCCTCGAAGAAGATCGCCGAGATCATCAGCGTCATCGACGGCATCGCCTTCCAGACCAACATCCTGGCCTTGAACGCCGCGGTGGAGGCTGCGCGTGCCGGTGAACAGGGCCGCGGCTTCGCCGTGGTCGCCAGCGAAGTGCGCACCCTCGCCCAGCGCTCGGCCGCTGCCGCCAAGGAGATCAAGGGCCTGATCGATGATTCTGTCGGCAAGGTCGCCGAAGGCTCCAGCCTGGTGCACCAGGCCGGCAGCACCATGGGCGAGATCGTCGCTTCGGTGCAGCGCGTGACCGACATCATGGCCGAGATCTCCGCAGCGTCGCAGGAGCAGTCGGCCGGCATCGAGCAGGTCAACCAGACCGTGGTGCAGATGGACGAAACCACCCAGCAGAACGCTGCGCTGGTGGAAGAAGCCACCGCTGCCGCGCGCGCGATGGAAGACCAGGCCGCGCAGCTGGCCGATGCAGTTGCGATCTTCCGCCTCGACAACCAGGTCTCGGCCGCAGTGAAGGCCGTGGCCGCCCGCATCGAGCCAGCCACCACTGCAGCGGTCGCGCCGCGTCCGCAGCCCGCACCGGCACCATTGCGTCGCAGCAGCAACGCCAGCACCTTCGTCGCCAGCGACAGCGACTGGCAGGAATTCTGAGACCCACCCGCGGCGGCTTCGGCCGCCGCCTCTGCCGATGGACACGTCCCCCGTGCAAAGTCCTACTCCCATCGTCACCGGCCCGCGCGAATTCGAGTTCGCCGACCGTGATTTCCGCCGCGTCTGCGACCTGATCTACCAGCGCGTGGGCATCGCCCTCGCCCCGGCCAAGCGCGACATGGTCTATGGCCGTCTGTCGCGCCGCCTGCGCACGCTGGGCATGCGCAGCTTCCAGCAGTACCTGGACCACCTGGAACAGGAGGACGGCGATGAGTGGCAAGCGTTCACCAACGCCCTGACCACCAACCTGACTTCATTCTTCCGTGAGCCGCACCACTTCGACAAGCTGCGCGAAGAACTGCAGCAGCGCGCCAGCCGTGCGCCGCTGCTGCTGTGGTCCTGCGCCGCCTCCACCGGCGAAGAACCCTACTCGATGGCGATTACCGCCTGCGAGGCCTTCGGTACCCTGAAGCCACCGGTACGCATCATCGCCACCGACGTCGATACCCAGGTGCTGGCCACCGCCGGCCGTGGCGTCTACAACATCGATCGCGTCACCAGCCTCGATCCGGACCTGCGCCGCCGCTACTTCCAGCGCGGCAGCGGCCCCAACGAGGGCCAGTGCCGCGTGCTGCCAGCGCTGCGCGAGCTGATCGAGTTCCGCCCATTGAATCTGCTCGCCCCGCGCTACGACGTCGGCGGCCCGTTCGATGCGCTGTTCTGCCGCAACGTGATGATCTACTTCGACAAGCCGACCCAGCGCGCGATCCTGGGCCGGCTGGTGCAGCACCTGTCCGACGATGGCCTGCTCTACACCGGCCACTCGGAGAACTACCTGCACGCCGCCGACCTGATCCAGCCCTGCGGACGCACCCTGTACCGCCGTGCGGCAAAGGCAGGCGCATGAACGCATCGCTGCGTACCGACGATGTGATGCGTTACCAGGACGCGCGCTTCAAGACCATTGCAGCCAAGCTGCTGCCGACCCAGTATCTGGTGGTCGACGACACCACCGCGCTGACCACTACGCTCGGCTCCTGCGTGGCGGCCTGCCTGCGCGACCCGGTGCTGAAGATCGGCGGCATGAACCACTTCCTGCTGCCCGAAGGCAACGCCGGCGACGGCGCGCCCGCGCGCTACGGCAGTTACGCGATGGAACTGCTGATCAACGACATGCTAAAGCGCGGCGCGCACCGCAAGCGCATCGAGGCCAAGGTGTTCGGCGGCGCCAACGTGCTCAAGGGTTTCACCAGCAATCCGGTCGGCACCCGCAACGCCGAGTTCGTGCGCCAGTACCTGCAGGCCGAGCACATTCCGATCATCGCCGAGGACCTGTGCGGCATCCATCCGCGCAAGATCTGGTTCTTCGCCGATACCGGCCGCGTGGTGGTGCAGCGCCTGCCACACGCACACGAAGCCGAAGTAGCCGCCACTGAATCGGCAGTGCGTGCACGCCTGTCCAAGGCCCCGGTCACCGGCGGCGTGGAGCTGTTCGAATGACCCTGACCGGCAACGCCCCCTGTCGGGTCCTGATCGTCGACGACTCCGCCGTCGTGCGCCAGATGCTCACGGAAATCCTGTCCAGCGATCCGTCCATCGACGTGGTCGGCACCGCCGCCGACCCGCTGCTGGCACGCGAGAAGATCAAGCGCCTGGCCCCGGACGTGATCACCCTGGACGTGGAAATGCCGCGCATGGACGGCCTGGCGTTCCTGGAGAACCTGATGCGCCTGCACCCGCTGCCGGTGGTGATGATCTCCTCGCTGACCGAACGTGGCGCCGACACCACGCTGCAGGCACTGGCCTTGGGTGCGGTGGATTTCGTCTCCAAGCCGAAGCTGGACGTGGCGCGCGGCCTGCAGGCCTACGCCGACGAAATCATCGCCAAGGTGAAGATGGCGGCGCGCTCGCGCGTTCGACCGCTGGTACGCGTGGCCGCACCGAAACTCACGCTGGACGCAGCCCCCGCCATGCGCCCTGCCTCACCGCAGTTCCGTACCACCGACCGCCTGATCGCGATCGGCTCGTCAGCCGGTGGCACCGAAGCCCTGCGCGTGGTGTTGGAAGGAATGCCCGCCGATGGCCCGGCCGTGGTGATGACCCAGCACCTGCCGGCCAGCTTCAGCAGCGCCTTCGCCGAACGCCTGGACCGCCACTCGGCAATGGCCGTGCGCGAGGCCAGCGACGGCGAAGCGGTGCTGCCCGGCCACGCCTACCTTCCACCCGGCGGCAAGCACCTGCGGATCATCCGCGACGGTGCGCGCTGGCGCTGCCGCGTCGACGACGGCCCTGCGGTGAACCGGCACAAGCCAGCGGTGGACGTGCTGTTCCGCTCGGTCGCGCAGAACGCCGGCGGCAACGCCATCGGTGCCATTCTCACCGGCATGGGCGATGACGGTGCACGCGGCCTGCTGGAAATGCGCCAGGCCGGCGCACCGACGCTGGTGCAGGACGAGGCCACCAGTGTGGTCTGGGGCATGCCCGGTGCAGCGTTCAAGCTGGGCGCCGCCGAGGAACAGGTGCCGCTGGAACGGATTGCCGAGCGGCTTCTCGCCCTCGCCCGCGGCTGATTGCGCGCCCCGGCTCAAGGGCTCGCGCGCGCAGTAGATCCACGCCATGCGTGGATGCCTTTGTAGAGTCGAGCCGCGCTCGACTCATCGCGCATCGCACGAACAGCAGCCAAGCATGGACTCGGCGCTACAGGCCATCAGGCAACAAAAAAAGCGCCGGCTTTCACCGGGGTTCTTCGTTTCAACGCGCTACCCACATGTGTGCTTTGATAGCGGTATTGCACAAGGAATGCTGCACATGATCAAAGGCATATGGAAGGCCGCCCTGGCGGCCGTACTGCTTTCATTGCCACTGGCACCCGCCAGCGCCAGTGGCGATCTGTTCTACTTCGAGGCCAAGCAGGGTGATGTGTTCTTCATGCTGATGCTGGTGGGTCGCGAAGACCCCGGCGCGGTAAGCGTCAGCTGGAAAGGCGCGTCGATCCCGCCGTACCCCAACGTGCATCGCCGCTACTACATCGAATTCAACCGTGCAAAGCGCCAGGCCTACGTGCGTCCACTTGACCGTGATGGACTGCCCTGGTTCGAGATGGATGTCTCCGGTAAGCGCGGCAACGTGCTGATCGGCGGCCGTCGGTTGCAGGGCAACGCAGACTGGACCGTGCAATAGCGGATGCAGCAGACAAAAACCCCCGGCTTTCACCGGGGGTTCTTCGTTTCAACGGGATGCCGGCCAGCGGCCGGCACTACCCTCAGGCAGCGACCGTCTTGGCCACGTCCTGGTATTCCTCGATCTGGTCGAAGTTCATGTAGCGGTAGATCTCCGCGCCGCTGGCAGCGATCACGCCCACATCGGCCATGTACTCTTCCTTGGTCGGGATGCGGCCCAGACGCGAGCAGATCGCGGCCAGTTCGGCCGAACCCAGGTACACGTTGGTGTTGCGGCCCAGGCGGTTCGGGAAGTTGCGGGTCGAGGTCGACATCGCGGTGGAACCTTCGCGGATCTGCGCCTGGTTGCCCATGCACAGCGAGCAGCCCGGCATTTCCATGCGTGCGCCGGTCGCGCCGAAGGTGCCGTACACGCCTTCCTTGGTCAGCTCGGACGCATCCATCTTGGTCGGCGGGGCCACCCACAGGCGGGTCGGCAGGTCACGCTTGCCTTCCAGCAGCTTCGCAGCGGCACGGAAGTGACCGATGTTGGTCATGCACGAACCGATGAACACTTCGTCGATCTTGGCGCCGGCCACTTCGGACAGGGTCTTCACGTCGTCCGGGTCGTTCGGGCAGGCCACGATCGGCTCGTGGATATCGGCCAGGTCGATCTCGATGACGGCGGCGTATTCGGCGTCCGCATCCGGCTCCAGCAGCTCCGGGTTGGCCAGCCACGCTTCCATCTTCTCGATACGGCGCTGCAGCGAACGCGGATCCTGGTAACCCTCGGCAATCATCCACTTCAGCAGGGTGATGTTGCTGGTCAGGTACTCGATGATCGGTTCCTTGTTCAGGCGCACCGAGCAACCGGCAGCCGAACGCTCGGCCGAAGCGTCGGACAGCTCGAACGCCTGCTCGACCTTCAGTTCCGGCAGGCCTTCGATTTCCAGGATACGGCCGGAGAAGATGTTCTTCTTGCCAGCCTTGGCCACGGTCAGCAGGCCCGACTTGATCGCGTACAGCGGGATCGCGTTGACCAAATCACGCAGGGTCACGCCCGGCTGCATCTTGCCCTTGAAGCGCACCAGCACCGATTCCGGCATGTCCAGCGGCATCACGCCGGTGGCAGCGGCGAAGGCCACCAGGCCCGAACCGGCCGGGAACGAAATGCCCACCGGGAAACGGGTGTGCGAGTCACCACCGGTACCGACGGTATCCGGCAGCAGCATGCGGTTGAGCCAGCTGTGGATCACGCCGTCGCCCGGACGCAGCGAGACACCGCCACGGGTGGAGATGAACTCCGGCAGGGTGTGGTGGGTCTTCACGTCCACCGGCTTCGGGTACGCAGCGGTGTGGCAGAACGACTGCATCACCAGGTCGGCCGAGAAGCCCAGGCAGGCCAGGTCCTTCAGCTCGTCGCGGGTCATCGGGCCGGTGGTGTCCTGCGAACCGACCGAGGTCATCTTCGGTTCGCAGTAGGTGCCCGGGCGCATGCCCTGGCCTTCCGGCAGGCCACAGGCGCGGCCGACCATCTTCTGCGCCAGCGAGAAGCCCTTGCCGGTGTCGACCGGCTGCACCGGCAGGCGGAACAGGTCGGTCGGGGCCAGGCCCAGCGCCTCGCGCGCCTTACCGGTCAGGCCGCGACCGATGATCAGCGGAATGCGGCCACCGGCACGCACTTCGTCGAACAGCACTTCGGACTTGACCTGGAACTCGGCGATCACTTCACCGTTCTTCAGCGCCTTGCCTTCGTACGGACGCAGCTCGACCACATCGCCGTGCTCCATCTTCGACACGTCCAGCTCGATCGGCAGTGCGCCGGCATCTTCCATGGTGTTGTAGAAGATCGGTGCGATCTTCGAACCCAGGCAGACGCCACCGGCGCGCTTGTTCGGGATGAACGGAATGTCATCGCCGGTCCACCACAGCACACTGTTGGTAGCCGACTTGCGCGAGGAACCGGTGCCGACCACGTCGCCGACGTAGGCAACCAGGTGGCCCTTGTCCTTCAGCGACAGGATCTGCTGGATCGGGCCGCGCTTGCCGTCTTCTTCCGGGGTGAACGGCGCATCGTCGCGCTTGTTCTTCAGCATCGCCAGGGCGTGCATCGGAATGTCCGGGCGGGTGGTCGCGTCCGGTGCCGGCGACAGGTCGTCGGTGTTGGTCTCGCCCGGCACCTTGAACACGGTGACGGTCAGGCTCTGCGGCACTTCCGGGTTGCTGGTGAACCACTCGGCATCGGCCCAGCTCTGCAGCACGGACTGGGCGTTGGCATTGCCGGCCTTGGCCTTTTCCTGCACGTCATGGAACGCATCGAACACCAGCAGGGTCTTCTTCAGGCCGTTGGCGGCGATGGTGCCGACGCTGGCGTCGTCCAGCAGCTGCACCAGCGGCGCGACGTTGTAGCCGCCGAGCATGGTGCCCAGCAGTTCGGTGGCGCGCTCACGGCTGATCAGCGGGTTCTGCTCGCTGCCCAGTGCGATCGCCGCCAGGTACGAGGCCTTGACCTTGGCCGCGTCATCGACGCCGGCCGGCACGCGGTGGGTCAGCAGGTCGAGCAGGAACTCGGCCTCGCCCTGCGGCGGGTTCTTCAGCAGTTCGATGACATCGGCCGTCTGCTGCGCGCTCAGCGGCAGCGGCGGGATGCCAAGCGCAGCGCGCTCGGCGACGTGGTGGCGGTAGGCTTCCAACATGACAACTCCCGGGTAATGCGTAGGTTGAAAAAAAGTGGGCTCAGGCTTGCGGCACGATCAGCTTCAGGCCCTTGAAGTAGTCGCGGTAAAACGTATCGTTCCAGGTGATCAGGCCGTCGCACTGCAACAGTGCGTGGGCGCCGACCATGAATTCATCCAGGCTGCGGCGGCTGCCGCTGCGCTGGCGGTGGCGACGGTGCATTTCGCCGGCGCGCAGCGCCGACTTGGCTTCCATCGGGTTGAAGTGCACGCCCATTTCTTCCAGCGCTTCGAGCACCTCGGCGCCGCCACGCAGCGATGCGCAGACCTCGGCCAGGGTCGCGCCGCAGACCACCACACGGCCGCCGACCAGGCTCTGCCTGAGGATGGCTTCCACGGCATCGGCCTGCGGACCATTGCTGAGCAGCTCGACCAGCACCGGTGAATCGACGGCGATCATCACGACTTATTCCTCGTCACGCACCGCGCGTACGGCCGCGTCGGACGATTCGAAGCCGTCCAGCGCGAACTTGCCGCGCGCCCGTGAAATGGCATCGTCAACACTCTTGCGCAGGATGATGCGGCTGCCGTCCAGTTCGACCTTCAGCAGCGTGCCCTTGGTCAGGCCGAGGGCATCACGCACCGCCTTGGGAAGGGTGATCTGTCCGCGTTCTGCAACAGTGGCTTCCATCGGTAGGCCCTCCAGAGTATGCACAAATTATACATACTTCCCCGGGCATACTTCCACCCTGAACAGGACCGGCACCCCGCCAGCCCTTGCCTCGCAAAGGATCGGCCACAAACGTGACATACGCCATACACCTTCCCCTGTAGTCTGGAACCGATGCCGCAGGCCGGAACCCGGCCCGGATGAATCCATTCAGTCTGGGGTTCATACTGGGACCACCGGGGCCGTCAGGCCCACGGCGACCGCAAGCAGGTCCGCCCATGCGCGGGCCACTGCAAGCCATCCGCAAGAAGGAGTTACCCCGCATGAGCGATTCGTTCTCCACCCGCAGCCAGCTGAACGTCGGCGGCAAGACCTACGACTACTTCAGCCTGCCCACGCTGGGCCAGCGCTTCGATATCTCCCACCTGCCCTACTCGATGAAGATCCTGCTGGAGAACCTGCTCCGGCACGAGGACGGCGGCATCACCGTCGGCAAGGACCACATCGAAGCCGTGGCCCGCTGGAACCCGGCGGCCGAGCCAGACACCGAGATCGCCTTCATGCCGGCGCGCGTGGTCCTGCAGGACTTCACCGGCGTGCCCTGCGTGGTCGACCTGGCCGCGATGCGCGATGCGGTGGTCAAGCTCGGCGGCTCGCCTGAGCAGATCAATCCGCTGATTCCCTCCGAACTGGTCATCGACCACTCGGTGCAGGTCGATGTGTTCGGCAAGCCGGACGCGCTGGACCTCAACGGCAAGATCGAATTCCAGCGCAACCAGGAACGCTACGGCTTCCTGCGCTGGGGACAGAAGGCCTTCGACAACTTCAAGGTGGTGCCGCCCAACACTGGCATCGTCCACCAGGTGAACCTGGAGAACCTGGCCCGCGTGGTGATGACCGCGGACAAGGACGGCACGGCGATCGCCTACCCGGATACCGTGTTCGGCACCGACAGCCACACCACGATGATCAACGGCATCGGCGTGCTCGGCTGGGGCGTGGGCGGCATCGAAGCCGAGGCCGCGATGCTCGGCCAGCCTTCGTCGATGCTGATCCCGCAGGTGGTCGGCTTCAAGCTGACCGGCAAGCTGCCCGAGGGCGCCACCGCCACCGATCTGGTGCTGACCGTCACCCAGATGCTGCGCAAGCTCGGCGTGGTCGGGAAGTTCGTCGAGTTCTACGGTGATGGCCTGCAGCATCTGCCACTGGCCGACCGCGCGACCATCGGCAACATGGCCCCCGAATACGGCGCGACCTGCGGCATCTTCCCGATCGACAACGAATCGCTGACCTACCTGCGCCTGTCCGGCCGCAGTGAAGAGCAGATCGCCCTGGTCGAAGCCTATGCCAAGGCGCAGGGTCTGTGGCACGACGCCAACAGCCCGCATGCGCAGTACAGCACCACGCTGGAACTGGACATGGGCACGGTGAAGCCGTCGCTGGCCGGTCCCAAGCGTCCGCAGGACCGCGTGCTGCTGGAAGACGTGCAGAAGAACTACCGCGACGCGCTGGTCGGCATGACCGCCAACCGCGACAAGCGCAGCGAGGATGTCTCCACCTTCGTCAATGAAGGCGGCGGCGCGGCAGTGGGCAACGAGCAGCTGGCCAAGGGCTACGCCGACATCGAGATGGATGGCAGGAAAGTGCGGCTGAAGGATGGCGCGGTGGTCATCGCCGCCATCACCTCGTGCACCAACACCTCCAACCCGGCGGTGATGATCGGTGCCGGCCTGCTGGCCCGCAACGCGGCCGCCAAGGGGCTGGACCGCAAGCCGTGGGTCAAGACCTCGCTCGGCCCAGGCTCGCGCGTGGTCACCGACTATCTTGAAAAGGCCGGCGTTCTCACCGAGCTGGAGAAGATCGGCTTCTACGTGGTGGGCTATGGCTGCACCACCTGCATCGGCAACTCCGGCCCGCTGCCGACCGAAGTCAGCGCCGGCATCGCCAGTGGTGATCTGGTGGTGACCTCGGTGCTGTCGGGCAACCGCAACTTCGAGGGCCGCGTGCACCCCGAAGTGAAGATGAACTACCTGGCCAGCCCGCCGCTGGTGGTGGCCTATGCCATCGCAGGCACCACCGACATCGACCTGACCACCGAACCGCTGGGCACCGGCAGCGATGGCCAGCCGGTGTACCTGCGCGACATCTGGCCGAGCAACAAGGAGATCGGCGACGTCATCGCCGCCACCGTCGGCCCGGAGATGTTCAAGCAGAACTACGCCGACGTGTTCAAGGGCGATACCCGCTGGAACACCATCGCCTCGCCGGACGGTGATCTGTACGAATGGAGCGATGCATCTACCTACATCAAGAATCCGCCCTACTTCGACGGCATGACCATGCAGGTCGGCAGCATCGATGATGTGCACGGCGCACGGGTGATGGGCCTGTTCGGCGATTCGATCACCACCGACCACATCTCCCCGGCCGGCAACATCAAGAAGGATTCCCCCGCCGGACGCTTCCTGCAGGAGCGTGGCGTGCAGCCGGCCGACTTCAACAGCTACGGCAGCCGCCGCGGCAACGATGATGTGATGGTGCGCGGCACCTTCGCCAACATCCGGATCAAGAACCTGATGTTCGGCGGCGAAGAAGGCGGCAACACCCTGTACTACCCCGCCGGCGGTGGCCAGCCGGAGAAGCTGGCGATCTACGATGCGGCCATGAAGTACAAGGCCGACAAGGTGCCGCTGGTGGTGCTGGCCGGCAAGGAATACGGCACCGGCTCGTCGCGTGACTGGGCGGCCAAGGGCACCCTGCTGCTGGGAGTGAAGGCGGTCATCGCCGAGAGCTTCGAGCGCATCCACCGCTCCAACCTGGTCGGCATGGGCGTGCTGCCGCTGCAGTTCCGCAACGGCGAGAACGCGCAGTCTCTGGGCCTGGACGGTTCGGAAGTGATCGACATCACCGGCCTGCAGGACGGTGCCAGCAAGCGTGCCACCGTCACCGCCACCAAGGCCGACGGCACCAAGAAGACCTTCGAAGTCTCGGTGATGCTGCTGACCCCGAAGGAAGTGGAGTACTTCCGCCATGGCGGCCTGCTGCAGTACGTGCTGCGCCAGTTGGCAGGTCGCTGAACCTTCCTGCCGTACCATCGGGCGGAAGCCCGGCCCCCGCGCCAGCGCGGGGGCGCTGCGGAGACGCGCGAACCAGTGGTTCGCAAGCGCGCCTCCTCGCCCACCATGGCGGCCTGCTGCAGTACGTGCTGCGCCAGTTGGCCAGCAAGTAACCGGTAGCGCCGGGCCATGCCCGGCGGATCCCGTAAGCAAACACAAAGGGCCGGATCCTCACAGATCCGGCCCTTTGCTTTGGCGTTCGCCGGGCAGCGCCCGGCGCTACCTACCGCCGCGGTGCGTCCGGGTCGGTGCGCAGCGCCTTCAGCAGGCCCCACATGTAGAACGCCAGGATGAACGAGAACGGCAGGCCACACAGCACCACCGCCGTCTGCATCGCGCTGAAGTTGCCGGCCAGCAGCAGGCCGACACTGGCCACGGTGATGCCCACCGCCCAGAACACCCGCAGCCAGATCGGCGCGTCGTGGCCGTCCTCCACGCCGTCATCGACACGGCGGGTGCACAGGTTGGCGATCATCAGCGTGCCCGAATCGACCGGGGTCAGGAACAGCACGAAGCCGATCACCACCGCGGCACCGGCCACGTACGGTGCACCAGGCAGGTACTCAAGCAGCTTGAACAGGGTCATTGCCGCATCGTGCTGGGCCACGTCACCGAGGATCGCCTGGCCGTGGTTGAGCGCCAGGTCGATGGCGGTGTTGCCGAAGATCGACAGCCAGGCCAGGGTGAAGCCGAGCGGGATCAGCAGCACGCCCATGATCACTTCACGGATGGTGCGGCCACGCGAGATGCGCGCCACGAAAAGGCCCACGAACGGCGCCCAGGCGATCCACCAGGCCCAGTAGAACAGCGTCCACGAGCCCATCCACTCACGGCCCTTGGGGTCGTTGAGGTACATGTCGAAGCTCTTGCGCACGAACGCGCCGAGGTAATCGCCGGTGTTCTGGATCAGGCCGTCGAACAGGTGCAGGGTCGGGCCGGTGACCAGCACGAACAGCAGCAGGCCGCACAGCAGGCGCACGTTGAGGTTGGAGAGCCAGGCAATGCCCTTCTCCACGCCCGCTACCACGCCGATGGTGGCAACGGCCATCATCACCAGCACGATCGCCACCAGCACCTGCGGCGTATCCGGAATGTGGAACAGGTAGACCAGGCCGGACTGCACCACCAGCGCGCCGATGCCAAGATTGGTCACCATCGAGATCAGCGTGGCAAGGATGCCGAAGCCATCGACCATGTCGCCGATGCGGCCATGGATGCGCTCGCCGAAGATCGGGTACAGCGCCGAGCGCAGCGCCAGCGGCAGGTCGCGGCGGTAGGCGAAATAGCCCAGTGCCACGCCGACCAGCGCGTACAGCGCCCAGCCGTGCAGGCCCCAGTGCAGGAAGGTCAGCACCATCGCCTCGCGGCCCGCTGCCACCGTTCCGCCGGGCTGCCCGGGCGGATTGAGGAAATGGTCCAGCGGCTCGTAGGCGCCGTAGTACAGCAGCGCGATGCCGATGCCGGCCGAGAACAACATCGACACCCAGGCCACGTAGCCGAAGGCCGGCGATTCCTCGTTGTGGCCGAGGCGGATGCGCCCATACGGCGAGAACGCCAGCCACAGCACGAAGCCCAGGCACAGCACGATCAGCAGCATGTACCACCAGCCGAACGCCGCCGAGACCCCGGCCTGCGCCCATTGCAGCCAGTGCTCGCTGCCTTCGGGATAGAGAACGGTGAGCAGCCCGAGGATGCCGATCGACACCGAGGAACTGAAGAAGACAAAACGGTTCAAGCGCAGGGGCGAACGCTTGGGATGAGCCAGGGAAGACATGGGGTCGTCTCATCAAGTCCGAGGGAGCACATGGGCGGGGCCGGACCGGTAAACCGGGCCCATGGCGTGGGGCGCGAGCGCATCCTAGGGTTTATTGATTGAACGTTCAATCAATAAAAAGCATAATGGTCGGCAGCCCGATCCTTCGGGTCGCAATCCGTGGAGAGACAATGCCGAAGAAAGGCGTGGAACCGGTACGGCGCGAGCAGCTGATCCGGGCCACTTTCCAGACCATCGACGAGATCGGCATGGCCGATGCGACCGTCGCCACCATCGCGAAGAAGGCCGGGCTGTCCAGCGGCATCGTCGCCCATTACTTCGGCGACAAGGACGGCCTGCTAAATGCTGCAATGCGGCAGATCCTGCGCGAACTGAAGGAGGCGGTCGCCCGCTACCGCGCCGACGTCGGCGACGACCCGCGCGACCAGCTGCGCGCCATCGTCGACGGCAACTTCGACGACAGCCAGATCAACGGCACCGCGATGCGCGTCTGGCTGACCTTCTGGGCCGCCAGCATGCACCAGCCGGAACTGGCCCGGCTGCAGCGCGCCAACGACCAGCGCCTGTTCTCCAACCTGTGCCACCAGTTCAACCGCCTGCTGCCCCACCCGCAGGCCCGCCTGGCCGCCCGTGGCCTGGCCGCGATGATCGACGGTCTGTGGCTGCGCGGCAGCCTGGTCGGCGGCCAGTTCAATGCCGAGAAGTCCCGGCGCATCGCTTACGGCTACATCGACTTCCAGTTGCAGGCTGCCGCGCTATAAGCGTTGCAGCACCCGCCCCCTTCCAAGGAGTACGCCCCATGACCACCCTGCCCGTCCAACAGCTCTACATCCACGGCCAGCGCGTCGATGCCACCAGCGGCAAGACCTTCAGGACCGTCAACCCGGCCACCGGTGAAGCGATCGCTGAAGTGCAGGTCGCCAGCCAGGCTGACGTCGAGCGCGCCGTGCAGAGCGCGGCCGAAGGCCAGAAGGTGTGGGCGGCGATGACCGCCATGGAGCGTTCGCGCATCCTGCGCCGCGCCGTCGAGATCCTGCGCGAGCGCAACGACGAGCTGGCCCATCTGGAAACCCTTGACACCGGCAAGGCGCTGGCCGAAACCACCACCGTGGACATCGTCACCGGTGCCGACGTGGTCGAGTACTACGCCGGCCTGGCCACCGCCATCGAAGGCATCCAGCTGCCGCTGCGCGAATCGAGCTTCTTCTACACCCGCCGCGAGCCGCTGGGCGTGGTCGCCGGCATCGGCGCCTGGAACTACCCGATCCAGATCGCCATGTGGAAGTCGGCACCGGCGCTGGCCGCCGGCAACGCGATGGTGTTCAAGCCGTCCGAAGTGACGCCGCTGACCGCGATCCGACTGGCCGAAATCTACACCGAAGCCGGCGTGCCGGCCGGCGTGTTCAACGTCGTGCAGGGCCCTGGCCGCGAGATCGGCCAGTGGCTGACCGAGCACCCGGTGATCGAGAAGATCTCCTTCACCGGCGGCGTCGCCACCGGCAAGAAGGTCATGGCCAGCGCCGCGTCCTCGTCGCTGAAGGAAGTGACCATGGAACTGGGCGGCAAGTCGCCGCTGGTGATCTGCGATGACGCCGACCTCGACCGCGCCGCCGACATCGCGGTGATGGCCAACTTCTTCAGCTCCGGCCAGGTCTGCACCAACGGCACCCGCGTGTTCGTGCCGCGCAGCATGCTGGCCGCGTTCGAAGCCGCCGTGGTCGAGCGCGTCAAGCGCATCCGCATCGGCGACCCGACGGCCGCCGAGACCAACTTCGGCCCGCTCACCAGCTTCCCGCACATGGAAAACGTACTGCGCTACATCGAAAGCGGCAAGGCCGAAGGCGCCCGCCTGCTGACCGGCGGCGGCCGTGCTACCGAAGGCGCGCTGGCCAATGGCGCCTACGTGCTGCCGACCGTGTTCTCCGACTGCCGCGATGACATGACCATCGTCAAGGAAGAGATCTTCGGGCCGGTGATGAGCATCCTTGCCTACGACGACGAAGACGAAGTGGTGCGTCGTGCCAACGACACCACCTTCGGCCTCGCCGCCGGCGTGGTCAGCAAGGACGTCAGCCGCGCCCACCGCATCATCCACCGCCTGGAAGCCGGCATCTGCTGGATCAATACCTGGGGCGAATCGCCGGCCGAAATGCCGGTCGGTGGCTACAAGGAATCCGGCGTCGGCCGCGAGAACGGCCTCTCGACCCTCGGCCACTACACCCGCATCAAGTCGGTGCAGGTCGAGCTGGGCGACTACGCCAGCGTGTTCTGACCGGCGCGCCCCCGGGCGCGCCCCACGTCCGGCCATCGTGCCGATCCGACATTCCGCCGGGACGGCTGCATGCAGCGCCCCGGCCTGCAGGAGACACCCATGAGCACCCATAACGAGTACGACTACATCATCATCGGCGCCGGTTCGGCCGGCAACGTGCTGGCCACCCGCCTCACCGAAGATGCCGATGTCAGCGTGCTGCTGCTGGAAGCCGGTGGCCCGGACTACCGGCTCGACTTCCGTACCCAGATGCCGGCGGCGCTGGCCTTCCCGCTGCAGGGCAAGCGCTACAACTGGGCGTACAAGACCGATCCCGAGCCCTTCATGAACAACCGCCGCATGGACTGTGGCCGCGGCAAGGGCCTGGGCGGTTCGTCGCTGATCAACGGCATGTGCTACATCCGCGGCAACGCCATGGACTACGACAACTGGGCCAGCATGCCGGGTCTGGACGACTGGACCTACCTGGACTGCCTGCCGTACTTCCGCAAGGCCGAAACCCGCGACATCGGCCCCAATGATTACCACGGTGGCGAAGGCCCGCTGCGTGTGACCACGCCCAAGGCCGGCAACAACGAGCTGTTCGCTGCGATGGTCGAGGCCGGCGTGCAGGCCGGCTACCCGCGCACCGACGATCTCAACGGCTACCAGCAGGAAGGCTTCGGCCCGATGGACCGCACGGTGACCCCGAAGGGCCGTCGCTCCAGCACCGCCCGCGGCTACCTGGACCTGGCCAAGCCGCGCCCGAACCTGACCATCGTCACCCACGCGCTGACCGACCGCATCCTGTTCTCAAACAAGCGTGCGGTGGGCGTGCAGTGGTTGCACAACGACCAGCCGCAGCGTGCCACCGCGCGCCGCGAAGTGCTGCTGTGCGGCGGCGCCATCGCTTCGCCGCAGATCCTGCAGCGCTCGGGCGTCGGCCCGGCCGATCTGCTGCGCAGCCTGGACATCGACCTGGTGCACCACCTGCCGGGCGTCGGCGCCAACCTGCAGGACCATCTTGAGATGTACCTGCAGTACGAGTGCAAGAAGCCGGTCTCGCTGGCCCCGGCACTGAAGCTCTACAACCAGCCGGCCATCGGCGCCGAGTGGCTGTTCCTTGGCACCGGCATCGGCGCCAGCAACCAGTTCGAGGCCGGTGGCTTCATCCGCAGCGACGCCGAGTTCGATTGGCCGAACCTGCAGTACCACTTCCTGCCGGTGGCGATCAATTACAACGGCTCCAACCCGATCAAGGCGCACAGCTTCCAGATGCACGTCGGCTCGATGCGTTCGCCCAGCCGCGGCCGCATCCACGTGCGCTCGAAGGATCCGCGCGAACATCCCAGCATCCTGTTCAACTACATGTCGCACGACCAGGACTGGCGCGAGTTCCGTGCCGCGATCCGGATCACCCGCGAGATCTTCGCGCAGCCGGCGCTGGCGCCGTACAGCGGCCGCGAGATCTCCCCGGGCAGTGCGCTGCAGACCGATGCGCAGATCGACGCGTTCGTGCGCGAACATGCCGAGACCGCCTACCACCCGTCGTGCTCGAACAAGATGGGCCACGCCGATGATCCGATGGCGGTGGTCGACGGCCAGGGCCGCGTGCACGGCCTGGAAGGCCTGCGCATTGTCGATGCTTCGATCATGCCGCAGGTGGTGACCGGCAACCTCAACGCACCGACCATCATGATCGCCGAGAAGCTGGCCGACGTGATCCGCGGCCGCACCCCGCTGGCCCGCAGCACCGCGCCGTACTACAAGGCCAACGGCGCACCGGTACGCAGCAAGGGCTGACGCGAATCGCCCGCAAACGGCGGACACCGATCTCCTGTAGATGCCCACCTTGGTGGGCGCTCATGCACCCCCGGGGGCGCGTTCTTCGCGCCCCCTTCGCGTTTTCCCTACGGAACGGTATGCTGCGGTGAGCGGTTCTGGCGGATACTGTCCGCGCCGCACCCATCATCACGATTCCTGGAGGGGGAATATGAGTCTGGATCGTCCCTGGCTGCAGAGCTATCCGAAAGGCGTTCCCGCCGAAATCGACGTCAACGAATTCCATTCGGTAGCCTCGGTCTTCGACGCCTCCGTCGCGAAATTCCGCGACCGCCCCGCCTACTCCAGCTTCGGCAAGGTCATCACCTACGGCGAGACCGATACGCTGGTCAACCAGTTCGCGGCCTACCTGCTGGGTGAGCTCAAGCTCAAGAAGGGTGACCGCGTCGCTCTGATGATGCCCAACTGCCTGCAGTACCCGGTGGCCACCTTCGGCGTGCTGCGCGCCGGCCTGACCGTGGTCAACGTCAATCCGCTGTACACCGCGCGTGAACTCAGGCACCAGCTGGTGGACGCCGGCGTCAGCGCGCTGGTGGTGGTCGACAACTTCGGCGACACCGTCGAGCAGGTCATCGCCGACACACCGGTCAAGCACGTGATCACCACCGGCCTGGGCGACCTGCTCGGCGCCAAGGGCGCGATCGTCAACTTCGTGCTGAAGTACGTCAAGAAGATGGTGCCCAACTACCACATCATGGGCGCGATCCGCTTCAGGCAGGCGCTCAAGCTGGGCAGCCGGCACACGCTTCCGGCGGTCGAGATCGACCACGACGACATCGCCTTCCTGCAGTACACCGGCGGCACCACCGGCGTTGCCAAGGGCGCGATGCTGACCAACCGCAACCTGATCGCCAACATGCAGCAGGCATCGGCGTGGCTGTCCACCTCGGGCATCGAGCCGGGCAAGGAAGTGATCATCACCGCCCTGCCGCTGTACCACATCTTTGCGTTGACCGCGAACGGCCTGGTCTTCATGAAGTTCGGTGGCTGCAACCACCTGATCACCAACCCGCGCGACATGAAGGGCTTCGTCAAGGAGCTCAAGGGCACCCGCTTCACCGCCATCACCGGCGTCAACACGCTGTTCAACGGCCTGCTCAACACCCCGGGCTTCGACGAGATCGACTTCTCCTCGGTCAAGTTCACCCTGGGTGGCGGCATGGCGGTGCAGCGCGCCGTGGCCGAACGCTGGAAGAAGACCACCGGGGTGACCCTGGTCGAGGCCTATGGCCTGACCGAAACCTCGCCGGCGGCCTGCATCAACCCGCTCACCCTGCCCGAATACAATGGCTCTATCGGCCTGCCGATCCCGTCCACCGATGCCTGCATCAAGGACGACAACGGCAACATCCTGCCGCTGGGTGAAGTGGGCGAACTGTGCATCAAGGGCCCGCAGGTGATGAAGGGTTACTGGCAGCGCCCGGAAGAAACCGCCACTGCCATCGATGCCGACGGCTGGCTGCACACCGGCGACATGGCCAGGATGGACGAACAGGGCTTCTTCTACATCGTCGACCGCAAGAAGGACATGATCCTGGTGTCCGGCTTCAACGTGTACCCGAACGAGGTCGAGGACGTCATCGCGATGATGCCGGGCGTGCTGGAAGTGGCCGCAGTCGGTGTCCCGGATGAAAAATCCGGCGAGGTGGTGAAGGTGGTGATCGTGAAGAAGGACCCGAACCTGACTGCGGAAATGGTCAAGGAACATGCGCGGGCAAACCTGACCGGTTACAAGCACCCCAGAATCGTAGAATTCCGAAAAGAGCTGCCGAAGACCAACGTCGGCAAGATTCTCCGTCGCGAGCTGCGTGATACGCCCGCCCCGTAAGGGTTTCCGGGCAAGCGAGCAGAACAGGGACCCCGCCGGCAACGGCGGGGTCTTTTTATTACCGGAACATGGCCGGCACAGCGCTTGCGGGCGGTTCACGACGGGTGCATAGAATCAGTCGCCGCCGCACGTTCAGCTCGCCTCCCCTCACTCCTCTCCGTCCGCTCTGCGGTTGGCCGGACGGTCACACGGAGAACTCCCATGTCCGCAGTACGCCCCATCATCACCCGCCCCTCGCTGCACCCTACCCTGCGCATTACCGAAGAGCCCGAGCGGGATGTCTACTGGATCCACATGCATGCCAACCTGGTCAACCAGCCGGGCCGGCCCTGCTTCGCCTCGCGCCTGGTCGATGACATCGTCGACTACCAGCGCGAACTGGGCGACCGCCTCAGCGCCTCGCACGTCCTGTCACCCCATGTCGTTCTGGCCTCAGACAGTGACGTGTTCAACCTGGGTGGCGACCTCGAGCTGTTCTGCCGGCTGATCCGCGAAGGCGACCGCGCCCGCCTGCTCGACTATGCCCAGCGCTGCGTACGCGGCGTGCACGCCTTCCATGCCGGGCTCGGTGCACGTGCGCACAGCATCGCCCTGGTCCAGGGCAATGCACTGGGCGGCGGCTTCGAAGCCGCGCTGAGCTGCCACACCATCGTCGCCGAGGAAGGCGTGCTGATGGGCCTGCCGGAGGTGCTGTTCGACCTGTTCCCCGGCATGGGCGCCTACTCCTTCCTGTGCCAGCGCATCAGCCCGCGCCTGGCCGAGAAGATCATGCTGGAGGGCAACCTCTACACCGCCAGCCAGCTCAAGGAAATGGGGCTGGTCGACATCGTGGTGCCGGTCGGCGAAGGCGTTGCCGCCGTTGAACAGGTGATCAAGGACAGCAAGCGGATTCCACATGCCTGGGCCGCGATGCGCGAGGTGAACGAAATCGCCAGCATGGTGCCACTGCACGAAATGATGCGGATCACCGAGATCTGGGTGGATACCGCCATGCAGCTCGGCGAGAAGTCCCTGCGTACCATGGACCGGCTGGTGCGGGCACAGGCCCGGCGCAATGGCGACCCGGCCTGACAGCGCGGCGGTTCAGGACGGGCTGCGCTCGCTGTCGTCACGGCGCGCGATGTCCGCGCTGCGGGCGGCCAGTGCATTCCTGCCGAGGCGTAGGGCGGTGGCAAGACTACCGAGGCGGGTCACCCACTCGCCCTTCAACTGCCAGTCCGCCATGCGCATGATCTCGCCACTGGAGGCGGCAACCTGGACCAGCCCCAGGTTGCTCGCCACCCCGCGCAGGGCGTGGGCGTGCTCGCGGAAGTCCTCCCAGGCCTGGCCTTCACCGCAGGCCTGCAGCTGGCCCATGCTCGCATCGACATCCACCAGGCACTGGTCGATGAATTTGCGCTCGAAGCCGTCGCCCATGCCCAGCGACGCCAGTTCATCCAGCACTGCCGTATCAAGCACGCCATCGCCCACCGGCAGCGCGGGAACCGACTGGATGCCGGATTCCGGGCGGGTGTTGGCAGCAACATCGGCCAATACTTCCAGCAACCGGGTTGCCACTACCGGCTTGGCCAGGAAGGCGCGTGCGCCGGCCTGTTCACAGCGCAGGATCGAATCGGGGGTGACATCGGCACTGAGGACCATCACCGGCACATAGGGCATGCCGCTGGCCTGCATCACCCGCAGCTGCTTGAGCAGGTCCAGTCCACTCATGCCGGGCATGTGCAGATCGACGATTGCTGCGTCGTAACTGGCCTGCTCCAGTGCATCGAGTACTTCGGCGCCGCCATTGACGCAGGTGACCTTGTGGCCGGCCTTCTCCAGCAACCGCTGCAGCACCATGCGGTTGGCTTCATGGTCGTCGGCCACCAGCACCCGCAGGCTGCGCACCCGTGCACGATGACGCAGGAAGGGATTGGAAAATGCGATGACATTGCCGGCTTCAGCCACCTCGGACGGAACCGCCGGGGCTGATGAGGTCTCTGCCACGTCCAGCGTGATCTCCACCCAGAACACGCTGCCACGCGGGCTGTTCGGCGCATAACCGACCTGCCCGCCCATCGATTCGACCAGGCCCTTGGCAATGGCGGTGCCCAGTCCGGTTCCCTCATGGCGACGGGCCAGGCCGACATCGCCCTGCTCGAAGGCATTGAACAGCCGGCCGCGCAGCGCCACCGGCACGCCGATGCCGCTGTCGACAATCTCGAAACGCAGGCGCGCCCGCTCGCTGCCCGCTGCGTCCAGGCTGGAAACACGCAGATGCACGTAGCCGCTGTCGGTGAACTTGACCGCATTGCCCATCAGATTGAGCAGGATCTGCTGCAGATGACCGGCATCGCCAAGCAGGCGCGGCGGCACGTTGTCGTCCACATGCACGCGGTAGTCCAGCGACTTGGAGCGGGTCTGCGGGGTCAGGATCAGGTTGATCGCCTGCAGCACATCGGCCAGCGCGAACTCGTGCCACTCCACCCGCACCTTGCCCGCCTCGATCGCGGAGATGTCCAGCACCTCCTCCACCAGCGCCAGCAGGCTGCGGGTGGAGGCCTGGATGGTGTTCAGGCACTCGCGCTGCTCATCGTCCAGGCGGGTGGTGGCCAGCACTTCGGTCATGCCGGCCAGCCCGTTCAACGGCGTGCGGAACTCATGGCTCATGTTGGCCAGGAAGCGGCTCTTGGCTTCGTTGGCCTGGCGCGCCTCGGCCACTGCACGGGTGAGCGCATGCAGCAGCGAATCGAAGTACAGCGGGATCGCGCCCAGGCCCAGCAGCAGGCCCCAGCCCAGATAGTCGTGCCCACGCCAGTAGGGCGACAGCATCACCGTACACAGGAACGCCAGGCAGCCCATGGCGGTGGCCACGCGCAGATAGGTGCTGCCGTAGCGCATGCCGTTGCCGATGGTCACCCACAGCATCACCGCATACAGCGGCGCGGCCGGCTCGCCCTGGATGGTCATGATCCAGGCCATGCAGGTGTAGTCGGTCAGCATGCCGATCACCCGGCGCACATGCGACACACCCGGATTGACCAGGATCGCGGTCAGCAGGCCGGCGGAGATGGTCAGCTCGAAGGCGAGGATTAACCAGGTCGCGGTCAACGCCTCACCGCCGCCGCTCAGCGAGCGCCAGCCGAGGTAGCTGATGAACAACGCCGTGATGATGATGCGGATCAGGTTCTGCGCGTGCTCGCTGTCCTCGCGCCCGGACAGGCGCTGCTTGAAGCGGGCCAGCAACGAACGGTTGGGAGAGGCAGCGGCGGGGGTCGTATCCATGGTCGGATGTCGCATCCTTCTGCGCAGCAGGGAGGAGCAGCACAACGGTACTGCCAGCAACCCCAACCACAGGGAAATGGCCAGGCCCAGGTTGGCCTGCCAGTAAGGGGTCAACAGCACGGTGGTGCCGAAACTGACCATCGCCAGCACGATGGCAGCGGCCAGGTAACGCGGCCCGAAGCGAAGGCCGTTGCCCACCGTGACCCACATCACCACCGCGTACACCCAGGCCAGCGGTTCGCCCATCTGGATCATGCCGATGGCGATCAAGCCGTAATCGGCCAGCATCCCGGCCACCCGGCGCGGATCGGAGCGCTCAGGCTTCCACAGCAGCCAACCGAACAGCAGCAGCGAAAGCCCCAACCCGGTCAGTACCGTCGCCAGCACGCCCTGGTACTGCTCCAGACGGTGCAGGCGCGCACCGGACAGCAGCACATAGACCAGGATCAGCGAGATCAGCGCCACCCGCACGATCGCCTGGCCATGCTCCGAATCCGGACGCTGCGCCAATCGGCGCTTCACGCGTGCGAACAGGTCCTGCATGTCACCCACCCGGTCGCGTCGATGCCGTCGAGTGCTGGGCGCAGATATCCATCAACTGCTGGTGACCGCGCATCAGCGCATCCACGCAGCGCGGGTCGAACAGTCGGCCACGCTGGGCGTACAGATAGGCCAGTGTGGCTTCCATGGTCCATGCTTCCTTGTACGGACGGGGCGAAATCAGGGCATCAAAAACGTCGGCAACGGCGACGATGCGCGCTTCCAGCGGAATCGCCTCGCCGACCAGGCCATCAGGATAGCCGCTGCCGTCATACCGCTCGTGGTGACGCAGCGCGATCAGCGCACCAACCTGGATGAAGCGGTTCTGGCTGCCGCTGAGCAGCTCATGGCCGATGCGCGGGTGCCGCCGCATGATCGCCAGTTCTTCGTCGTTGAGCTTGCCCTGCTTGAGAAGCACCGCATCGGGAATAGCGATCTTGCCCATGTCATGCAGGGGCGCGGCCATCTCGATCAGGCGCACGTCGTCTTCGGGCAGGCCCAGCTGCTCGGCAATCAGCCCGGCCACGCGCGCCATGCGCTCCAGGTAGGCACTGGTGCCGGCATCACGGAACTCGATCGCCCGAGCCAATCGCGACAGGGTCTCGCGCTCACGCTCTTCGACCTCGTGCATGCTGGCCAGCAACCGCTGCTCCAGCGACAAGGCCCGCTGCTTCACGTTCTCGGTCTGCTGGCGCAGCTGCAGCAGGTTGTAGCAGCGCGCACGCAGTTCGCGTGGGCGGATCGGCTTGACCAGGAAATCAATGACGCCCGCTTCCAGCGCGGCCTGCCGGATCGGCTCGTCGCCGACCACGGTAATCAGGATCACCGGAATGTCGCGGTGCTTGGGCAGGCGGCGGAAACGACGGGCGAATTCCAGCCCGTCCATCTCCGGCATGCGGTAATCGAGCAGCAGCAGGTCGACCGGATGCGCCTCGCACCAGGCCAATGCGGTCAACGGATCACCGAAGTCATACACGCTCAGTTCCGGCGCGATATCTTCGATGACGTGACGCAGCATCGTCCGCGCGGACGTCTGGTCGTCAACAATGACGATGTTCAACGCGTACTCTGCCTGGTTTCTCGACCATGCTGGATCATCAGCAGGCGAGGATACCCTGCCGCTGCGAACGCTCGCACCCTGCATCGGCCTGACTCCCGTGTCATGCGTCCCGGTTCATGATCGTCATCACATTGTGAAGCGGACTCTCCACAGTGCGCACTCCCCCTGGCGCCGATCAAGCCACAACAGACGTCAAGGTAGTGCATTAACGATACGCCGAGTGCGGGAGGCGTCAATCGCGCCGTCTCATTTCGCGACGGCGCGCACAAACAGGAGTCAAAAAGACGACTTACTGCTCCGGACGCATGTACGGGAACAGCAGCACGTCACGGATCGAGCTGCTGCCGGTCAGCAGCATCACCAGGCGATCGACACCGATGCCGAGGCCGCCGGTCGGGGCCATGCCGTACTCCAACGCACGGATGTAGTCGGCGTCATAGTGCATGGCCTCGTCATCGCCACCTTCCTTCGCCGCCACCTGGGCCTGGAAGCGCTGGGCCTGGTCTTCCGGGTCGTTCAGCTCGGAGAAGCCGTTGGCCAGCTCCTTGCCGTTGACGAACAGCTCGAAGCGGTCGGTGTAGCCCGGATCGTTGTCGTTGGCGCGGGCCAGCGGCGAGACTTCCACCGGATGATCGGTGATGAAGGTCGGCTGGATCAGCGTGTGCTCGACAGTGGCTTCGAAGATCTCCAGCAGCAGCTTGCCCCAGCCGTAGGACGGCTTGACGCGGATCTTCAAACGCTCGCAATGGCGCAGCAGCGCATCGCGGTCGGTGCAATCGGCGGCCGAGATTTCCGGATTGTGGTGGCGCACCGCCTCGTCCATGCGCCAGCGGCGGAACGCCGGGCCCAGGTCGATCTTCGCGCCGTCCCACTCAACCTCGGTGCCACCGTTGACGGCCTTGGCCACGTCGCGGATCACGCCTTCGGTCAGGTCCATGATCTCGTTGTACGTGGCGTAGGCCTCGTACAGTTCCATCATGGTGAATTCCGGGTTGTGGCGGGTGCTGACGCCTTCGTTGCGGAAGTTGCGGTTGATCTCGTAGACGCGCTCCAGGCCGCCCACGGTCAGGCGCTTGAGGTACAGCTCCGGCGCCACGCGCAGGTACAGGTCCAGGTCCAGCGCGTTGTGGTGGGTGGTGAACGGCTTGGCCGCCGCGCCGCCGGGGATGTAATGCATCATCGGCGTTTCGACTTCCAGGAAGTCGCGGTTGTCCAGCCACGCGCGCATGGCGCGGATGATCTTCGAGCGCTTGATGAACACCGCGCGCGACTCCGGGGTCACGATCAGGTCGACATAGCGCTGGCGGTAGCGCTGCTCGACGTCGGCCAGGCCATGCCACTTGTCCGGCAGCGGGCGCAGCGACTTGGTCAGCAGGCGGATCGATTCGGCCTTGACCGACAGCTCGCCGGTCTTGGTACGGGTCAGGCCGCCTTCGACAGCAATGATGTCGCCCACGTCCCAGCCCTTGAAGGCGGTATAGGCATCGCCCAGCACCGTGCCCTGCAGGAAAAGCTGGATGCGGCCGGACTCGTCCTGGATCTGCGCGAAACTGGCCTTGCCCATGATGCGCTTGGCCATCAGGCGGCCGGCCATCTTCACCTGGCGGCCGTTGCCTTCCAGGGCCTCGGCGGTCCACTGTTCGGCGTCGGCGAATTCTTCCTGCAGGCGGCCGGCGAAGTCCTCGCGACGGAAATCGTTCGGGTACGCGATACCCTGCCCACGCAGCGTTTTGAGTTTCTCGCGGCGCTCGGCGATCAACTTGTTTTCGTCAACGGGGGGGGTATCGGTAGCTTCGCTCATGGATCTGCGGGAATCGTGTAGTGAGGGGGGATGTTGCGCCCGGCACAGCCGGTTGCCCAGCATACCAAAACCGCCCAGGCCCGGCCTCGGGCCGCCCCTGCTCCGGTAGCCGCCAACCTTGGTTGGCGCCCACCGTGTCGACCAAGGTCGACACCTACCGGGCCATGCCCCGGATTCACCCGTTCCCGGGGAATGCCTGCCGCAGCTCATCCACCAGCACCCGCTGGTTCTCCGAATAGTCCACCGGCACCGACACCAGGTGCACCCCACCCTCGCTGAACGCCGCCTCCAGCGTCGGGATGAACTGCTCGATGGCCGTCACTTCATGGCCCTTGCAGCCATAGGCTTCCGCATACTTCACGAAATCCGGGTTACTGAAGGTCATGCCGTAGTCGGTGAAGCCATCCACCGCCTGCTTCCAGCGGATCATCCCGTAGGCGCCATCGTTGAGGATCAGCACCACCAGGTTCAGGCCCAGCCGTCGCGCGGTCTCCAGCTCCTGGCTGTTCATCATGAAACCGCCATCGCCACACACCGCCAGCACCCGCCGCTGCGGGTACAGGATCGAGGCCATGATCGCCGACGGCAGGCCCGCGCCCATCGTCGCCAGCGCGTTGTCCAGCAGCAGCGTATTGGCCACTTGGGTGCGGTAGTTGCGCGCAAACCAGATCTTGTACATGCCGTTGTCCAGCGCCACGATGCCGTCCGGCGGCATCACCTGGCGCACGTCGTGCACCAGTCGCTGCGGGGTGAACCCGGCTTCTTCGGCACGGTCGGCCAGATGTTCGAGGATGGTTGCGCGCAGTGGCAGCAGCGCGTCGGCGTTCGGCACCGCGCCTTCGATGCGGTCGGCCAGCTGGGTCAGCGAGCGACCGATATCGCCGATCACTTCTACCTGCGGGAAGTACACCTGCTCCACCGCCGCCTGCGAGTAGCCGATATGGATCACAGTCGGTCCGCCCGGGCGCATCACGAACGGCGGCTTCTCGGTGACCTCATGACCGATGGTCACGATCACGTCAGCCTGGTCGATCGCCATGTGCACGTAGTCGCGCTCGGTCAGCGCGGCGGTGCCCATGTACAGCCCCGAACCACCGGCCACCGCCCCTTTACCCATCTGCGTGGTGAAGAACGGAATACCAGCGCGCAGCACGAAGGCCGACAACGCTTCGCTGGACTGCGGCCGCGACGCCGCCGAGGCGATCATCAGCAGCGGGCGCCTGGCGTTGCGGATGATGTCCGCCGCGCGGTCCAGTGCTTCCGGACTGGCAATCGGACGATCCACCGCGTGCGGCGGAATCAGCGCTACGTCCCCGACCTCATCGGCCGCGATGTCTTCGGGCAGCTCCAGCAGCACCGGGCCCGGGCGCTCTTCCAGCGCAGTACGGAATGCCTCGCGGACGATCGTCGGGATGGTGCGCGCGGAGACGATCTGCCGCGCCTGCTTGGTCAGCGGCTTCATGGTGCTGACGATGTCGACGATCTGAAAACGCGCCTGCTTGCTGGCGACGATGCCCTTCTGGCCGGTAATCATGATCACCGGCCACGCACCCAGCAGCGCGTAGGCGGCGCCGGTGGTGAAGTTGAGCGCGCCGGGGCCGAGCGTGGCCAGGCACACACCCGGTTTGCCGGTCAGGCGGCCATAGGTGGCTGCCATGAACACGGCTGCCTGTTCGTGGCGGGTGATGACCAGCTCGATGCTGGAATGGCGGAGTGATTCGACCACGTCGAGGTTCTCCTCGCCGGGGATGCCGAAAATACGCTCGACGCCTTCGTTCTCAAGCGCGGCGACAAGCAGATCTGAACCCTTGGACATTGGAATGCCGTCCTTTTCGCTGGACTGATGATGGATCGTTGCAGGAAGGATGGAAGCTGCGCGTCAACGCTTGTCGAACCACACCGTCTGCGCGTTGACGAATTCGCGGATGCCGAAGTGCGAGAGCTCACGGCCGAAGCCGCTCTTCTTCACGCCGCCGATCGGCACGCGCGGGTCCGAAGCGGAGAAGCCGTTGACGAACACACCGCCGGTCTGAAGCCGGCGCGCCAGCTGCATGGCCCGCGCGCGGTCGCCGCTCCACAGGTTGCCGCTGAGGCCGAACTCGCTCTGGTTGGCCAGCTCCACTGCATGGTCGGCATCACGGGCGCGGCTGATCGAGGCCACCGGACCGAAGGTCTCGGTATCGAAGGCCTGCATGCCCGGCTCCACGTCGGCCAGCACGGTGGGGGCGTAGAACGCGCCCGGGCGATCCAGCTGATGGCCGCCGACCAGCAGCTTCGCGCCTGCGTCCACCGAAGCGCGTACCTGCGCGTCCAGCTGCTCCAGCAGGTCCTGTCGGGCCATCGGGCCGATACGGTTGCCGGCCTCGCGGCCATCGCCGACGGTCAGCGCCTGCACCTTCTGGCAGAATTGCGCGACGAAACGGTCGTAGACCGCGTCTTCAACGATGATGCGCTTGCCGGCGATGCAGACCTGCCCGGTGTTCTGGAAGCGTGAAGCCACCGCCGCTTCGACGGCAGCGTCCAGATCGGCATCGGCCAGCACGATGAACGGGTCCGATCCACCCAGTTCCAGCACCACCTTCTTCAGCGCCTGCCCGGCCTGGGCGGCGATGCTGCGGCCAGCGGCCACACTGCCAGTCAGGGTCACCGCCGCGATGCGGTCATCGGCAATCGCACGGCTGGTGCCGTCGCGGCTGATGTTGGCGGCGATGAAGGTGCCTTCCGGCAGCCCGGCATCACGCCACGCCGCGTCGAGCAGCTGCGCGGTACCGACGATGTTCTCGGCCGGCTTCAGCAGGAAGCCGTTGCCGCCCATCAGGATCGGCACCGCCGCACGCATCACCTGCCAGTACGGGAAGTTCCACGGCATGATGCCCAGCACCACGCCCAGCGGCAGGTAGGACACGTAAGCCTTGTCGTCGGGCACCTGGGTCGGTTCGTCGCGCAGGAACTGCGCACCGTTGTCGGCGTACCAGTCGCACAGCACGGCGCATTTTTCGATTTCGGCCAGGGATTCGGCCTGGACCTTGCCCATTTCGGCGGTGGCCAGTGCAGCCAGCTTCTCGCGGTCACGACGCAGTACGGCAGCCATCGCGCGCAGCACCTCGGCCCGCTGTTCGAGGCTCCTGGCGCTCCAGGCCGCGAAGCCGGTCTGACCGCGATCGAGGATGGTCTCCAGTTCGGCGTCGGTGGCGAAGGGATGGCTGGCGATCTGCTGGCCGGTGGCCGGATCGCGGGAAATGGCAGTGGTGGGGGCAGCGGACATGCAGGTCTCCTGGTGTCTCGACAACGGGCGACAGCCCGTCTCCTGCACAGGAATGTGGACCCGATGGACGGGCACAACAAGGCGTCTGCTTATCCTGTGACCTGCACTTACCTGCCTGAGTGGGGTCATCGGCAGGGCTGCGCCCTGCACCCGCAGAGGCTTCAAACCAAGGCAACGGCAACAGCGTGCATTCCGCGGGATGGCGGGGTGGGTCCGGTTGCGGGGGACGGCGTGAATACATCCATGTAGCCTCGGTCGCGCCATCCATGGCGCTCACGCCCCCGCAACCGGACCCACCCCACCTTCGACAATTTCCCGCGATCTGTCGGAGTTGCTCTTGGGGTCAGATCCGTTTTCCTACGGAAAACGGATCTGACCCCGGAATTTCTTTCGATATCTGACAGATGTGTCGACCAAGGTCGACACCTACCAACAACCGCGCGAAATCTGTCTGAGGTGGGGCGGTGTGGGTTGGCAGGACCGTTGGCGCCATGGATGGCGCCATCGAGCCCCCAGGGACGGGTTTACGGCGTGTCCTGCCAACCCACACCACCCCGCCATCCCTCGGATAGCCCGCTGTTGCTGTTGCTGTCGCTTCGCCTCTGCGGGTGCAGGGCGCAGCCCTGCCGACCAACCTACCTACGCGGCAGGTAAGTAACCAAGGAAAGATCGTGCCGGCTCTCCGGCACCAGCGCTACGTACTGCAGGTCCAGCAACCCGCGCGTGGGATGGTTCAATTTCTTCGCACCTTCATCGAACCGCCGCACATCGTGCTCCGGCCACCACTGGCGGAACTCCTCGCTGTGCGCGGCGATGTCCTCGGCCAGCGCCAGGAACGGGGCCTTGTCCGGCGCCTGCGCCATCGCCGCGCGGAAGCCCGCCAGCAGCCCGCGGGTCATTTCTTCCCAGTTGAGGATCAGCGTGCGGTACGGCGGATACAGGAACATCAGCCGCAGCGTGTTGCGCTCGTGCGGCGCCAGCTGGCTGTAATCCACGAACAGGTCGGCGATGGCCGGGTTCCAGGCCAGGATGTCGAAGCGGGTATTGCGCACGTAGGCCGGGATCGGCTGCATGGCTTCCACCAGCTGCCGCAGGCCATCGGTGACCGTCTCGTCCGGTGACTCCAGCGGCACGCCGTAGCCGGACAGCGCGAACGCATAGGCGCGCTCGTCGTCGCTCATGCGCAGCACCTGCGCCAAGCGTTCAAGCACCTCCGGCGAGGCGCGCACTTCGCGGCCCTGCTCGATCCAGGTGTACCAGCTGACACTGACCCCGATCGCCAGTGCCACTTCCTCGCGCTTCAGGCCCGGGGTACGCCGGCGCCCGGCCGGCAGGCCGAGCGTGGCGGGGTCGACACGGGCGCGGCAGGCTTTGAGGAAGCCGCCGAGTTCCTTGCGTTCACTTTCGCTGCGCATCATCTCCCTCCATCACGGAGGGCGATGATATCCGCGCAGGCGCGTCGATCAGGCATCGACGCGCTTGGAGCCCACGGCCAGGCCGGCCTTCAGGCTGGCCTCGACGAACTCGTCCAGGTCGCCGTCGAGCACCTTCTGCGTATCCGAGCGTTCGATGCCGGTACGCAGGTCCTTGATACGGCTCTGGTCGAGCACGTAATTGCGGATCTGGCTGCCCCAGCCAATGTCGGACTTGGTGGCTTCCACGGCGTCCTTCTCGGCGTTGCGCTTCTGGATCTCCAGCTCGTACAGCTTGGCGGCCAGCATCTTCATCGCGTTGTCGCGGTTCTGGTGCTGGCTGCGGCCGGTCTGGCAGGCCACGACGATGTTGGTCGGGATGTGGGTGATACGCACCGCCGACTCGGTCTTGTTCACGTGCTGGCCACCGGCACCGGACGAACGGTACACGTCGGTCCGCAGGTCGGCCGGGTTGATGGTGATGTCGATGTTGTCATCGATTTCCGGCGACACGAACACCGAGGTGAAGCTGGTGTGGCGGCGGTTGTCCGAGTCGAACGGCGACTTGCGCACCAGGCGGTGCACGCCGGTCTCGGTCTTCAGCCAGCCGTAGGCGTAGTCGCCTTCCACGCGCAGCGTGGCCGACTTGATGCCGGCGACGTCGCCACCGGAGACTTCCATCAGCTCGGTCTTCCAGCCGCGCGATTCACACCAGCGCAGGTACATGCGCAGCAGGATCTCGGCCCAGTCCTGGGCTTCGGTGCCACCGGCACCGGCCTGGATGTCGACAAAGGCAGCAGCGTTGTCCATCTCGCCGGAGAACATGCGCTGGAACTCCAGCTTCTCCACATGCGCCTGATGCTTGTCCAGGTCGGCGACCACGGCCAGTGCGGTGTCCTCGTCCTGCTCGGACTCGGCCAGCTCAAGCAGTTCGGTGGCATCAGCCAGGCCGTCGAGCACCGAGGCGATGCCGCCCACGGTCTTTTCCAGGCTGGAGCGCTCGCGGCCCAGGTTCTGGGCGTACTCGGCGTTGTTCCAGACGTCGGGGCTTTCCAGCTCCCGCGTTACTTCTTCAAGACGCTCTTTCTTGGCGTCGTAGTCAAAGATACCCCCGAAGCGACAGCACGCGATCGGTCAGATCGGTGATGCGCTGGCGGACAGGATTCAGTTCGATCATGTCGGCGGTTATGCATTCAAAAGATGACTGGCAATGATACCGCAGGCCGGGGGCGCCCGGAATGAGGGGCCAGGGCCTGCCCCAGGCTGCAAACCCGTCCGTTGGTAGAGTCGACTGTCAGTCGACTGCTTTTCATTCAGATTGCGGTGAAGCCCGCGCTGCGCGCGATAGTCGACTAACAGTCAACTCTACCCACCCGCCCCGCCCAGCGCCTGCCGAAGCAGCGGCAACTGGCGCCGGCTGCAGGGCACCTTGGCCCCGTCGGCCATATGCAACAAGGCCTCGCCGCCATCCAGCGGTTCGATCGAACGCAACTGGCTGCGGTGGATCAGCCAGCTGCGGTGCGGGCGCAGGAACTGGCCCGGGTCCAGCCGCTGCTCCAACACCGCCATGGTGATCCGCAGCGGGTAGTCGTGGCCGCGCACCCGCAGATTCACGTAATTCCCCGCCGCTTGGGCGTATTCCACGTCTGCGGTGGCCACCAGGAACTCCTTGCCCAGCTTGCGTACCAGGAAATGCTGGGGACGCTCGACCGGCTCCACCGGCGGACCTACGTCGGGCTCGGCCAGCAGGCTCGCCTCGCCCTGCCTGCGCCGGCCGAACCAGCTGGCAAAGTGCTCCAGTGCCACGAACAGCGCAAAGGTGCGCACATCTTTCAGGTATTCGTACGCAAAGCGTTCCAGCCAGCCGGCATCGTCCTGGTAGCGATAGCCCAGCGATGCGTATGCCAGATGCCGCAGCAGCATCATTCCCCCCACATGCAGCAGTGACCAACCGATGCTGGCCAGCAGGTACAGCGGCAGCCGCCGCTTCCAGGTATCGGCATGCAGCGGCCAGCGCTCGCACGCCCGCCACAGCAGCGGCAGGGTCAGCAGGATCGGGACGAGGCTGCTGAACTCCCAGATCATCGGCTCCCACAGGCCCAGATCGGCGCCGCGGCGACTGGCGTCCATCACCTCGACCAACGCATTGGTCACTGCCGAGGCCGACAGGATCGCCGCCCATAGCAATAGACGGGTTGACGTACGCCAGCGCGGTGGGCGGCCTGGTGCCATTGGGTGATCCATGGTGTTGCGGTGCTCCAGCGTGCCTCAAGGAACCGAGGGTAGCGGCTCCATTGGTCCCACCACCCCCGCCATTGGTCACTGCACGGGTTCCGGCGACCCCTTGGCAGTCGCTGCGCGGACGAGACGGCGTCACATTGGCTCGACTTCCCGGCACACCATGACCATGAACCGACGCCACGACATCGACGCCCTGCGGGTGTTCGCCTTCGCCCTGCTGATCCTCTACCACACCGCGATGGCCTATGTGGACGACTGGGGCTTTCACCTCAAGAGCGTGCACACCGCCGAATGGCTGCAGTGGCCCATGGTGTTCGTCAATCGCTGGCGGATGTCACTGCTGTTCCTGATCTCGGGCATCGCCATCGCACTGATGCGGCCCGAAAGCAGGCTGCTGCGCTTCGCTGGCGTACGTACGTGGAAGCTGCTGTTGCCCCTGCTGTTCGGCATGTTCGTGATCGTACCGATCCAGCCGTACTGCGAAGGCGTGGCCAACGGCCATGTGGCACCGGGCTTCGGCCACTTCCTGCTGCGCTACTGGCAGGTGCGGCCGTGGCCGGAAGGCAGCTTCGCCGGCTGGCAGTACGGCATCACCTGGAACCACCTGTGGTACCTGGCCTATCTGTGGAACTACACGCTGGCACTGGCCCTGTTGATGCCGTTGCTGGGAACGGCAGTGGTGCGCCGCGCGATGGCCTTCTGCGCAGCATCACCGATACTGCTGGTCGGTCTTCCATCCGCCCTGCTGCTGGCATGGGTGATCTGGCTGGAGCCGATCTATCCGTCCACCAATGCCCTGCTTGGCGACTGGTACCAGCACGCGAAGTACGCGACGGTGTTCCTGGCAGGCTACCTGCTCGGCCGCGAGCCGGCGTTCTGGCAACGCGTAGTCGCCCTGCGCCGCACCACGCTATGGCTGGCGCTGGCCGCAGTCGGCTGGTATCTCGGGTTGCGCATCCTCGGCCAGGTACTGCCGGCTGATTCCTCGCTGCGGCATTGGCCCGAACCGTTCTGGGACCTGCAGGTCCGGACCAGCCAGTCGCTTTACGTATGGACCGCGCTGCTTACCATCCTCGGCTGGGGAAAGGTCTTCCTCGATCGCCCGTTCCGCTGGCTGCCGTACTGCACCGAAGCCATCTATCCCTGGTACATGCTGCACCAGAGCCTGATCATCGCCCTGCTGTTCTGGCTCAAGCCACTGCAGTTGGGCCCGTGGATGGAACCGGCCCTGCTGCTGGCCGGCACCGTCGGCGGCTGCCTGCTGATCCACGAACTGCTGATCCGACGCTCGCGTTGGCTGCGCCCCCTATTCGGCCTGCGTGCCGATTCGCCATCGTCGGCGGTGGTACGTGCCGCGACAGCGTAGTTGTAGAGCCGACCCCACGCTCGGCTGCCTCTGCCATGAGCCGAGCATGGGCTCGGCTCTACATCGAGGCAGTCGAGCAAGCTCGACTCTACATATGCCCGGGGTCGGTCATTTCACCTCGAACTCGCCCACCAGCACGGTCTCGGCACGATCCTTCAGCCGCATCGTGACCATCTGGTCTTTCTGCTGCGGCGTGCCCCAGTGCGTGGTCAGCCGCAGCATCAGGGTCGTCGCACCAGTCACCAGCTGCTGGCGGCTGCCGAAGTAATTGGCCTCCACCTTGTACTTGCCCGGCTTGGCGTCACGCAGCGAGAACTGCTCGGGGCCATAGCCGCCGGTGAAATCCTGCGACATCTGCCCGCCCTGGTAGGTCAGGCGGTTGCCGTAGTACGCGCGCTCGCCGTTCGGGTCGGTCACCCACAGGTCCATGTCGCTGTTGTCGGCATCCCACGACAGCACCACGCGCAGGTCCAACGGCATCGCCTGCAGCAGGCGCGGGTCGATGCTGGTGGTATCCAGCCGGGGCGTGCTGCGGGCCACCAGGTTGGTCAACTCATCCAGTGCGATCAGGGCGATGCCATCGAAGCGGTTGTCCCATGGCCGCACCACCACCTGGTACAGCGGCGCCAGAGCCTGCTGCGGCTTGCCGGCCGCCGCCAGTGCCAGGCCCAGGTCGCGGAAGCTCTGCGGTTCTTCCTGGCCCATCGCCAGCACCTGCTCGAACACCGGCACCGCCAGCGCCGGGGCATCCGCCTGCATCAGGCGGTAGCCGAGCACGCGCAGCAGGTGCCTGTTGTCCAGGTCCATCTCGGCCAGGTTGGACAGCACACGCAGTGCCAGTTCGCGCTGGCCCTGCTCCAGCAGCAGATCGGCCACGTCGAGGAAGAACGCGCTGCTGTCGGCATGCGCATCGCGCTCGGCCAGGTAGCGGTCATACAATTGCGACGCCGGGCCCTGGCGCAGGCGTCTGGCGATGGCCGGGTCCGGCTGCCAGGCCGCCAGCTGGATGCCGAGCTCGCCCTCGTTGGCGGCAGCGGGCGCAGCGACACGGCCACCAGTGACCGTGATTGAATCCAGGGCCTTGTTCGATGCAGGCGCTGAGCGACGTGCACGCGCGCTGCTGGCTTCCATGCGCTGCTCGGCCGCCGCCATCGGCGCGGGGGCCGGCGGAGCGGCGGGTGCAGGCGCAGCGAGCATCGCCACCGGCGCCGAGTCCATCGCGTAGTCCGCGGATGCAACTTCCAGCGCCCCGCCCTTCAACTGCGGAGGCGCTCCCTTCGGCCAGCTTCGGTTCCACCACTGCTGGCGCTCCTTCCAACGTGCGGCAACCTGGTCCAGGCGCTGGCGATCGGCAGCGGCGCGATCGCTCACCTGCCGTGCGAAGCGGGCATCGTACTCGGAGCGCAGTTTGCCGGACGGGCGGATCGCATAGCGCAGGTAGTCCTCCAGCGTTTCCAGCACGATCAGCGAGGTGTCCGGACCGACCAGGCCGAACTGCTGCGACAGCAGTTGCATAGCCTCGCGGTTGCCTCGACGGTCGGCGCCGAGTTGCTGCAGACGGGCCTGCGCCCACAAGCCGGCCAGTAGTTCGCCATCGTCACTCTTCTGCGTTGCCGGCAGTGCCTGCCATTCACCGCCGCCCACGCGCACCCGCATCGGCACACCGTCGGCCGCCAGTCGTGCGTGCAGCCACAACCAGCCCTGGGCCTCACTGCGTCGATCGATCACCACGTCCTGCACGCCGCGCCCTGCATCGACCTGCACATCCAACGGCGACGACAGCAGCTCATGGGCGGCCAATTCGACATCCTTGCCCAGCGAGACGAAGCGGCCACAATGCGCTTCGCTCCAACCACGCAGTCGCACGGCATCGGTACGCGCACCGGCGCTGCTGATCGCAAACAGGCGTTGATCCGCCGCCATCGCCGGCAGCTGTTCCAGCCCATAGGTCAGCAGGCCATCGCTGACCAGCAGGTATTCCTTCACTCCCGGCTGCGGCTGCCACTGCGCCAGCGCGCTGGCACCGTCCGGGCGTACGGCCTGCAGCGCTGCGCACAGCTCGTTCCAGTTGCCGGCTCGGATACGGAAGCGACGCACCGGTTCGGCACGGTCGCGCAGCACGGTCAATGCCACCGTACCGTCACCCATCGCGGCGAAGTAGCGATCCAACAGCGCGAACTCACGTGTGCGATCGCGCTGGCCCGCCGAACCGGAGCCGTCCCACAGCAGGCCGACTTCGCTGGGCAACGTGCGGGGCGTGCTGCTGGCCGCCACCGGCAGCTGCGCCAGCAGGTAATGGCCATCCTCCCAGGGCGCCACCTGCACCTGTGCCTGGCGGGCTGCCGGCAGGCTCCACTGCAGCTGCTTCGGCAACTGTGCGCCGTTGCCCTGCCACTGCAGTTGGCCCGCATTGATGCGGAACGGAGCCGTACCTGCGGTGGCCGCGCCCGGCGCCTCCAGCTTCAGTTCAACCGATGAAGCACCGGCAGCAAACTGTAGCGGTAGCGTCCATTGCCGGCCCTGTCCGGCGAAGGCCAACGGCTCACGAATCACCAGCTGCACGCGCCGACTGCCACCGGCCGGCAGCGGGTAGACGCGCAGGCGGAACTGGTTGCCGGCGGTCTGTTCCAGCAGGCCCGGGTCCACACCACGGCGGGCGATCTCCTCGAATACCTGGCGACCACGGTCCTTGGGCACCGGCACCGCGTCACGCAGTTCACCGTTGATATCCAGTGCGAAGCCCGTGATCTGCTGGCCATCGGCCAGCGGGAACTGCAGCTCGCCCTCCAGCACGCGCCGGTTCGGGTTGTGGAACTCCAGGGTGATCCGGGTCTGGGCGATGCCGGCCTGGACCTCGCCTTCGATGCGGGCACGCTGCAGTTGCACCGGCTGTTCGGCGGCGGGCGCAATCAACAGCGGGGTGGTGGCTTGCGGCCTGGCAATACGTGGCGACTGAGCGCCGACAGGCCCGGCCGCGAGGGCCAGCAACAACACAGCGCAGCAACGGACGAAGACCATGACAGGGCTCCAGTGGGATCGTGGACGTCTGAACGCACGGACAGCCGGAATGGGGTTGGACCGTGCGCGGCTTTTCTTTGGCCCCACCCACAGGCACCATGCCCCACTCTCCCACACGCGCAAGGATGCCGATGCGATTGCCCCTGCTGGCCACTCTGTTGGCCCTTCCCTGCCCCCTGACCGCCCTTGCGACAGCTCCGGCCAAGAGCCTGTATTTCCAGCACCACGACTGGGTCGTAGCCTGTGATAACACCTTGACCTGCCGCGCCGCCGGCTACGCCGCCGACGATGACAGCACCCTTAGCGTGCTGCTCACCCGCAAGGGCGGCCCCGGCCAGGTCATCCAGGGGCGCCTGTCGCTGCAGCCGGAAGAAGGCCAAACCCAGCCCAAGGGCGCGCTGCATCTGCGCATCCAGCAACAGGACCTGAGCGTGCTGACCCCGGCAAAGGGCGAAGGCACGCACAGCTTGAATGCCGCGCAGACCAGCGCGTTGTTATCCGCACTTGTACGCGATGGAGGGATCAGCGTGACCGATGGCGCTGGCCATCGCTGGCCGCTGTCGGACAAGGGTGCCGCAGCGGTACTGCTGAAGATCGATGAGTACCAGGGCCGCCTCGGCACGCCCGGCGCCGTGATGCGCAAGGGCAGCACGCCTGAATCCAGCGTCCCTGCCGCACTGCCGGTGCCGGTTGTGCGCAAGGCCGCTACCCTGGACTCGACTCCGGATGATCCCGCGTTTGCTCGGCTGGCCGCCTCACCCGCCCTGCGCGCAGCACTGCGTGCCACGCTGGAGGACGACAGCTGCGAAGGCCTGCAGGAAACTGATGCCGACGTTCCGCTCAGCAACTCCCCGCTGCAGGTCCGGCGCCTGGACGCGCAGCATGTGCTGGTCACGGTCCCGTGTTGGCGCGGGGCCTACAACATCGGCGATGGCTATTGGGTCGCGCGCCCGCAGGCGCCGTTCCGGGCGCAATGGGTGACCAGCGATGCGATCGACTACGCCGACGGCCAGATCATTGCCGCGCAGAAGGGCCGCGGCCTCGCTGACTGCATGTCGCACGCAGCCTGGACGTGGGACGGGACGAACTTCATCGCGACGTCCGAGGTGGCACCTGGTCTATGCCGGGGCGTGCCCGGTGGCACCTGGGAACTGCCGATGCTGGTCAGCGAGGTCCGCTGACGCCACAGAAAAATGGGACGGAGGGGGTTAAGTCGCAAGTGGCAAACAAGGCACAAGCGACTTAATCCCCTCCGTCCCCTTTTTTCATGCAGGGAGGCAGTGCTCCACGATCAGCTGGATGGCGCTGCCGCCACGATAGTCATCGCAGGCCAGTCGATAGGCCAGATGCACATGACGGCCGGGTGCATTGCCGTGCCAGCCACCGAAGTGGATCGCGTTGATCGTGCCGGGTACGCCCGGCAGGCGGAGTTCCAGCTTGAGGTGGCGCTCCTTCAGTACGCGCCAGTTGGCCACTTCGAAGTGGCCGTCGAACAGCGGCTCGGGGAAGCCCTGGCCCCACGGTCCGGCAAGGCGCAACGCATCGGCGTGGCGATGGTCCAGTTCGTCCGCGGCCAGTTCGCCGTCGCTGAGGACCTGCTGCTGCAGTGCCGCCGGGTCGAGCATTTCCAGCACCACCGAAACAAAGGCGGTCTTGAATTCATCGACGTGATCCAGCCGCATGCTCAGGCCAGCCGCCATGGCATGCCCACCGAAGCGTTCGATCAGGCCCGGATGCCGCGCATCGACCAATGCCAGTGCGTCACGGATGTGCAGGCCGGGAATTGAGCGGGCGGAGCCACGCAGGGTGTCGGCGCCGGGTTCTGCAGGCGCGAAGGCGATCACCGGGCGATGCAGGCGATCCTTCATCTTCGACGCGACCAGGCCGACCACGCCCGGATGCCAATCGGCATCGAACAGGCAGGCGGCCACCGGACGCTGGCCGGCCATGTCCAGCACCACGCGGGTCAACGCCTGCTCGGCGTCGTCAGTCATCGACTGCTGCACGGCGCGCCGTTCCGAATTGATCTGCTCCAGCGTCTGCGCGATCTCGCGCGCCTGGCGCGGGTCTTCGGTCAGCAGCAGCGCGATGCCCAGCGCCATGTCTTCCAGCCGGCCCGCGGCGTTCAGGCGCGGGCCGAGCGCGAAGCCGATATCGGTGGCGGTCAGTCGCGCGGCGTCACGGCCGCTGGCTTCGATCAGCGCACGCAGGCCGACACAGCCCTGCCCTGCGCGCAGGCGGCGCAGGCCCGCGCTGACCAGCGCACGGTTGTTCGAATCCAGCGCCACCAGGTCGGCGACGGTACCGACTGCCACCAGGTCCAGCAGTGTGGTCAGGTCCGGGCCCTTGCCATCGGCGAAGACCCCGGCCTCGCGCATCTGCCGGCGCAGCGCCATCAGCACGTAGAAGATCACGCCGACGCCGGCCAGCGATTTGCTGGGGAACGCATCACCATCCAGATTCGGATCAACGATCACGTCGGCCGGTGGCAGCTGCGGGCCGGGCAGATGATGGTCGGTGACCAGCACCTGCCAACCACGCGCCTTGGCTGCAGTCACACCCGCGTGGCAGGCAATGCCGTGGTCAACCGTGACCAGCAGGTCCGGCTGCAGCTCGGCCAGCTCCTCCACCAGCGACGGCGACAGGCCGTAGCCGTGCACCATGCGGTTCGGCACCGCGTGCAAGACGTGCTGTGCGCCGAGCATGCGCAGGCCACGCACGCCGACCGCACAGGCGGTGGCGCCATCGCAGTCGAAATCGCCGACCACCAGGATGCGCTTGTCGTTGGCGATGGCCTCGACCAGCAGGCCCACCGCAGCCTCGATGCCGGTCAGCAGCTCGGGCGCATGCAGGCTGCCCAGCTTCGGCAGCGCCAGCTCCGGGGTACCGGCACCGCGACTGGCGTAGAGCCGCGCCAGCAGTGGCAGCGTGCCCTCCGGCCAGTTGGCGGGCGCGACCGCATCGCGGCGGCGGATCGTCGGCGTATCAGAGGAGGGCTGCACGGCATCGGCGGCAAGGGACATCGGCATCGCCGGGTTACGGAAGACCCGCGCATGATACCCCGCCCGGCTTGCCAGGCTCTTCCCGGGCTTGGAGCAGGCGCGGTGATCACCCATGCTTGTCCGCTTCTGAAATGGAATTCGCCATGTACCGCCTGCTGTCCGCACTGATTGTCGGCCTGTTGCTGCCGCTCGCCGGCCATGCCGGAAATACGCCACTGGAACCCGGCATCGAGTTCGTGCATCACGACTGGTTCCTGGCCTGCGACAACACCGGCACCTGCCGCGCCGCCGGTTATGGCCCGGAGAGCGCAGACAGCTCGCTGGGCCTGATGCTGGAACGAGCCGGCGGCCCCGGCACAACCGTGAAGGCGCGGCTGCGCGTGGGCGAGGATGGCGAAAGTGCAATGCCCGAAGGCGCGATGCGCCTGCAGGTGAACGGCCGCGATCTGGGGCCCGTGCAGGACACCGGTGCCGACGAATCCGTGACGCTGCGGCCGGCGCAGGTTGATGCGCTGCTCGCCGCCCTGCCCGGCAAGGCGCGCATCGAGGTGATCGACAGCAGGGCCACGCGCTGGCCGATTTCCGATCGTGGTGCCGCCGCCGTGCTGTTGAAGATGGACGAAGTACAAGGGCGCCTTGGTACGCCCGGCGCCCTGGTACGGCGTGGCACGCGTGCTGAAGCGAGTGTGCCGGCTGCGCAGACCAGGCCCGTGATCATGCGTGCCGCGCTGGTGGCCACTCGCCCCGGAGACAGCAAACTGGGTAGCAGCGAAGCGCTGCGCGACGCGCTGATTGCCACGCTCGACGACGGTGACGACTGTCCGCGTCTGATCGAGTACAAGGGCACCCCGGAAATGGTGATCGAGCGGCTGGACGACAGCCATGTGCTTGTGCAGGCGCTGTGCCAGATGGGTGCATACAACTACAGCAATGGTTTCTGGATCGCGCGTGATCGCCCTCCGTTCGCCCCGCAGACGGTCACGCTCGAAGCGGAGGGCTTTTCGCACTTCGAGCGCACGCTGTACGCACGCTCCAAAGGCAGAGGCATCGGCGACTGCGTCTCCGGCTCGGACTGGACATGGGATGGCCGCCGATTCCAGCCAAGCAGTGCTTTCAGCACCGGGCTGTGCCGTGGCATGCCGGGCGGACACTGGATGCTGCCGACCCTGGTCAGCGAGGTTCGTTGAATGCGCTGCCCAGCTCTGCCGCAATTGCCGATGTTCCTGCTGGGGTTGCTGGCGATGTCTTCGCCTGCCTGGGCCACGGTTCCGGTTGGCGCATCGTTCGCCGAGGGCGACTGGTTCATGGTGTGCGACAACACGCGTGCCTGCCGTATCGCCGGTGTCGGCGCCTCCGCACCACTGAGACTGGCCGCGCTGATCGAGCGCAATGGCGGACCCGGGGAAGCGGTGGAGATCCGGCTGGTACTCGGGCGCGACGACGCTGACGACCCCAAGGCACAGGCGCAGTCACCTGTTGGCACATTGCACCTGCTACTGGACGGAAAACGCGTGGGCAGCATCGGGGCACTTGAGTCAGCCACGGAGCATGCAAAGCTCACCCCGGCTCAAGTGCAGGCGTTCAACACCGCCCTCATCAGGCAATCCCGCATCAGCATCACCGATGGCAGGGGGCAGACATGGTCGCTGTCTGCATCCGGCGCAGCCGCACTGATGCTGAAGATGGATCAGATCCAGCAGCGTCTGGATACGCCCGGTGCACTGGTGCAACGCGGAAGCCGACCGGAGTCGAGCGTGCCGCCCGCTCTGCCGAAGCCGGTGCTGGCCATGCCATCCAAGCGGGTGCCTCCGCGTGAGGAGGATGCGCGCCTGGGCGAACGCGAGGACCTGCGCCGGCTGCTTCGGCCCGGCAACAAGGCGGACTGGGCGTGCGCGGCGGATGTACCACAGACCAGCGCACCCTACATCGCCATCCAGCGCCTGGACGACCATCACTTACTGGCCTCCGTTGTCTGCCACATCCCGGGGCTCAATGTGCCGGGTGGGACGTGGTCGATCAACGACCAGGCACCGTTCAATCCCGTTTTCATTACCCAGGGCGCACTGTTCCCGTACTCACGGGAGCTGATGTTCGTTGAAGAGACTGTGGAGACCGATCGGGATCGCTGCGGAACGGGGCGCTACTGGGCATGGGATGGCCAGCGGATGCAGCTGAGCATGGAGTACGTTGGTGGCACCTGCAGTGGCGCTGGAGCTTCCACTTGGCGACTGCCGACCTATATCACTGAATTCCGTTAGGGCATCCGCCGGGCATGGCCCGGCGCTACCACAATCACCGGATTCCGCCAGGCATGGCCTGCGTGCGCAGATTGCCTCAGGCGTCGTGAAGCTGCCGCGGCTTCTTCCAGAACTGCCAGCGCTGTCCGCGGTCCAGCTGGAACTGCATGCCATCCTCGAAATCCAGCACCAGCCGCTGCAGCTCGCCACGCTTCAGCGCGACCAGCAGTGGCCGGATCGCGTCGTTACCCAGTTGCTGCAGTGATCGCAGCTGGCGCAGATCGACCAGCGCATCCACGGACTGATCGCCATCCACCGCCACACCCGCTGCCAGCGAAAGACCCTGCAGCAATGCATCGCGGCTGCGCACCTGCGCGTGCGGTGTGTTGACCGACACCGGCATCACGCCGCCGCCCCAGAACCACAGTGAATTGATCGGCTGTTGCCCCTGGGCCGCACGTTGCTGGTTCCAGGAATGGTTGTGCAGCAGCACCTGCGCCTCGGTCATCAATGCACGCCAGCGGCGGCCGACCTCGCCTTCGGGCAGGTGCGCGAACAGGTCATCGCCGAGCACCTCGTCCGGACTGTCGAAGTCCGGCAGCTCGCTGTCGATCGGAAGCCGCAGGTACCAGCGCGAAGGGTCCGGTGCATCCAGCGCGAACCCGGCGTCGGCGAACAACGGCTGCAGTACCGGCAGCAGTGCCAGGCAGTCTGCCAGCGTCGGCCGCAGCGTTTCGCCATATGCCATCATCCGCGCACCGTGCATGTCCGGCACCATGCAGGCCGGATCGGCACGCAGCCAGCTGGCGCCAGCGGCATCACCGACGTCACGCTGGCGGGTCAATGCGGCCACCGGCCAATGCGACGCGGCGACCATGAAATGGCGCGTCAGCTGCGCGCGCTCGCCCGCCTCATGCTGCGAGGCGTTGGCGCGACCCAGGGCACGGGCCACGTCATCGGGCAGCGCAGCCGCCGCAAAGCGGCTGCGCGCGGGCAACAGCAGGGTCGCCGTCGCCACCTGGTCAGTCCAGGTAGCTGACGCTGACGATCTCGTACTCGCGCTGGCCTGCCGGGGCGTCGATCACGATCGAATCGCCTTCCAGCTTGCCGATCATCGCGCGCGCCACCGGCGAGGAAATCGCGATCAGGCCCTGCTTGATGTCCGCCTCGAGGTCGCCAACGATCTGGTACTTCCGTTCTTCGTCGGTTTCCACGTCAGCCAGCGTCACGCTGGCGCCGAACACCACCTTGGAGCCGGCATTGAGCTTGCTCACGTCGATGATCTCGGCATGCGACAGCTCACCTTCCAGCTGCTTGATGCGGCCTTCGATGAAGCCCTGTTCCTCGCGCGCGGCGTGGTACTCGGCGTTCTCCTTCAGGTCGCCATGCTCACGGGCTTCGGCGATCGCGGCGATCACCTTCGGGCGCTTGACCGACTTCAGGTGATCCAGTTCGTCGCGCAGCTTCTGCGCGCCCTTCATGGTGATGGGGGCTCTCATGCATTCAACTCCTTGTGCAGCTCCTGCAGCGACCAGACAGGGCCGGTGCCGCGGAATTCCAGTGAATCCACCAGCGCCTTGGCGCCGGCAATGGTGGTCGAGTAGGTGACGCGATGCTGCAGCGCCTCGCGACGGATCGAGAACGAATCGTTGATCGCCGAGCGACCTTCGGTCGTGTTGACGATGTAGACGATCTCGCCGTTCTTGATCGAGTCGACGATGTGCGGACGGCCTTCGACCACCTTGTTGATGATCTCGCAGTCCATGCCATGCTGCTGCAGCCACGCGGCGGTGCCATGTGTAGCGACCAGTCTGTAGCCACGCGCCAGCAGTGCCTTGGCCACCGGCAGCACGCGCTTCTTGTCCGGGTCGCGGACCGAAACGAAGGCCTTGCCGATCGGCGGGGCCTTGATGCCGCCCGCCTCCTGGGCACGCGCGAAGGCGGCGTTGAAGGTGCGGCCCACGCCCATCACCTCACCGGTGGAACGCATCTCCGGCCCGAGGATCGGGTCGACGCCCTGGAACTTGGCGAACGGGAAGATCGCTTCCTTCACCGAGTAGTAGTCCGGCACGATTTCCTTGGTTGCGCCCTGCTCTTCCAGGGTCTTGCCGGCCATGCAGCGGGCGGCGATCTTGGCCAGCGGCATGCCGGTGGCCTTGGACACGAACGGCACGGTGCGCGAGGCACGCGGATTCACTTCCAGCAGGTAGATGGTGTCATCACCCTCATCGCTGGTCTGGATCGCAAACTGGGTGTTCATCAGGCCGACCACGTTCAGGGCCTTGGCCAGCTCCACCACCTGGCGGCGCAGTTCAGCCTGGGTACCAGCCGACAGCGAGTACGGCGGCAGCGAGCACGAGGAATCGCCCGAATGCACGCCAGCCTCTTCGATGTGCTCCATCACGCCACCGATCAGGACGTTGCCATCCTTGTCAGCAATGATGTCCACGTCGCACTCGACGGCGTTGTCGAGGAAGCGGTCCAGCAGCACCGGCGAATCGTTGGACACCTTCACCGCGTCGCGCACGTAGCGGGCCAGGTCGGATTCGCCGTAGACGATTTCCATGGCGCGGCCGCCCAGCACGTAGCTCGGACGCACCACCAGCGGGTAGCCGATCTCGCGGGCCAGCAGCAGGGCTTCCTGGTCGTTGCGTGCGATGCGGTTCGGCGGCTGCTTCAGGCCCAGGGTGTCGACCAGCTGCTGGAAGCGCTCGCGGTCTTCGGCCAGGTCGATGGAGTCCGGGCTGGTGCCGATCACCGGCACGCCATTGGCTTCCAGCGCGCGCGCCAGCTTCAGCGGGGTCTGGCCGCCGTACTGCACGATCACGCCCTTGGGCTGTTCCAGTTCGACGATTTCCAGCACGTCTTCCAGGGTCAGCGGTTCGAAGTACAGGCGGTCGGAGGTGTCGTAGTCGGTCGACACGGTTTCCGGGTTGCAGTTGACCATGATGGTTTCATAACCATCCTCGCGCAGCGCCAGTGCCGCGTGCACGCAGCAGTAGTCGAACTCGATGCCCTGGCCGATGCGGTTCGGGCCACCGCCCAGGATCATGATCTTGTCGCGGTTGCTCGGCGCGGCCTCGCACTCGTCCTCGTAGGTCGAGTACAGGTAGGCGGTACCGGTGGAGAACTCACCGGCGCAGGAGTCAACGCGCTTGTAGACCGGGCGCACCTTGTGCGCACGGCGCAGCGCACGGATGGCCGCTTCGTTGGTGCCGGTCAGCTGCGCCAGGCGCGCATCGGAGAAACCGGAACGCTTCAGCTTGCGCAGGCGCGCGGCATCCAGTGCGTCGATGCCATCGGCTGCGACCTGGGTCTCGGCGGCGATGATTTCTTCGATCTGGTCCAGGAACCACGGATCGATGTAGGACAGCTTGAAGATGTCCTCCACGCTCATGCCGGCACGGAATGCGTCGGCGACGAAGAACAGGCGCTCCGGGCCCGGTGCCTTCAGCTCGCGGCGCAGGGTCTGCAGATCGTCTTCATTGGTCAGGTCCAGGCCGGTCGGGTCGAAGCCGACCTTGCCGGTTTCCAGGCCGCGCAGTGCCTTCTGCATCGATTCCTGGAAGGTGCGGCCCATCGCCATCACCTCACCCACCGACTTCATCTGGGTGGTCAGGCGCGCATCGGCGGCGGGGAACTTCTCGAAGGCGAAGCGCGGGATCTTGGTGACGACGTAGTCGATGGACGGTTCGAAGGAGGCCGGGGTCAGGCCGCCGGTGATCTCGTTCTTCAGTTCGTCCAGGGTGTAGCCGACGGCCAGCTTGGCGGCGACCTTGGCAATCGGGAAGCCGGTGGCCTTGGAAGCCAGCGCCGAGGAACGCGACACGCGCGGGTTCATCTCGATCACCACGACCCGGCCGGTGTCCGGGTTGATGCCGAACTGCACGTTCGAGCCACCGGTATCCACGCCGATCTTGCGCAGCACGGCGATGGAGGCATCGCGCAGGCGCTGGTATTCCTTGTCGGTCAAGGTCTGCGCCGGGGCCACGGTGATCGAGTCACCGGTGTGCACGCCCATCGGGTCCAGGTTCTCGATCGAGCAGACGATGATGCAGTTGTCCGCCGTATCGCGGACCACTTCCATCTCGAATTCCTTCCAGCCCAGCACCGACTCTTCCACCAGCACTTCGGTGGTCGGCGACAGCTCCAGGCCACGGCTGACGATGTCGACCAGTTCTTCGCGGTTGTAGGCGATGCCGCCACCGCTGCCGCCCAGGGTGAAGCTGGGGCGGATGATGGTCGGGTAGCCGACGCGGGTCTGGATCTCCAGCGCTTCGTCCAGGGTGTGGGCGACAGCGGCGGTCGGGCATTCCAGGCCGATCTCACCCATGGCCACGCGGAACAGCTCGCGGTCTTCGGCCATGCGAATCGCTTCGCGCTTGGCACCGATCAGTTCAACGTTGTACTTCTCCAGTACGCCGTTGTCGGCCAGGTCCAGCGCGCAGTTCAGCGCGGTCTGCCCACCCATGGTCGGCAGCAGCGCATCGGGCTTTTCCTTGGCGATGATCTTCTCGACCGTCTGCCAGTTGATCGGCTCGATGTAGACGGCGTCGGCCATCTCCGGGTCGGTCATGATCGTGGCCGGGTTGCTGTTGACCAGCACCACGCGATAACCCTCGTCACGCAGGGCCTTGCAGGCCTGCGCGCCGGAGTAGTCGAACTCGCAGGCCTGGCCGATGACGATCGGGCCAGCACCGATGATGAGGATGGTCTTGAGGTCAGTGCGCTTGGGCATTTTCTTCTCTAAGTCAGTACAGCGTGACAAGGGGGGTGATCGCACGCTGTCGATCAGGAATCTTGATCCGCAGCGCCGCGCCAGGGGCAGCAGCGATACGGGGGCTTACGGTCCATCGCGACGCCACCGGGGGCCGGCGGCGTACTGATCACGCCTTGGCCTGCTCCATCAGCACCACGAAACGGTCGAACAACGGGCCGACATCGTGCGGGCCCGGCGACGCTTCCGGGTGGCCCTGGAACGAGAACGCCGGCACGTCGGTGCGGGCGATGCCCTGGTTGGTGCCATCGAACAGCGAACGGTGGGTCACGCGCAGGGTCGCCGGCAGGGTCGCTTCGTCGACCGCAAAGCCGTGGTTCTGCGAGGTGATCATCACGCGGCCGCTGTCCAGGTCCTGCACCGGGTGGTTGGCGCCATGGTGGCCGTGGCCCATCTTGATGGTCTTCGCGCCCGAGGCCAGGCCCAGCAGCTGATGGCCCAGGCAGATGCCGAAGGTCGGGATCTTCTGCTCGATGAAGGTCTTGATCGCTTCGATGGCGTAGTCGCACGGTTCCGGGTCACCCGGGCCGTTGGACAGGAACACGCCGTCCGGCTTCAGCGCCAGCACTTCGGCGGCCGGGGTCTGCGCCGGCACCACGGTGACCTCACAGCCGCGCTCGGCCAGCATGCGCAGGATATTGGTCTTCACGCCGAAGTCGTAGGCCACCACCTTGTGCTTGGCCGGCACGCTGACAAAGGCGTTGGCATCCAGGTCCAGCTGGCCCTCGGTCCAGACGTAGGTCTTCTCGGTAGTGACGACCTTGGCCAGATCCATACCCTTCAGCCCCGGGAACTTGCGGGCGGCTTCCAGTGCCTTTTCCACGTCGATGTCACCGGCCATCAGCGCACCGTTCTGCGCGCCCTTCTCGCGCAGGATGCGGGTCAGCTTGCGGGTGTCGATGCCGGCGATGGCGACCACGCCACGCTGGATCAGCCAGTCCTGCAGCGACACCTGGCTGCGCCAGTTGCTGGGGCGGCGCGGTACATCGCGCACGATCAGGCCGGCCGACCACACCTTGGACGCTTCATCGTCCTGGTCGGTCATGCCGGTGTTACCGATGTGCGGATAGGTCAGCGTGACCATCTGCCGGGCGTAGGACGGGTCGGTCAACACTTCCTGGTAGCCGGTCATGGCGGTGTTGAACACCACCTCACCGACGGACAGGCCGGGCGCGCCTACGGATTCGCCCTCGAATACGGTGCCGTCTTCGAGGACGAGGATTGCGGCTTGGGTCACGGGAATCTCACTTTGGCTACCGAGGGGGCTGCCGAAGTCACGCCTGCGCTTCACGGAAATCCGGTTGCAAAAAAGCGCGGACGTACGGTCTGGGACCGGTCCGGCTTTCGTGATTCGGCGAGTGCGAATTGTAGCGGTGCCGGGGCCCGCGCGCCAGCGGTTATCGCGCTTCATGAACAGGCGATTGCGTATTCATTTCAATCCGGCGGCGTATGCGGGCCGGAGGCGGGGTCGGATCCTTTCCCGGATGGGAAAGGGATCCGACCCCCGGAATCAGCCCGCCTTACTGCAGCAGGTCCCGCACCCGATAGCTGCCTGGGGCCCGCCCCTGCAGCTGGCGGGCGGCAAACAGCGCGCCGCGGGCAAAGATGTCGCGGTTGGTGGCCCGGTGCACCAGCTCGATGCGCTCGCCCAGCCCGGTGAACTGCACCAGATGCTCGCCCACGATGTCGCCGGCACGCAGGCTGGCGTAATGCGGCTCCGCCCCACCCCGCTGCGCGGCCGCCCCCAGGGTCAGCGCGGTGCCCGACGGCGCGTCCTTCTTCTGGGTGTGGTGCGATTCGACCACATCGCAGTCCCAGCCAGCCAGCGCCTGCGCGGCGCGCTCGACCAGTTCATCCAGCACCGCCACGCCCAGGCTGAAGTTGGAGGCCCAGACCAGCGGGATGGTTGTTGCCGCGACTTCCAGCGCCTGGCGCTGGCTGCTGGAGATGCCGGTGGTGCCTGAAACCAGGCCCGCACCCCGCTCCACGCACAGCGCCAGCAGCGGGTCGAAGCCCTCCGGCAGGCTGAAGTCGATCGCTACGTCGAACGCCGGCGCACCGGGCAGCTCGCTGGCAGCGAAGAACGGCACGCCGTCGACCACGCGCTGGGCCGGCGCACGGCCGGTCACCGCGGCCACGATCTGCAGGGTTTCGGGATGTTCGGCGGCCAGTCGCAGCAGGGCCTGGCCCATGCGCCCGGAGGCGCCGTGAATGAGCAATCGCAGGGGAGTCTGGTTCATGCCTGCAGGCTAGCGGCAGCACGCCTGCTCCGGCAAGCGCCATCGCTGCTACGCTGCATGCCCTTTCATGCAATGGATGGCAGTTCCACCATGCAGATCAGCGAACAGCTGGTGCTGGTCACCGGCGCCGGCCGCGGCCTTGGCCAGCACATCGCCCGCGCCTTCGCCGCACAGGGCGCCCGCGTCATCATCAACTATCACCGCAGCGAGGCCGTCGCACGTGCGCTGGCCAGCGAGCTGGGTGGCCAGGCGATCGCGCTGCCGGCCGATGTCACCGACCGCACCCAGGTCGATGCAATGCTGCAGCACGCGCTGGCACATTTCGGCCAGGGCGTCACCACCGTGGTCAACAACGCGCTGGCCGCCTTCTCGTTCAATGGCGACGCCCGCGACAGCGCTGCCGACATCGGCTGGCCGGCCTTCCAGGCACAGTTCGAAGGCAGTGTGCGCGGTGCGCTGAACACCGTGCAGGCCGCCCTGCCCGGGATGCAGGCGCGCCGTTTCGGTCGCGTCATCAACATCGGCACCAACCTGTTCCAGAATCCGGTGGTGCCCTATCACGACTACACTGCCGCCAAGGCCGCGCTGCTGTCGCTGACCCGCACTCTGGCAGGCGACCTCGGCCCGCACGGCATCACCGTCAACATGCTGTCCGGCGGCCTGCTGCGCACCACCGATGCCAGCGCCGCCACGCCCGAAGCGGTATTCGACTACATCGCCGCCAATACACCACTGCGCAGCGTCACGACCCCGGCCGAGTTCGCCGATGCGGCGCTGTTCTTCGCCAGCCCCTGGTCGCGCGCGGTGACCGGCCAGAACCTGGTGGTGGACGGCGGGCTGGTGCGGGACTGAGCCGATGCGCATCTCCGAGGTCAGCCGCCTGACCGGGGCCAGCGCCAAGGCCATCCGCCTGTACGAGGCACGCGGACTGCTGCCACCGGTGCCACGACTGAACCGCTATCGCGACTACAGCGAACAGGACGTGGCCTGGGTGCAACTGATCCGCCAGGCGTTGGGGCTGGGCATCACCCTGGCCGCGATATCCGGCCTGCAGGGTCGCGATGGACGGCTCGACTGGCCTGCGGTACTGGCCTTGCTGGAACAGCAGCGCACCCGCATTGCCAGTGAGCGGGCGCGGCTGGAACAGGTCGACCTTGCCCTGCGGCAGGTCCGCGATGAACTGCAGCGATGGCTGCACTCCGGCGGCACTGATTGCGTCCTGCAACCCAGCGGCTGCCCCACCGGCGTTTGACTCTGCCCCTGGGGCAGACCGCACCCTCGCGCACTTTCCATTGCCCGAGGTTGCCGTGTCCCGCTCCATCCTGATCCTGCTGGGCCATCCCGACCGCGACAGCCTGTGCGGCGCCCTCGCCCAGCGCTACGCCACCGCCGCCGAGAACGCCGGCCATCGGGTGCGACTGATCGCACTGGGTGACCTTGAGTTCGATCCCGTGCTGCGCCATGGCTATCGCCAGATCCAGCCACTGGAAGCCGATCTGCAGGACGCCGCCGATGCGATCGAGGCCTGCGATCACCTGGTGCTGGTCTATCCCACCTGGTGGGGTGCGATGCCGGCGCTGCTGAAGGGCTTTTTCGATCGTGTGCTGTTGCCGGGGTACGCCTTCCGCTACCGGCGCGATTCGGTGTGGTGGGACCGATTGCTGGCCGGGCGCAGCGCGCGCGTGATCACCACGCTGGACACGCCGCCCTGGTACTACCGCTGGATCTACCGCGACCCGGGCATCACCCAGATCCGCGCCACCATCCTGGAGTTCTGCGGCATCCGCCCGGTGCGGGCCAGCCGGCTGGGGGCGGTGCGCAGCAGCAGCCCGGCGCAACGCAACAAATGGCTGGCACTGGCAGCGGAGCTGGGAGCGCGGGCCGGGTAGATCCGCAGCCATGGGTAAAGCGTGCGAACCAAGGTTCGCACCCACCTGGGGCGAGGATTTGCACCCACCTGGAAGGTTTGCACCTACCTGCGGCGCTCGTTGCGCGTGTCGCGTTTGCCAATTGACCCCAAGGCGCTGCACCTAAAGGCTGAGAGCCCTCTTCCGGCCCAGGCAAAGCCCATGAAATCCTCGACTGTCTTTAGCAAGTGCGCCAGGAAGACCGGCTTTGCCGGCACGTCGACGACCCGCTACCGCTTGCTGGATGCCGCCCTGCTTGTCGTGAATCACCAACGCGCCAGTGAAAGCCGGGGCTTCTATGTGAATGCCGGGCTCTACTTTCCAGAGCTGCTCGAGTATCCCCTTGCACCTGACGATCTTGAAACGGCTTTCAGGTACCGCTCCAGCATTCCTACGCCCCATGTCGACTGGCGGATCGAAGCGACGCCAGGCCTGCGCCGGGCCTTCATCCAGCAGGATCTTGATGATCTGCTGGAGGCCGGCAATCGCGATGCGATGAAATGCCTGCTGCTCGGCGCCCTTGCCGACGTGGCGAGCTTCGCGACAACCCATGGAGACCGGGAGTCGGTGCGGCGATTGAATCAGGATGGAAGCTTCCGGGCAATCATCCGCAGGGAGGTCTGAACCCCGGAAAGCGTGCGAACCAAGGTTCGCACCCACCGGGCGAAGTCCGCACCCACCGGGCGAAGTCAGCACCCACAGGGCGAAGGCCCGCACCTACCGGCCGAAGGCTCGCACCTACCAAGGCAGAGTCAGTGCTGTTTGGGCGGCGACGGTCCGCAGCTGTCGCAACCGCCACAGGCGCCACTGCCTCCGCTCGCTGGTGGCGCGATCTTTCGCCCCAGCGCCTGCATCCAGGCGGCGCGGTCCGGCTTCAGCAGGGCCAGCGCCAGCGCGCCACGCAGCTTGCGCACGGTGCCGGGGAACTGCTTCTTCAACACCACCCAGGCACTGACCAGCACGGCCACCGCAATGATCAGGTACTGCAGCAGCAGTCCGCCGTCCATCAGCCGCCCCCCAGCGCCTTGGTCACCTGGTAGGTGATCAGCGCCGCCACGTAGGCCGCAGCAAACAGGTAGAACGCCGAGAAGGCCATCGTCTTCCACGAATTGGTCTCGCGCTTGATGGTGGCCAGCGTCGAGATGCACATCGGGGCGTAGATGTACCAGACCAGCAGCGACAGCGCGGTGGCCAGCGACCAGCCGTCGCTGATCAGCGGGGTCAGTGCCTGGCTGGCGGCATCGTCATCGGCCGCCGACAGCGCGTACACGGTGGCCAGCGAGGACACCGCCACTTCGCGCGCGGCCAGGCCCGGAATCAGCGCAATGCAGATCTGCCAGTTGAAGCCCAGCGGCGCAAAGAACACCGCCATCGCATGGCCTATCTGGCCGGCGTAGCTGTAATCGATGGCCGGCATGGTGGCGCCGACCGGGGCCGCCGGGAACGACAGCAGCACCCACAGCAGGATGGTCAGCGCCAGGATGATGCCGCCGACGCGCTTGAGGAAGATCATGCCGCGCTCGTACAGGCCCACCGCCAGGTCGCGCACATGCGGCAGGCGGTACGACGGCAGCTCCAGCATCAGCGGGTGCTCGCTCTTGTCGCGGCGCCACTTCTTCATGATCCACGACATCGCCAGCGCACTGAGGATGCCGGCCGCATACAGGCCGAACAGCACCAGGCCCTGCTGGTTGAACACGCCCCACACCGTCTTCTGCGGAATGAACGCACCAATCAGCAGCGCATACACCGGCAGGCGCGCCGAGCAGGTCATCAGCGGCGCGACCAGGATCGTGGCCAGGCGGTCACGCGGGTCCTGGATGCTGCGCGTGGACATGATGCCCGGCACCGCGCAGGCGAAACTGGACAGCAGCGGGATGAACGAGCGACCGGACAGGCCTGCGGCCGCCATCATGCGGTCGAGCAGGAACGCCGCACGCGGCAGGTAGCCGGATTCCTCCAGCACCAGGATGAAGAAGAACAGGATCAGGATCTGCGGAAGGAACACCACCACGCCACCGACGCCGGCGATGATGCCATCGGTCAGCAGGCTGGCCAGCGGACCTTCGGGCAGCACGCTGCCGACGAAGGCACCAAGCCAAGCGAAACCGGCCTCGATACCGTCCATCAACGGTGTTGCCCAGGCGTACACCGCCTGGAAGATCAGGAACATCACCACCGCCAGGCTGATCAGGCCGAACACCGGGTGCAGCAGCCAGCGGTCCAGCGCGTCGTCGATCTTCGCAGTGCGCGCCGGCATGCGCACGGCCACCGACAGGATCTCGCGCACCTTGGCGTGGTAGTCGATGCCGCCCTCCGGGCCGGGCACCGGTGCGTCCAGGTGCGGCACCATCGCGTCGAGGCGCTCGACCAGGGCCTTGGCACCCTGCTTGCGTACCGCCACGGTCTCCACCACCGGCACGCCCAACTCGCGCTCCAGCGCGGCCACATCCACCTGGATGCCGCGGCGCTGGGCCGCATCGACCATGTTCAGCGCCACCACCATCGGCTTGCCCAGCTCGCGCAGTTCCAGCGCGAAACGCAGGTGCAGGCGAAGGTTGGTGGCATCGATCACGCACAGCAGCACGTCCGGTGCGGCTTCGCCCGGGTAGAAGCCCCGGCACAGATCACGGGTGATCGCCTCGTCCAGGCTGGCCGGATGCAGGCTGTAGGCGCCCGGCAGGTCAAGTACTGCGAATTCACGGCCAGACGGCGCGCGCAGGCGGCCTTCCTTGCGCTCGACGGTGACACCGGTGTAGTTGGCGACCTTCTGGCGGCTGCCGGTCAGCTGGTTGAACAGCGCGGTCTTGCCGCTGTTGGGGTTACCGACCAGCGCAATGCGCAGCGGTGCGGTAGAGGCTGCAGCGGTCATGCGCGACGCTCCTGGCGGTTGGCGTCGACCACGACGCGCTTGGCTTCACTGATCCGCAGCGCGAAGCGAGTGAACCCGACCTGCACCAGCAGCGGCTCGCCACCGACCGGGCCCTTGGCCACCAGGCGCACTTCCTCGCCCTTCACGAAACCCAGCTCGCGCAGGCGACGGGCGATGGCATCGTTGGCATGGAGGTCCTGCACGGACTCGACCACGGCCGAGGTGTGCAGCGGCAGTTCGGACAGCGTCATCTAGCGTATTCTCTGCTGGATGTAAATGGTTCTCGATTCTAACATTCCCGCGTCGCGTCATGGCCCATGACCAATGGCCCGCTATGATCCATACAGGTATGGAGTGACCCTGGAATCCCATGAACGATGCTTTGCAGATCGAGCGCAGTGGCGCCGTCCTCACCCTCTGGCTGAACCGGCCGGAGCTGCACAACGCCTTTGACGCCGGCCTGATAGCGCGGCTGACCGCCGCACTCGAAGCCGCCGGACGCGACAGCACGGTACGCGCGGTGGTGGTGGCCGGGCACGGTGCTTCATTCTCGGCCGGTGCCGACATGCAGTGGATGCGCGGTATGGCTGCCGCCAGCGAGGCCGACAACCGCGAGGACTCGCTGGCGCTGGCACGGCTGATGCGTACCCTGGACGAACTGCCCAAGCCGACCCTGGCCCGGGTCCACGGCGCGGCCTTTGGCGGTGGCGTCGGCCTGGTCGCCTGCTGCGACATCGCCATCGCCAGCAGCTCGGCCCGCTTCGGCCTGACTGAAAGCCGTCTCGGCCTGCTGCCGGCGGTGATCTCGCCCTATGTGATCGAGGCCATCGGCCCGCGCCAGGCCCGTCGCTGGTTCGCCACCGGCGAGCATTTCGACGCCGAGACCGCGCTGCGCATCGGCCTGGTCCACCAGCTGGTCGAGCCGGAACGCCTGGACGAGGCTGTGCAGCGCCAGCTGGCCCTGCTCGACAAGGCCGGCCCGATCGCCTCGTCGTCAGCGAAACAGCTGGTGCGGCAGGTCCGCGACAGCCATGACCGCGATGCCCTGGATCGCGATAATGCCGCCCTGATCGCGCGCCTGCGGGTGTCCGCCGAGGGCCAGGAGGGCCTGGGCGCCTTCCTCGACAAGCGCGCCCCCCATTGGGTCACGGAAGCCTGAACATGCTCGATCATCTTGGTTTGACCAGCGCCGACCTGGCGCGCAGCAAGACCTTCTTCCTGCAGGCACTGGCACCGCTGCAGATCGGCGTGGTGATGGAAGTCACCGCCGAACAGACCGGCGCCCACGACCACATCGGCTTCGGCAGCGACGGCAAGCCGTTCTTCTGGCTTGGCAATGGCGGCACCGCCAGCCACGGCGTGCACGTGGCCTTCGCCTGCGCCAGCCGCGCGCAGGTGGACGCCTTCCATGCCGCCGCGCTCGCCGCGGGTGGCCGCGATAACGGTGCCCCGGGTCTGCGCCCGTGGTACCACCCGGATTACTACGGCGCCTTCGTGCTCGACCCTGATGGCAACAACATCGAAGCGGTCTGCCATCGCCCCGTCAGCGAGGTGGCCGCATGAGCGACTACGTCCGCATCGTCGAGGTCGGCCCGCGTGACGGCCTGCAGAACGAAAAGCAGTCGGTCTCCACCGCCGACAAGATCGAACTGATCAACCGCCTGTCGGCCACTGGCCTGCGCAGCATCGAGGCGACCAGCTTCGTCAGCCCAAAGTGGGTCCCGCAGCTGGCCGACGCCGCCGAGGTCTATGCCGGCATCCAGCGCCGGCCGGGCATCCACTACCCGGTGCTAGTCCCGAACGAACAGGGTTACGACCGCGCCCGTGCGGTGGGCGTGGAGGAAGTGGCGGTGTTCACCGCCGCGTCCGAAGCCTTCAACCGCACCAACACCAATGCCGGCATCGACGAGTCGCTGGCCCGCTTCGAGCCGATCCTGCGCCGCGCCGCCGCCGATGGCGTGCGCGTACGTGGCTACGTCTCCACCGTGCTCGGCTGCCCTTATCAGGGCGAGGTACCGCTGGCCGACGTGGTGCGCGTGGCACGCGCCCTGCACCAGATGGGCTGTTACGAAATCTCGCTGGGCGACACCATCGGCGTCGGCACCCCGCGCAAGGCACGGGCGATGCTGCAGGCGGTCGCTGCCGAGATCCCGATGGAGGCGCTGGCCGTGCATTTCCACGACACCTACGGCCAGGCCATCGCCAACATCGCCACCTGCCTGGAAGAAGGCGTGCGCGTGGTCGACAGCGCCGTGTCCGGCGCCGGTGGCTGCCCGTATGCGAAGGGCGCCAGCGGCAATGTCGCCAGCGAAGACGTGGTCTACCTGCTGCAGGGCCTGGGCCTGGACAGCGGCGTGGACCTGCCGGCACTGGCCGAGACCGGCCGCTGGCTGGCCGGCCTGCTCGGCCGCGCCACTGCCAGCCGCACCGGGCAGGCGCTGGCCACGGCCGGTTGACCACCGCACTGCGCCGCCCCGCAAAGGCGGCGCAGTGCACAACAGCGGCGGTCGCGGCTTCCGTTAGAATCGGCGGTTCTCGAACCTGCAGGACCGTTCAATGCAGCTGTCTTCCGTACGTGCCGTGATCACTGGCGGCGTCTCCGGCCTCGGCCTGGCCGTGGCCCAGCACCTCGTCGCCCAGGGCGGCAAGGTGGCCCTGTTCGACCTCAACGACGACAAGGGTGCTGCCGCCGTTGCCGGGCTGGGTGCCGACAAGGCCCGCTATTTCAACGTCAACGTCAGCGATGAGGCAGCCGTGGCTGCGGCCATCGACCAGGCCCACGACTTCCTGGGTGGCCTGAACGTCGCGATGAACTGCGCCGGCATCCTCGGTGCCGGCCGCGTACTCGGCAAGGAGGGCCCGATGCCGCTTGCCGGCTTCCAGGGCACAGTGATGGTGAACCTGGTCGGCAGCTTCAACATCGCCAAGGCTGCGGCCAACCGCATGCAGCACAACGAAGCCGGCGTGGACGGCGAGCGCGGCGTGATCATCAACACCGCCAGCATCGCTGCCTACGAAGGCCAGATCGGCCAGGCCGCGTATGCCGCCAGCAAGGGCGGCGTGGTGTCGATGACGCTGCCGATGGCGCGCGAACTGTCGCGCTTCGGCATCCGCGTCAATACTATCGCCCCGGGCGTGTTCTGGACACCGATGGTCGACGGCATGCCCGAAGCCGTGCAGCAATCGCTGGCCGCCTCGATCCCGTTCCCGTCGCGCCTGGGCAAGCCGGAAGACTTCGCCGGCCTGGTCGGCTTCATCCTCGGCAACACCTACCTCAACGGCGAGACCATCCGCCTGGACGGCGCTACCCGGCTCGCTCCGAAGTGATTCCCCCCGGGCGCCGGGACGGCGCCCTCCCCCAACGACCTAGATCACCATGAAAGCCAACGACATCAAGAAGGGCAACGTCGTCGAGTTCAACAACGGCGTGTACCAGATCCGCGACATCGAGCGCAGCTCGCCGCAGGGTCGCGGCGGCAACGTCCGCTTCCGCTTCATCATGTACAGCGTGCCGGGCGGCAACAAGCTCGACGCCAGCTTCGATGCCGACGACAACCTGGTCGAGGTCGAACTGCTGCGCCGCCAGTCCACCTATTCGTACAAGGACGGCGATGCGTTCGTGTTCCTCGATGACGAGGACTACACCCCCTACACCCTGGACGCGGACGTGATCGGCGACGACGCCGGCTACATCACCGACGGCCTGACCGGCATCTACGTGCAGGTGATCGATGAGCAGCCGGTGGCGATCCAGCTGCCGGCCTCGGTGGTGCTGGAAGTGATCGAGACGCCACCGGAATTGAAGGGTGGCACCGCCACCAAGCGCCCGAAGCCGGCCAAGCTCAACACCGGCATCGAAATCATGGTGCCGGAGTACATCGTCAACGGCGAGCGCGTGCTGGTGAACACCGCCACCGGCGAATTCGCTGGCCGTGCCGACTAAGCGCCTTGCGCTGATCGGTTGCCTGTCCCTGCTTGCGGCGTGTTCGCCGCAGGCAACGGACAGCACGGCCGATGCTGCGCCGAAGACCGCACCGGTCGAACCGGCCGTGACGGCCGCACCGGCGGTGGAGGCACTGGCCGCCGTGGAGGCTACCGCCGAAGCGGAGCCCACTGCCGAGCTGTCCTCGGGCGATGAGGAACTGGACAAGGCACGCGCAGCCGCAGGCTGCCCGGTATCGGAGGACGTGTATGACGTCGACGACGTGCGCATCTACTGCGCGATGCCGACCGACGTGCAGGCCTTCCTCGCGCGCGAGAACACCTGCCAGCACTTCGCTGGCGAAGAGCCGTACGACGACGAGCGTCGCCGCGAACTGGAAGAGGCCAGCGCCAAGTACTGCGAGGGCCGCAAGAAGATTTTCACCGATCTGGTCGCGCGTCATCGCGGCGACTGCGCTGTCCGCGAAGCGCTGATCGGGATCAACAGCCGCTATGACCTGGACTTCGATCTCGACCTGAAGCCCTGCGAAGGCTGATCGATCAACGCCGAGCATCGCCCGGCGCCACCGATCCGCGCAATCACGCGTTACTTCGCGCCGAAATTGCCGCAGCCGTGATACTGGCGGGTGCCGATGGTCAGGTTCACCTTGGCATCGAACGCCTCGCCACTCATGTCGTCCTGGCAGGTAGTACGCTGGAAGCTGAGCTTGACGTCGGTGCCATCGGACGCCTTGCCGCTCCAGCCGTCAGCACCTTCGGTGGGCTTGGCGACGTCGAAGCGACGCTCGCCGTAGTCGACTTCCACCTGCAGGCCGGGCGTGTCGCCGTCAACGATGGCCAGCCAGCCCGGCTCGTTGCCGGTGGCACGGAACGCGGCATTGCCGGCGCTGCCATCGCCCTCGGTGGCTTCCACCGCATGGCACTCGCGGTCGGCCTCACCCTTCAGGCTCAGCAGGCCGTCATCGCTGCCCTTGGTCCAGAAGGTGTTGTCCTGGCCATCACCGTACTTGGCGCCGGAAGCCGCACGCTCGGAGGTCATGGCGAAGGTACGGTCGCCGATCACCACCGTGGCCGCATCCTCGCCATTGAAGGTCGCGCGCACGTCCAGATCGCCACAGCGATAGGTGGTCTCGCTACCGACACTGGCGCCGGTACTGGCGCCTGGCTGAGGAGCAGCCGGTTCGGGGTTGCTGCTGCCCGCGACGGGCGGCTGGGCCGGCTGGCACGCGGCCAGCACCAACCCCAGGGAGGCTGCCAACAGACTGGGAACTACACGCATGGCTCGACTCCTTGTCGACACTACATAGATGTTCGACCCTACCACCTGCCGGTGAGCGGGGCCTGAAAGCGGCCTGACCGCGTTCATGCGGCCAGCACCGCCATCGACAGCAACTGTGCGCCGCTGCCGCCGGAACTGCAGGTCCAGACCCGCAGCAGGCGCAGTTTCAGCTCGCGCTCCTGGCCCTGCTCACGCACCGACAAGCGCACGTCGCTGGACAGCAGCGCCAAGCGGCCACACAGCAGCGTTTCCGTCGCGCAGGACTGCAGGCCATGCACCTGCAGGCGGCCGCCCAGCCACTCGCGCAACCACGGCAGGTCGAGCATGCGCCCACCCTGCCCGTCCATCATGAACAAGGCCGGCGATACCAGCGCGGTCAGCGCATCGTGATCATCGCCCAACAGCGCTTCGCACAGGCGCTGCTCCAGCGCCCTCAATTGCAGTTCATGCAGATCGTCAACGATGTTCCGTTCCATCCACGGATCCTTCCGGCGTCGGCCGGCGTCTGCGCAGGCGCTGCGCGATCCACTGCCGCGCGCCCTGCACCACTACATAGAAGACCGGCACGAAGAACACCGCCAGCACGGTCGCGCTGACCATGCCGCCGAACACGCCGGTCCCGATCGCCTGCTGGGTTTCCTTCGATGCGCCCTGCGACAGCATCAGCGGCACCACGCCCAGCGCGAACGCCAGCGAGGTCATCACGATCGGCCGCAGGCGCAGCCGTGCCGCCTCCAGCGCCGCTTCCACCAGGCCCCGGCCCTGCTGCTGCAGCTGGCGTGCGAACTCGACGATGAGGATCGCGTTCTTCGCCGACAGCCCGATCACCGTGATCATGCCGACCTTGAAGAACACGTCGTTGGGCATGTCGCGCAGCAACACCGCCACGACCGCACCGAGCAGGCCCAGCGGTACCACCAGCATCACCGCCAGCGGAATCGACCAGCTCTCGTACAGCGCCGCCAGCACCAGGAACACCACCAGCATCGACAGCAGCAACAGCCACGGCGCCTGTGCGCCGGATTCGCGTTCCTGCAGCGACTGGCTGGTCCATTGCAGGGCGAAGCCGGACGGCAGCTGCGTGGCCAGGCGCTCCATTTCCGCCATCGCCTGGCCGGTCGACACGCCGGAGGCCGGTGCGCCGGACAGGTTCAGCGCCGGGAAGCCGAGATAGCGCTGCAGCTGCAGCGGTGCCTCGGTCCAGTGCGGGGTCACCAGCTCGGACAACGCCACCATGCCGCCTTCGCTGTTGCGCACGTAGAGCTTCAGCACGTCCTCCAGTTCCATCCGGTGCGAGGCGTCGGCCTGCAGGATCACCTGCTGCAGCCGTCCCTTGTTGGGGAAGTCGTTGACGTACTGCGAGCCCATCGCTGCCGACAGCGTGCTGCTGATATCGGCGAAACCCACGCCCATCGCCTCGGCCTTGGCCCGATCGATGTCCAGCCGCACGCTGGTGCCGGCCGGCAGGCCATCGGCATGCACCTCCGACAGCAGCGGGCTGGCCTCGGCCAGTTTCAGCAGCCGCTGCAGGGCCGCGCGCAGCTCTGCCTGGCCCTGCCCGGTGCGCGCCTGCAGCGCCAGCGAGAAGCCGGACGAACGCCCCAGGCTGTCGATGGCCGGCGGCATCACGCTCATCACCTCGCCCTCGGCAATCGTCGCCATCGCCTTCTGCGCGGCCTCCACTTCGCCGGCTGCAGTGGCCCCTGCACGCTCGCCCCAGTCCTTCAGCATGGTATAGGTCAGTGCCGCGCTCGGGCCGGAACCGGAGAAGCTGTAGCCGAGGATCGACTGGTTGGAGCCGATGCCCGGGCGTGACGCCACATGCTGTTCGTAGGCTTCGACCACGGCCAGCGTGCGCTCGGCGGTGGCTTCGGCCGGCAGCTGGATCGAGGTCATGAAATAGCCCTGGTCTTCTTCTGGCAGGAACGCACCCGGCAACCAGTGCAGGCCCAGCAGCAGTGCCACCACCAGTGCGGCGAACACGCCCATCACCCGCCCACTGCGCTGCAGCACCGAAGCCACGCCACGCTGGTAGCGCCCGGTCATTCTCTCGAAGCCACGATTGAAGGCACCAAACAGCCCGCCACGACCATGGTGGCCATGGGTGTTCGGGCGCAGCAGCGTCGCGCACAACGCCGGCGTCAGGCTCAACGCGAGCAGCGCCGAGAACAGGATCGACACCGCCATCGCCACGGTGAACTGACGGTAGATCGCGCCCACCGAGCCACTGGCCAAGGCCATCGGGATGAACACGGCGGTCAGCACCAGGGTGATGCCGATCACCGCACCGGTCAGCTCGCGCATCGCCTTGATGGTCGCCTCGCGCGGCGGCAGGCCTTCCTCGGCCATGATCCGCTCCACGCCCTCGACCACCACGATCGCGTCGTCGACGATGATGCCGATCGCCAGCACCATGCCGAACATGGTCAGCACGTTGATCGAGAAGCCCAGCGCCAGCATCACCGCGAAGGTGCCGAGCAGCGCGATCGGCGCGACCAGCGCCGGGATCAGCGTGTAGCGCCAGTTCTGCAGGAACAGGTACATCACCGCGAACACCAGCAGCATCGCTTCCAGCAGCGTCTGCACCACCTTCTGGATCGAGATCTTGACGAACGGCGCGGTGTCGAACGGAATGCTCGACTGCACGCCACGCGGCAGCAGCGGCGCCAGCTCGGCCATGCGCTCGCGCACCGCCGAGGCGGTCCGTACTGCGTTGGCTCCGGGGCGCAGCTGCACGCCGGCCGCCGTCGCCGGATGGCCGTCCTCGCGGGTGCCCCAGGCGTAGCTCTGCGCACCCAGCTCGATGCGGGCGACGTCACCCAGCAGCACGCGCGAACCATCGGCGCCGGCACGCAGCACGATCGCCGCGAACTGTTCCGGCGTGGACAGCTGGCCGTCGGCGCTGAGCGGCACGGTGATGCGCTGGCCTGGCACGCCCGGCGAATCACCGATGCGCCCTGGCGAGATCTCCAGGTTCTGCTGCTCGATGGCGCTGGCCACATCACCCATGGTCAGCCCGTAGCCGGTCAACCGGGTCGGGTCCAGCCACACCCGCATCGCCTGCTCGGCACCGAACAGCTGCACACGGCCGACGCCATCGATGCGCCGCAGCTCTTCGATGATGTTGCGCGCCATGAAGTCACCCAGCGCTGCCTCACTCACGCTGGCATCCGGCGAACGCAGGCCGACCAGCATCAGGAAGCCGGAATCGGCAGCCTCCACGAACAGGCCGTTCTGTCGCACGCTGCGCGGCAGGCGCGGCTCGATCGCCTTGATCCGGTTCTGCACGTCCACCTGCGCCAGCTCCGGATTGGTGCCAGGCTTGAACGTGGCGGTGATCGAGGCCTCACCGGAGGTATCCACCGACGATTCGAAGTACAGCAGGTGCTTGACGCTGGACAGCTCGCGCTCGATCAGGCCGACCACCGCATCGTTCAATGTCTGTGGGCTGGCACCCGGGTAGCTGGCGTAGATGCTGACGCTGGGCGGCGCAACCGCCGGATAGCGCTCCACCGCAAGGCGCGGAATCGCCAGCACGCCGGCCAGGATGATGAAGATCGCCAGCACCCAGGCGAACACCGGGCGATCGATGAAGAAACGTGCCATGTTGGATTTTTCCTGGAGGGGCTGGACCGGGACAGGCTCAGCCCTTGCTGCCGGCCTGCACCGCACCGGCGCCGGCGACCGGCATCCGCCAGTCGCGCGCATCGACCACCACGCCTTCCTGCAGGCGCTCCTGGCCCTCGACCACCACCTTCTCGCCCGCTTTCAGGCCCGTGCGCACCAGCCACTGGCGATCAACGCTGCCGTCGACCTCCAGCGTGCGGATCACTGCCTTGCCATCGCCACCGATCACCCAGGCGTACGCCTGGCCGCCAGCACTGCGCAGCACTGCCTGCTGCGGCACGGTCAATGCACTGGTCGGCGCGCCACGCGGCACCCGGGCACGCACATACATCCCCGGCAACAATTGACGACCCGGGTTGTCGACCAGGATGCGGAGGATCACGTCACCGGTGCGCGCGTCGACGTTTATGCCGGAGAACAGCAGCTGTCCGCGCTCAGGCATCGGCTTGCCGGCGGCGCCGATGATGGTTACCGGCAACTCGCCGCCACCGGCGGCGCTGCGCTGCAGCGACTCCAGCTGCGCGGCGGGCTGGCGCACGTCGACGTAGACCTGGTCGATCTGCTGTACCACCGCCATCGGCTCGGTATCGGCCACGCCGACCAGCGCACCTTCGGTCACCAGCGCCTGGTCGATGCGGCCGGCAATCGGCGCACTGACCGTCGCATAGCGCAGGTCCAGCTGCCGGCGGGAGAGGATCGCGCGCGCTTCGTTCACCGCGGCACGGGCCTGTTCGTACTCGGCACTGGCATCGTCGCGGTGCTGCTGGCTGACCGCCTGTGCGGCGGCCAGTGCCTGCAGGCGCTGCGACTGCACGCGGCTGCGGCCCAGTGCCGCCTCGCTGCGCTGCAGCGCGGCCAATGCCGAATCGACGTCGGCCTTGAACGCGGCCGGATCGATCTGGAACAGCGCCTCGCCGGCGCTGACTTCCGCGCCCTGGTCGAACAGCCGGCGTTGCACGATGCCGCCCACCTGGGCGCGGATCTGCGCGGTACGTACCGCGGCCACGCGGCCGGGCAGCTCGTCGTCACGCTGCACCACCTGCGGGCCGACAGTGACCACGCTGACGCGCGGTGCGGCTTCGGGCGTGGCGTCGGGGGAGGAACAGGCCGTCATGGCCAGGGCGAGGGCCGCGATCAACGCGACCGGAGTCCTGAAGGTTCTCATTGTTGTGCACAATGCCGCGCAGGCGGCTGATAGGTTCTGAAGCGTGCAGTCTGCGTGGCGATGATGGGGTTTCGATGGAGGAACTGTGGAGATACGATGGAGGCAAGCACCTTAAGGCCCCGCCCCCCGCATGCAAGCCTCCCCTGCCCTCGCCGCCCTCGTCCTGATCGTTGAGGATGAGGGCGAGATCGCCGACATTCTCACCGCCTACCTCGAACGCGAAGGACTGCGCACGCTCCGTGCCGCCGACGGCCACAGTGCGCTGGACCTGCATCGCAGCGCCCGCCCCGACCTGGTCCTGCTCGATGTGCAGCTGCCGCGCCTGGATGGATGGAGCGTGTTGACCCAGCTGCGCCAGCGCGGCGAGACGCCAGTGATAATGCTGACTGCACTGGACCAGGACCTGGACAAGCTGACCGCGCTGCGCATGGGCGCCGACGACTATGTGGTCAAGCCGTTCAATCCCGCCGAAGTGGCGGCGCGCGTGCGTGCCGTGCTGCGGCGTACGCTGCGCACCTCGCGCGTGGACGCGCCCACCGCACTGCGCGTGGGCCCGCTGCTGATCGATTCGGCCACCCATGCCGTGCACGTCGAGGGCGAAGGCTACAGCCACGAGGTGCTGCTCACGCTCACCGAGTTCAAGCTGCTGCACTGCATGGCGCTGGCGCCGACCCGCATCTTCAGTCGCAGCGAACTGATGCACGAATGTCTGCCGGAAAGCGAGGCGCTGGAGCGCACGGTCGACAGCCATGTCAGCAAGCTGCGCCGCAAGCTGGATGAAGTTGGCATGGTCAACGTTCCTGCCAGCGTGCGCGGTGTCGGCTACCGGTTGATGGCCGACCGCTGATGGCCCGACTGCGCCGCTCCGGGCTCAGCCGCCACATCATCGTTTCGATGTCGCTGATGGTGATCGGCGTCATCGTGATGATGATCCTGTCGTCTTGGCTGCTGTATGCAGTGCTGGTCGAATTCTTCCCCGGCACTACCGATGAGCCGGAAAGCTGGCTGCCGACCGGCCCCGAACTGGCATGGATGGTCGGCGTGATCCTGACTGGCCTGGCACTGGCCATCGCCGCCTCGTTCCGTCTTGCCCACCGCATCCTGTCACCGTTGAATTCACTGGTCGACAGCGTGCGCGCGCTCGCGGGCGGCGACCTCGGCGCGCGCGCCAGCGTCGAGGAAAACTCGCCGGGCGAAGTGGCCACCCTGGTCGAGGATTTCAATGCGATGGCGCGCCGCCTGCAGCACATGGAGAGCGAACGTTCGATGTGGCATGCGGCCATCGCCCATGAGCTGCGGACACCGGTGACGATCCTGCGCGGCCGCCTGCAAGGGTTGGCCGAAGGAGTCTTCCAGCCAGACGAATCCCAGTTCCGCAGCCTGCTTGCCCAGGTCGAAGGCCTGTCGCGCCTGATCGAAGATCTGCGCGTGCTGAGCCTGTCCGACAATGCACGGCTGGATGTACGCCGCGCGCGCACCGACGTAGTGGCCGAGGTGCATTCGGTGATGACCCTGGTCGACCCCCAGTTCCGCGCCGCCGGCTTCGTGCTGGAACTGGAAACCAGCCGCGAGGAGCACACAGCCCATTGCGATCCGACCCGGCTGCGCCAGGCATTGCTGGCACTGCTGGAGAACGCGCGCCGCTACGCCAGCCCGGGCAAGGTGCGGATTGCTGTGCACGACACGCCCGGCCATGTGCAGGTGGCGATCGAGGACGAGGGCCCGGGCATCGACCCGGCCTTGCACGCCGATATCTTCACCCCGTTCATGCGCGCCGATGGCTCGCGCTCACGCCAGGGCGGCGGCAGCGGGCTGGGTCTGGCGGTGGTCAAGGCCATCGCAGACGCGCACGGCGGCCGCGTCTACTGCTCGCCGGGCAGTGCCGGCGGCAGCCGTTTCGTCATCGAACTGCCGCGCCAGTAGCCGGTGCAGCGGCCTGTTCGCGCAGATGCGCGCCGAGCCTGGCCAGGTTGGCATCGATCGCATCCATCTCATCGCGTTGCTTCACCGGCAGCTGCTGACGCAGCTGCACGCGCAGCGCCTGCCACGCCGGTACTGCCTGTGCGCTGGCGGCGGACACGGCCTCGGTCAGCACCGCCTGTTCGTCAGCCAACGGCAGCCCGTAGCCAGCGTCCCGCAGCAGGGTGCCCGGCCGCAGCCATTGCCCGCTCTGCTCCAGCAGCCCACGCAGGCTGCGGGTTTCTGCGCTGTCGGGCGCGGCCAGCAACCGGCGCTTGAGCACGTCACGTGCGCGCAGCTCGGCACGCCGCTGTGCGGCCTGTTCCAGCAGCAGCAGGCCGGCGCTGGCGCGCAGGTCGCCCTTCAGCAACCACGGTGCCCGTTGCTGTGCAGGCAGCTTCAACCAGCCGCGTACATCACGTGCGGGCAATGCCAGCCGGGCTGCCGCCACGCCGAACAACTGCTGGTAGTGGTCGCGTGCCGAGGCGAAGTAGTAACCCTGCGCCTGTGCTGAATCGCGATCAGCCAGCACCTGCTCATCCAGTACCTGCAGCCGCGACAGCCGCCGCTTCAACCCACGCGGGCTGAGCTGGGCCAGGCCTGCCTCGCCCAACCTCGGCACGCCGGCCTGCAACAGCTTTGCGGTTTCCACCGCGCAGTTGTTGCTGACGAAGTAGTAGCGCCCGTCGTAGCTCCAGTGCACCTGTGCTGTGCGCTCAAGCAGGCTGGCGATCTCGCTGCGCTCCAACTGCAACGGCAGCGATTGCAACCCGCGCAGCTCGACCTTGGTGTACTCGTCCACAACCTGCTGCAGCGGAAGCACGAACAGCCGCGAGGGATAACCGCCGGTCAGCCCACGCCAGTTGGAAATCTGCACGTCACCGACGAACGCACGGAACGACAGTACCCGGTGGTACTCCAGGTCCAGGCGACAGTCCGGCCCCGGCGCACGGCCAGGCCGGCAGATCACCAACCTCAGCATGCTGTGGCCCCAGCGGCTCATCGGCTGGGCACTGCCTTCGGCAAACAGGTAATCCACCGCGTAGACGCGTGCCGGGTCAAGTTGCAGCAGCGATGCAGCGCCCTCTTCCGGTTCGGCCTGCAGCAACGGCATTGTCGTAGAGCAGTGCGGCTGAGGCAGCGAAGGCGGCGCTCCAAAATGCGCCTGGTACCACTGCGCCAGCGCCGGTCGCCGGCAGGCGAACTCACTGTCGAGCACGAAATGCTCGGCGTTCACCGCCAGATACTCGGCCGGACTTTTCAGTTCATAGGCATCCGGACTACGGTCACGGAAGTCGTTGTCACCACGGCCGAGGTGCCACGGCTTGCGCTGCCACCCCGCCAGGTCCCGCCAACGCGCACTGCGCGACCAGTTCGCGCCACTGCGGTCGGCAACATGGGTCAGCTCGTGTACCAACGCACTGCGGCGCGCACGGCGGGCGCCGGGCATGCCGTCATCCAGCAACTCGCGGCGCAGCGCGATGTGACCGGCGAAGGTTCGGCCGTGCACGTCATCCGGCAGGTCATCGCGCCAGGCCACCCGTACCTGCGCAGGCAAGGCGTGCAGCAGGCCTTGCGGCAATAGCGACTGCACGTCGGCCAGGGTCTGGAGGGCGAGCTGCTGCTGCGCCGGGTCGAGACCGGCAGGGTCCAGCTGCAGGCGGTCAGCGGCATATGCCGCGGGAATGCCCAGCCACGCCAATGCGACAAGCCACCCGCGTTTCGGTGGCGCCGGGCGATGCCCGGCGGCATTCAACACGGGTGTCATGCGGCCCGGATCAACGCGCCAGCAGGGTGCGGGCCAGTTCCAGGTCGCTCTGCTGCTGTGCGGCGGTGCTCTGCTCGCGCAGGTGGACCAGCGCCGCCTGCAGGCGGGCGCCACGGATCTGGCCGTCGCTGGCGACGAACGCAGCCGCATCGTCGCGCGCAGCCAGTACCACCTTGTCATCGCCCGAGCTGCTGCCCGACGAACCGGAGGACGCACCGGTGGCCGAGCCGGCCGAAGTGCCAGCGAAGCTGGAAGCGAAGCCGGCCAGCGGCAGGGACAGCAGGGCGAGCAGCAGGAGCGGACGGGTCATCGGTTCGAAGCCGGTTGTGAAGGTGCGTGGAGCGTAGCGGGTACGTGAAGGAATTGCCCGACTCAGAGGTCGAACAGCTTGCCGGGATTCAGCCGCGCTTGGGGATCGAACGCGCGTTTGACCGCCTTCATCAGCGCGATCTCGGCCGGGCCGCGGGTGCTGTCTAGGTAGCCCTTCTTGACCAGACCGATACCGTGCTCGGCCGAGATGCTGCCATCGAAGCGGGCCAGCACCTGTGCCAGCAGCTTGGTTACGTGCTCGCATTGCGCCACGAAATCAGCGTCACTGGTGTCGTCGGGTTTGAGCACATTGATGTGCAGATTGCCGTCACCGATATGGCCGAACCAGACCACGTCGAAATGCGGATAGGCCTGCCCGATCAGCGCCTGGGTCTCGGCCAGGAACGCCGGCATCGCCGAGATCCGCACTGAAACGTCGTTCTTGTAGGGTTTGTAGCGCGCCAGCGATTCGGTGATGCCCTCGCGCAGGCGCCACAGCTGCGCGGCCTGGGCGTCGCTGGCACTGATCACGCCGTCGCTGACCCAGCCATTACCCATGCAGTCCTCGAAGGCCGCCATCGCCGCCGCTTCCTGAGCCTCGTCGCCGGCCGCGAACTCGGTCACCACGTAATACGGGTGCACTTCGTCGAACGGCGCCTGTGCGCCATGTGCCAGCACGTGCTCCAGTGCCCGGTCGGTGAAGAACTCGAAGGCCTGCAGCTGCAGGCGTGCGCGGAACGCGGCGAATACCTGCATCAGCACGTCGAAGCTGGGCAGTGCCAACAGCATCACGTTGCTGGCCGGCGGAGGGTCGGTCAGTTTCACCGTCGCCTCGACGATCACGCCCAGCGTGCCTTCCGAGCCGATCAGCAGCTGGCGGAAGTCATATCCGCTGGAGTTCTTGATCAGGCCCTTGTTGAGCTCCAGCAACTCGCCATCAGCCGTGACCACCTTCAGCCCGGCGATCCACTCGCGGGTGTTGCCGTAGCGGATCACGCGGATGCCGCCGGCATTGGTGGCGATGTTGCCGCCGATCGTGCAGGACCCGCGCGCGGCAAAATCCACCGGGTAGATCAGGCCGTGGTCCAGCGCGGCGTTGTGCACGGCTTCCAGCGGCATGCCGGCCTGCACCACCAGGGTGCGATCGACCGCGTCGTAGGCCAGCGCCTTGTTCATCCGCTCCAGGCTGAGCACCAGCTCGCCGTTGGCAGCCACCGCGCCACCGGAAAGGCCGGTGCGGCCACCGGACGGCACCACGGCCACGCCCTCGCCTGCGCTCCAGCGCATCACCACCTGCACTTCCTCGACCGTGGCCGGCAGCGCGATAGCCAGCGGCGCCGGCGTCCAGCGCCGGGTCCAGTCGCGCCCGTAATGTTCCAGGTCGGCCGGGTCGGTCTTCAGCTTCAGGCCGGGACAGGCCTGCTGCAGCGAGGCAATGCGGGAATCAGTCATGACGGTCCAGCGCGGTGCGTGAAGAACGGGTAAGCGTGCCAGTGGCACGCGCCAGCGTCCAGCCCCCGCAGCCGTGCAGATAGCTACGGATGCAACCAATTGCGCACTGCACCATGGGCGACACGATCTGGCATAGTGGTCAGCCCCTGTCCCACTGGCCGTGTTGCCCCATGTCGCCGAAGAAGACCTCGTTCCCGAAGCAGGATATCCGTGTGCTGTTGCTGGAGGGGGTCAGCCAGACCGCCGTGGAGGTGTTCAGCGCCGCCGGCTACAGCCAGATCGAAGCGCACACCAAGGCGCTGCCCGAGGACGAACTGAAGGCACGCATCGCCGAGGCACACATCGTCGGCATCCGTTCGCGCACCCAGCTCAGTGCCGAAGTGCTGGCCGAGGCCAAGCGCCTGATCGCAGTGGGCTGCTTCTGCATCGGCACCAACCAGGTCGACCTGGACGCAGCCGAGCTGGCCGGCATCCCGGTGTTCAACGCGCCCTACTCCAATACCCGCAGCGTGGCTGAACTGGTGATCGCCGAGGCGATCATGCTGACCCGCGGCATTCCGCAGAAGAACGCCGAATGCCATCGCGGCGGCTGGTCGAAGTCGGCCAGCGGCAGCCATGAGGTGCGCGGCAAGACACTGGGCATCATCGGCTATGGCCACATCGGCACCCAGGTGGGTGTGCTGGCCGAATCGCTGGGCATGCAGGTGATCTTCCACGACGTGGAAACCAAGCTGTCACTGGGCAATGCCCGTGCGGCCGCCAGCCTGGACGACCTGCTGGCACGCGCCGACATCGTCACCCTGCATGTGCCGGAAACCCCGTCCACACAGTGGATGATCGGCAGCACCGAGCTGGCGAAGATGCGCAAGGGCGCGCACCTGATCAACGCCGCGCGCGGCACCGTGGTCGACATCGATGCGCTGGATGCAGCCCTGGCCAGCGGCCACCTCGGCGGCGCAGCGCTGGACGTGTTCCCGGTCGAACCGAAGGGCAACGGTGATATCTTCGAATCGCCGCTGACCCGCCACGACAATGTGATCCTGACCCCGCACGTGGGGGGCAGTACGCTGGAAGCACAGGACAACATCGGCATTGAAGTAGCGGCCAAGCTGGTGCGCTACAGCGACAACGGCAGCACGCTGTCGGCGGTCAACTTCCCGGAAGTGACCCTGCCCGAGCACGCCGATAGCCTGCGCCTGCTGCACATCCACCAGAACGTGCCGGGCGTGCTGTCCAAGGTCAACGAGATCTTCTCGCGCCACAACGTCAACATCGACGGCCAGTTCCTGCGCACCGACCCGAAGGTGGGCTACGTGGTGATCGATATCACCGCCAGCGAGGAACAGGCTGCTGCGGTGCGCGACGAGCTGGCCGCGATTCCGGGTACGCTGCGCACGCGCATCCTGTATTGACGCGGATCCCGCCGTGCACTTGTAGAGCCGAGCCCATGCTCGGCTGCGGTTCCGGCCCGCATTGAGCCGAGCATCGGCTCGGCTCTTATCTCTTGCGACTCTGGCACCTTAGGTGCCGAGAGCCCGGCGCGGGCGACCGTTCGGCTCTAGGT